>JAEXBA010000044.1 GCA_023457935.1 Bacteroidota bacterium | reverse complement strand
AACTTTTGCACCGCGTCATAGAAAGTAATAAGACGGTAGAAATTTCGGGGAAGGCGATTTTCCACATGTACTGCGACATCAAGGAGGATGTGAAGAAAATCCAGGCACTGGCACATGAAGAAAATCTTAAACGGCAGGAATTGCTTAAATCCCTCCCCAACAATATTGTGGCAGAATTATCTCCGGACGCTATAAAGCATCTTGAAAAATTCCATCAGAAATCAGATACAGTTAAATATTGGTTTTTCGGAATCCTGACTATATTGCTGGTTGCATTTTTTATTTTATCAGCAACTGTTTATCTCGGAAAAAACTGGTACCGAGAGAGCGTCCGAACTAAGACCGAGGTTCGAGAGGAAATCCTCAAGGAGATCAAGAATGAAAACAAGGCGATTTATGAAACCGAGCAAGTAAAACAGCTGGAACACAATACCACGCTGATAAACAAATGGATGCAGAAAAACCGAAAGGATGCAGAAAAGTTCTTGAAGTTTAAGGAGGGGTATGAGAGTAGGTGAATATATTATGTTTATTAGAGTTCGGAATGAAAAAATTGGGTGTATACGAAATATTTCTATATTTTTACATAAAATGTAAATTTTTATGCAGCAAACACCAATTAACAGATTGAAAGCTGTTTTGGCGGATAAGCAAAGAACAAATAAATGGCTTGCTAATCAACTAAATAAATCTGAGACAACCGTTTCGAGGTGGGTTACAAATGATATTCAACCTTCGATGGAAACTTTACTTGAAATTGCGAAACTGTTGGATGTGGATATAAAAGATCTATTAAACTCTACAAAGAATTGAGATATGTCTAAAGAAGCAAAGGCACGGATAAAGATAAACAGATTATTGGAAGAGAGCGGTTGGCGCTTTTTTGATGATGAAAAGGGAAAAGCAAATATCGTTCTTGAAAACAATATTAAGATAACTGAAAAACTATTAAATGATTTAGGTGAAGATTTTGATCAAACCAGCAAGGGTTATATAGATTATCTCTTACTAGATGAAAAAGGATTTCCTCTGATTGTTCTGGAAGCGAAAAAAGAAAGTATAAACCCGCTATTTGCAAAGGAGCAAGCACGAAAATATGCTAATGCCCAAAACTGTAGATTCGTAATTCTCACCAATGGTAACCAGCATTACCTGTGGGATCTGAAAAGAGGAAATCCCAATATTATCTCCCGATTCCCTACGCCTGAAACCATAGAAAGTTATCAGGAATTTAAGCCTAATCCCTCAGATCTGGTAAATGAAGAAGTAAAAGATGATTTTATTGCAAAAACCCAGAATCCTGATTACGATAAAGATCCGCGGTGGACAGATGAAAAATCAAAAAATCAATTCATTTTCGACACTGGGTTAAGGTTTCTCCGACCGTATCAATTGCGGGCGATTCAAAGAATTCAGGAGGAAGTGAAAAATGGTAAAGACCGTTTTCTTTTTGAAATGGCGACCGGAACGGGGAAAACACTTACCAGTGCGGCAGCAATAAAATTATTCCTTAAAACCCGTAATGCTTCACGGGTGTTGTTTTTAGTAGATCGCATTGAGCTCGAGCAGCAGGCAGAAAAAGATTTTAAAGATTATTTAAAAATTGATTTTTCGGTTTGTATTTATAAGGACAATCGGGAGGATTGGCGGAAAAGCGAAATCGTCATATCCACCGTACAGACACTTTTAGCAAACAATAAATACAAACGATTATTTGCGCCGACTGATTTTGATCTTGTTATTTCAGACGAAGCCCACCGCAGTATTGGTGGAAACAGCAGGGCTGTTTTTGAATATTTTGTGGGGTACAAGCTCGGCCTTACCGCTACACCTAAAGATTATCTGAAAAAAATAGATGCGGATGCACTTGAACAGAAGGATCCACGCGAACTGGAGAGAAGGATGCTGCTTGATACTTATACCACATTCGGTTGTGAAGACGGAAAGCCAACATTTCAGTACAGTTTGCTCCATGGTGTAAAAGACGGGTATTTAATTAACCCAATCGTAGTGGATGCAAGAACGGAGGTAACCACGCAACTGCTTTCAGATGAGGGATACAGCGTCTCCACCACCGATGAAAATGGCGAGAGTGTGGATGCCTCATACTCTCAGAGAGATTTTGAAAAGAAATTTTTCAGTGATAATACCAACATTATCTTTTGCAAGACTTTTCTCGAGAATGCCTTACGCGATCCGATAACCGGGGAAATAGGCAAGACCATTGTTTTTACGGTAAGCCAAAACCACGCTGCAAAAATTGTGCAGCTGCTAAATAAAATGGCGATGGAATTGTTTCCGGAAAAATACAGTTCAGATTTTGCCTTGCAGGTTACTTCAGTTATTCCAGATGCACAAAATTTTACGTTGAATTTTAAAAACAATAAACTCAGCGGTAGTGGAAATTTTAATCCATTATACAAAACAAGCAAAACACGGGTTTGTGTAACGGTTGGGATGATGACTACGGGTTATGATTGCCCCGATATTTTGAATGTAGTTTTGATGAGACCGATTTATTCCCCCACAGATTTTATCCAGATAAAAGGAAGGGGAACGCGAAAGCACAATTTTACGAAAGAATTGAAGGATGACCAGCAAAAGAAACTCGTTCAGAATCCGGATAAGAAGGCTTTCAAGTTATTTGATTTCTTCGCAAACTGTGAGTATTTTGAGGAGAAGTTCAATTACGACGAAATTCTGAAACTTCCGCCAGTAAATGCCGGTTTGGGAGAAGGCGGCGGTGGCGGAATTGTGTCGGATAATGATTTTGAATACACTGCACTTGATCCTTTGAAAACCATGAAGGAAAACCAGATTGGTCTGGACGGTATGAAAATCGACCGGATGTATTTCGACCGTTTCGAAGATGTGGTGAAAGAAGACAAAGAAATTCAAAAAATGGTGCAGGAAAAAGATTTAGATGCCATTGAAAAATATATAGTAGATAATATTTTCGAAAAGCCAAACGAATATTACAATCTGCAGAAGCTGCGGGATGCCGCAAAAGTAGACCGCAGATTGAGTTTGCGTGAAATCATTGAAAAAATGTTTGGCTACATTCCCTATTTCAAAAGCAAAGATGAACTTCTAGAGGAAGAATTTGAAAAGTTTGATTCGCTTTATCTACCGGATGAAGCCTATTTCGATTTTGCCAAGAATTACTTTAAAAGTTATATCACAGACGCGCAGTTCCGGGAGATTATCGAAAATAAAAACTTTGCCTTGCTGAATACTAACCCCAATGGCACCACTTTCAAAAAACTGACGCCGGAACTCCGCACCATTATCCCGGAATACATCAAGGACCATGTTTCAATTAACAGATTTATGGCGTAACCTTGAATCTAAATTTTTATGATTTTTAATTTTAATAATGCTTGACACCCAAACAAAACGCCGTTTAGATTCGGCTCGTGATATATTGGTCGGAAAAGTACCCGATCCTAAAAGCCAGGTGGAGATGATCACCATGGCCATGATCTACAAATTTATGGACGATATGGATAATCAGGCCGTGGAATACGGCGGTAACCGCTCGTTCTTTACCGGAGATTATGAAAAATTTGCCTGGACCAAACTTTTCGATCTGAAACTTTCAGGGCAGGAAACCCTGAACCTCTATGCAGATGCCATCAGCAGCTTTGCCTTCAATCCCAATCTCCCGCAGCTGTTCCGGGATATTTTCAAAAATGCGTATCTGCCTTTTCGGGATCCGCAAACGCTAAAACTTTTTCTGAAAACCATCAACGACTTTCATTATGATCATAGCGAAACACTGGGCGATGCTTTCGAATATCTTTTGTCTGTTTTGGGAAGCCAGGGCGATGCGGGACAGTTCCGTACGCCGCGCCACATTATCGATTTTATGGTGGAAATTCTGGATCCCAAGAAAGGTGAAACCATTGCCGATCCCGCCTGTGGAACTGCCGGCTTCCTGATTTCTTCCTACAAACATATCCTGAAACAAAATACTAAAAACTCCCTTGGAGATCTACTCACGCCCGATGAGCGTACGAAGCTGATGACGCAGTTTACCGGTTACGATATTTCGCCCGACATGGTGCGCCTGAGTTTGGTGAATATGTATCTGCACGGCTTCCCCAATCCGAACATACAGGAATACGACACGCTTACCAGCGAAGAGAAGTGGGACGAATATTTTGACATCATCCTTGCCAATCCGCCATTTATGACGCCGAAAGGCGGTATCCGTCCACACAACCGTTTCTCTGTGCAGGCGAACAAGGCTGAAGTACTTTTTACGGATTATATCGCCGAACACATCAATCCTGTTTCCGGCAAGGCGGCCATTGTAGTACCGAACGGTATCGTGGCAACTACCAATAAAGCCTATAAAGAACTGCGGAAACTCTTGGTAAACGAATCCCTTCTGGCAGTCATTAGTCTGCCGGCGGGCGTATTTCAGCCGTACAGCGGCGTGAAAACTTCTGTCCTCATTTTGGACAAACGCCTGGCGAAGAAAACCGACAAAATTATTTTCCTAAAAATAAACAACGATGGTTTTGACCTCGGCGCACAGCGCAGACCGATTGATAAAAACGACCTGCCGAAAGCACTGGAAACCATACAGAATTACCGAGATTCAATTTCCAAAGGAGAAGAGTATATTTTCGACTGGGAAAATATCAGCCTTACAGAAAAAACGAGAATATTGGAAAGCAATGATATTTCTTTAAGTGCGGAAAGGTATTTTGAAAAAATTTCTGCACAAAATATCGAATTTCCATTAGTGCCTTTATCTAAAATTTGCATCATAGAAAGTGGTTCTAGGCAGAAAGGTGGGGCGTTAAAAGAAGGGATTCCCAGCATTGGAGGAGAGCAAATTTCTGCTGAAGGGACAATTAAACTCGACAAAATGAAGTATATATCGTTAGATCATTTTAAACAAATGAGAAAGGGCATACTTCAAAAAAATGATATTCTTCTTGTAAAAGATGGAGCTACTACAGGAAAAACCGGATTTTATTCAGGTCAATTTCAAAATGCGGCAATAAATGAGCACGTTTTTATTTTAAGAGCATTCCCCGAAAATTATATTCCATTTTTATTTTACTATATAATAAAGTCAAATGAATTTTATAGAAGGTTACAGAGATATATCGGTGGGATCATTGGAGGTATTAGTCTCGAAATTAGGGAGATAGAAATCCCCCTTCCACCGTTAGAAATCCAAAAAGAAATTGTTGCAGAAATTGAAGGCTATCAAAAAATAATAGACGGTGCAAAACAAGTAGTGGAAAACTACAAACCTACTATAAAAATAAATCCAGACTGGGAGATGGTGGCGTTGGGGGAAGTCGGAAAAGTATGTATGTGTAAAAGAGTTTTTAAAGATGAAACTTCAGATACTGGAGATATTCCTTTTTATAAAATAGGAACTTTTGGTAAAGTTGCAGACGCATTTATTACTGAAGAACTTTTCAATAAGTATAAAGCAAAATTTGCTTATCCAAAAAGAGGAGATATTCTTATATCAACGTCAGGTACTATTGGCAAAACAGTAGTATTTGATGGAAAGCCATCTTATTTTCAAGATTCAAATATTGTATGGATTGAAAATGATGAAACTAAAGTTAAAAATAGGTTTTTAAATATAATTTTTCAATCAATTAAATGGATTCCAACGCAAGGGGGTGTTATTTCACGGTTGTACAATAATTTAATTCAAGAAACCCAAATCCCTCTTCCACCTCTTGAAACTCAGGAACAAATAATTTATGCAATTGAAGAGGAACAGAAAATAGTAGATGCCAATAAAAAACTCATCGAAATTTTCGAACAGAAAATAAAAGACAGGATAGATGAAGTTTGGGGTGTGAAGAAAGAAGTTTCTAATTGAATAAAAATGATATTATGAAGAAAATTTATCTCTTTTTCGCATTCGTAGTTTTAATATTTTGCAACGGTCAGGAGCTGGATTCCCTTAAAATGAAGTGGTTTATGGTTGGTTTAGATTCTACCCGGATAAATATGCCCTTAGCATCGAAATTCGAAAACTGCACTTTATCAGACCAAAAAAATCCAAAAGATGGTATCTTAGGTAAAGGTGTTTTCTTGGTTGAGGAATATATACTGTGTCAAAATAATGGGGAGCGCAATTTTATATTCAAGGTTTATAACGGGAAGGATTCGTATTACATTCCTACAAAAGATATTAGGATAAATAATACAAACTTAAGCATCGAGAGTATTATGCGCTTTATGGCGGAACTTTCCCCCTATGAAAAAGCAGCATATAAAAATTATTTAACGCAACTTTTATCGGATTATCAGGCACAAAAGGAATTAGACCGAAAATTTGAAGATGAGCAGCCTTTAAGACAAAGTATTGATGCAACGCTGAAAAATCCACTGGTAATCTATGATTTTTCATTTCCCAGTGAGTATTCTTTTATTGGTTTTAGTGTAGAGGTGTTGAATACTTCAAAAAAGAGGATAAAATATATTTCTTTAAATGTTTCTGGTTTCAACGAAGTGAAAGACAAAATCCCAACATTGCGCGGCGATTACAACCGAACTTTACGAGGCGTAGGCCCTGTAGAAGTTAATGGATCGGCGTCCTGGAATTTTGAAACAATCTGGACGGATAATTCATTCTATTCAGGCACACTTAACAGCGTAACTGTAGAATATTTTGACGGTACTAAACGAACTTTTACAAAACTTGGGCCGATGATTATGAGCGACGAAGAAAGAGAGCTATTTGATAAATATACCCAGTAAGCACCTCTTTTTGCTTTATGAAACCCCTCACCAAATCCCGTTTTAAACTCGGGCTCGAATGTCCGAACAAACTCTATTTTACTGGTAATCCACTTTATGCCAATAAAAAATTAGAAGATTCTTTTTTGGAAGCGTTGGCAAAAGGCGGTTTTCAGGTCGAAGCATTGGCTAGGCTTTCCTATCCTGAAGGTGAATTTGTAGATGCCGAAAACTGGGATTATGATAAGGCTGTCCAAATAACGAAAGATGCATTTACCAAAGAAAAAACCTGCCTATTTGAAGCCGGTTTCACATTTGATAATCTTTTTATCAGAACGGATATTATTGAAAAGAATGAATCCAACGTAAAATTAATCGAAGTAAAAGCAAAATCCATTGATCCAACAGACGATTATGCTTTTATCGGTAAAAAAGGAAGTATTTCCACGGGCTGGAAACCTTATTTATTTGATCTCGCTTTTCAAAAATATGTAGCACAAAAGGCATTTCCAGATCTTATCTTCACGGCTTATCTTATGTTGGCAGATAAAACCAAACCTGCGCTGGTAGATGGTCTTAACGAGCGTTTTAGGATTCACAAAGATTCAGATCCGCGAAAGGAAATTGAAATGCGCGTAGGTTCTATCGAAGAAATTGGCGATACCGTTCTCTGCGAAATTAATGTGGATGGTATTATTAACGAAATTATAGCAGGCAAGCACGAGTATTTGCCAGGCTATAGTTTTATTGAATCAATTAATTTTCTCAAAAAACACTGGCTTGAAAAATCCTATGCAAACTGGCCTGTAAAACATTCTCCGTGCAAACAATGTGAGTTCAAAGCCAGCAATGAAGAATTGGAACTGGGATTATTATCGGGTTTTGAATTTTGTTTCACCAAGCAATTAAATCTTAACAAAGAAGATTTTGAAAAACCTAACATATTAGAAATATGGGATTGTAGGGATGGGAAGTTGCTTGACAGCGGATTACTGATGATGGAACAACTCTCGCCACGCGACCTGAAACTAAAACCAGAAGCGGGCAAAATCTCCCGGACGGAAAGACAATGGTTGCAGGTTGAAAAAGCAGTTTCAGGTGACCCAACGCCGTATATACTGAAAGAGGAACTAAAGTCTGAAATGGATGCTTGGATTTTCCCCCTGCATTTCATAGATTTTGAAACCAGTGCAGTAGCCTTGCCGTTCAAAAAAGGAAGAAAGCCTTACGAGCAGACAGCATTCCAGTTTTCCCACCATACTGTCTCTGAAGATGGAACGATTGAACATAAAACAGAATTTATCAATGCCATACCCGGTGAATTTCCAAATTTTGAATTTGTGCGCGCGTTGAAAGATGCCCTAGGAAACGATAAGGGAAGTGTATTTCGATTTGCGGATCACGAAAATTCAATAGTTAATGCGATCATACCGCAATTAGCTGATAGTAATGAGCTGGATAAAGAAGAATTAATTAATTTTTTGAGAACAATCAGCCATTCAACAAAAGATTCCACTGAAAAATGGTGCGGTGAAAGAGATATGATTGATTTACGCAAGATTGTTTTGAATTATTATTACAATCCGCTTACAAACGGTTCGAATTCGCTCAAATACATTTTACCAGCAATTTTAAACACCAGTGAATTTTTAAAGGGAAAATACAGCAAACCGATTGGTGTGATCAATTTATCAAGCAAAAACTTTGGAGATGAACATGTGTGGCTACATTTCGAATACGGAAAGAGCATTAATCCTTACCAACTATTGCCTAAATTATTTTCGGAATGGGAAGTTGAAAAAATAGATGAAACGATTTCAGGATTAGAAACCGTCGCTGATGGTGGAGCGGCACTTACCGCGTATGCAAAACTGCAGTTTACCGATATGTCGGCAGAAGAACGAAACGAACTTCAGAAATCATTGTTACAATACTGCGAGCTGGACACCTTGGCGATGGTGATGCTGTATGAGCATTTGAAGTATGATTTTTTATTGTAGATTACAAGCGCAGTTTGAAAGTACAATGTTTAAACAAAACACACTTTCAAATTGCGTATTTATTTAAAAATTCAATATCCAATCCTAAAATAATCCAAAACATTTTTGTAGTGATCCTGTGCGGTTAGACAGGTATCAAGTAAATATTCTTTCACATTTGGCCATTGCTGCAAACCTCTGTAGTAGAACTGTTTCAAATCGTCTTCAATGATAAACGGAACAATGTTATTGGCGAGGCATTCTTTGAACATAATTAGCCGACCAACGCGACCGTTGCCGTCCTGAAACGGATGAATAATTTCAAACTGATAATGGAAATCTATAATGTCTTCTAAAGTTTTATTTTCGATTGAGTTGTAATTTTGGACAAGTTTTTTCATTTCCGAAGCCACTTTTTCGGGCGCACAGGTTTTGTTTCCGCCTACTTCGTTGGGAAGCTTTTTATATTTTCCGGTATTGAACCAATCCTTACGGCTGTCAGAAGTACCGGATTTCAACAAAAAGTGAAGCTCCTTAATGAGGGTTTCCGTAAGTTTTCGGTTGGCTTTATCAATGATTAAATCTATACAACGGAAGTGATTCATGGTCTCAATGATATCGTCCACATTCACAGCTTCCTTGGAAACGCCAATGGTATTGGTTTCAAAAATGAAGCGGGTCTGATCTTGTGTGAGTTTACTGCCTTCAATCCGGTTGGAATTATAGGTGAGGTCAATCTGCGTACGGTGGTAAATTCCACCTTTCAGCTTCATATCTTTCTGTTCCTTAAGGTGGTTTAGAAGAACATTTTTACTGAATTTTTTAAAACTTTCTTTTACAGTAAAAACATAATCTTCAGGGATATTCCAAGTTTTACCTGTTATAAAAGCACCAATAATTTTTCCGGTAGCGCAATAATTCCGCACGGTTCTCTCAGGGATATTCCACTTTTTTGCAAACTCGCTTACTGAAATGTATTTCATATTTACAATGCCGTTATCGGCAAAAATACAATAATTTCTTACTTGAAATTTAACTTTTGCCGATAATGTTGATTTGAATTTTTTATCGTTGTAATTTGTATTTTTACTTTCATAAAAGTATTTCCGATGACAGAAAAACAGGCAGAGAAACTACAGTTGAAAATCAAAAAGATTAAAGCGGCTTTGGCAGCAGACAAAAGACGCTGGGGAGGTTTTTATGATGACAGTAGCGGACGCAGATATTTACCGCCACAATATTACATAAAACTTGAAGATTGGACGGATGGATTGCGGTACATAAACTGGTTTTATAAAAATTTCCCCGACGATTCTGGCTTTCCAGATTTTCTTTTTGAGCTGGCGATTATTCTTTTCAAAGCCAACAAAATAGAAAGAGCGGAGAAAATGATTTTCATGGCATTTTGTTCCAATACCTATATTCTGGATAAATTTTTTGGCCGACCGGTGATTCCTATGGAGAAATACCAATCCTCAAATATTGACGTTCCAGAATATCTGGATGATTTTTCATATAGCAGTAATCAAAAACAGTTTGCTCATTTTTCGGAATGGCTGGCTGAACTTGCAAGCGACAAAAAATTTACAGAAGCCAGCGGGAAGTTTATTGAAATTCAGAAATTACTTCTTAAAGAAGATGACCGTGAACTTCGCAGCATATTACTCGAAAAAATGCGGCAACTAAAAAGAGAATATTAATTCGCGTATTTTTAAATGAAAATTTCGACAGAAGACAATGTGCAAGGTCTCATTTTCTATTCCATATTTGTACCATCACTTTGTAACTAATTGATTTTTAGATATGGTTACTTTCGAAGAAGTAAAATAATTTCATAGAGATTAAATGACAAAAACGTTGTAAACGTTTATCAGATAATTGAAAGTCCCCGGTTTTTTTAGCCGGGGATTTTTTGATTCTTATCCGGAATAATTTCGAGGTTTTGTTATATTGTGAATTTTATGCGCATTTTTTTCGAAATGTTTTAATTAATTGCGAATTAAAATAAAGCATTTGATGATATTGTTTCATTACCGGACATTCTTTAATAAACCGGATTGATTGGATAAATTTTATTAGTTTTATAATGTAGAAAATCTGTAACAAATTATTATCTAGCTAAGCAGTTCCATAAACCAGATGAAAGACATTTCAAAAGATCAACTTATCCAGGCAATAAATCTAATTGATGAAAATCCTGATTTATTAAATGGAAGAAGCTCTTCAACATATGACCTTATTTACCAAGATAAAGCTTATCCTCCGATACTTGTACTTTCTGAAGCAAATAAAATAGCTGGAGGAGAAGAAGTTTTTTTAAAAGATTTTGATAATAATATAAAAGAGCCATTTCTAATTTTGGAAAATCATGGATTCTTAATTGTTCCTAAAGAAAAACCAAGCATTTCTTCGTTGTTGATGCAGTTTATATCTCAAGCAAATGAACAAACTGATTTAAAAACCAAAAGCTATCCCAATTCATTTTTGGAAACCAAATTAAAATTAGTTTTGGACAAGGAAATTTTGCAAGTATACCATGGATAGGATTTTTGTTGGGAAAGAACACGATTCAGCATGGAATTTATCCTGTTTATTTATATTATAAAGATCAAAACGTAATTATTTTGGCTTATGGTATTAGTGAAACAAAAAAAACTGATGCTTCCTGGGTTAACATTCACGAACAAACTATTAAAGAATATTTTCTAGAAAGATTTCATGTGAAGCCTAAACGGTATGAAGAATCAATGATATTCAAGATTTATAATCCTGCAAATATGCCTTCTGCGGAGATTTTGCAAAAGGATATTGAAGAAATTATAAATCGATACAAATATGTTATGCAAAAACAAAAAATGGATGAGTCCTCACACTTACTATTCGAAGATAAAATGCAATATTCATCATTATCTCCATTAATTGAGGTTTTCAGTCCACTACTTGTAACAAGGTTTATTTCATCCCTCCAAACCAAACCCTTTGTTCTGCTTACGGGACTTAGCGGTTCAGGAAAAACACGTCTTGCTTTAACATTTGCACAATGGATCTGTGAACAAAAATCGCAATACTGCCTCGTTCCCGTAGGCGCCGACTGGATTAACCGGGAACCTTTGCTTGGATATGTAAACGCATTGGACCCGACAAGCTATATCTTACCCGAAAACGGTGCGCTGCAACTGATTATTGAAGCGAATAAAGATGAAAACCACAATAAACCGTACTTTTTGATTCTGGATGAAATGAATCTCAGCCATGTGGAAAGATATTTCGCAGACTTTCTGAGCATCATGGAATCCAAACAGAAATTTCAGCTTCATAGTTCTGAAGAAGCACTCAATAGTAGCGGAGCTGACGTTAAAAAATCTTATGCATGGCCGCCAAATCTTTTTGTAATTGGAACGGTAAACATTGATGAAACCACCTATATGTTCAGTCCGAAAGTGCTTGACAGAGCCAACGTGATTGAGTTCAGAGTAGAATCCGAGGATCTTCAAGCTTTTCTCGAAAACCCGGTTCCACTGACAGAATTTGGAGGCGAGGGTGCTGCGTTTGCCGCTTCTTTTCTTGATAATGCTAAAGCAGAATTCACCGCAGATGAAAATCTGAAAGCTGAGTTGCTGAAATTCTTCGGAGCGCTCAAAGAAGTGGGTGCAGAATTCGGTTACCGTTCCGCCAATGAAATCATAAAACTATACGACCGTCTTGGAAAATTGGATCCGGAAATGTCTGCAGATGATAAAACCGACATTGGCATCATGCAGAAACTGCTGCCCAAACTGCACGGTTCGCGCAGGAAACTGGCCAAACCACTAACCGAACTGGCCAAACTTTGCCTGAATGATGTTCCGGAATCTGAAATTTTTTCCAATGATGGCAAAAAGGTTGAAGGTCTGTCCATTAAATATCCATTATCATTCGGAAAAATTCAGCGGATGTATCAGTCACTCATTGAAAACAGTTTTGCAAGTTACGCAGAAGCCTGATTGTGAAAATTGGACTGGAACATATCAAAAAAGGCCTCTACTGTGAAATCGTTCACGAAAAAGGAGACCAGCTGCGAGAGGCGTTTACGAATGCCGCTCCTGAAGGAACGGAGTCTCCATATCAGATTTACGAAGGTAACTTCTACGAATACAAAATTAGTGATCCTGATTTTGCATTGGTTGGATCCTCAATAGTGATTCCTTCCAAGTTTAACTGGAATATGGGTAAAATTCAGCCCAACACTGCAGTAGGAAGATTAAAAATAAATATTGAAAAAAAGATCAGCGAAAAAGTATGGCAGATCACTGATTATGAAATTGAACTGGAGGTTCTGTCCGTAAAAACGGATTACAGAAGCGATTACCGGTTAATGCTCTCTCAGATTGCCGAGCAGACAATTGATCTGATTTATCAGAGTGACGTACCGGTGTATCAGTCCGTAACACCGGATTTTGACAAAAATCCACAAAGTCTTTATCAGAAATTTGCCTTCATTAAATCCATTCTTGACAGTGAAGAGTTTGAACTGGCGATTTATCACATTCTCAGAAATCCGAATTCGCGGTGGGACATGTCGCAGCAGCACCAACCGGTTGGAAGAATAAAACGTTTCACGCGGTCCAACCTGCGGGAGATGACGGGAAGCGCGTCTGTAAAACTAAAAGACGGTCACCGGCTGAAAGATTTTGGAATCGAGGCGGTGGCATCGAAAGTTCAGACTTTTGTAAAACAGGACAATCCGGACACCTCGGAAAACAGATTCATCAAATTTGCACTCGAGAGTTTTCACGCATTCATCGAAAAGATTCAGTTTGCGGGAAAAGGAAGTGACAGGCTTTTTCGCGAAAGTGATGAACTGCTGAGTCGCCTGGACAATCATCTAAATCACCCTTTTTTCCATGGAATTGGAAGAGCCAATAATTTGCTTCTGAACAGTCCTGTTCTGCAGCGCCGGGAAGGTTACCGAAGTATTCTCAAAATATGGGTGATGTTCGACCTCGCAGCCAGTCTTACCTGGAAAGGCGGCGACGATGTGTACGATGCCGGTAAAAAAGATGTAGCCAAGCTGTATGAATACTGGTTGTTCTTCGAACTCTTGAAAGCAGTACAGGAAAATTTCGAAATCAGCGAGAACGAACTGAAAAAGCTGATTGTTTCCGCTGACGACGGCTTAAATTTCAATTTGAAAGAAGGTAATGAATTGGTTCTGAAAGGCATTTTTGAAGGAAAGGCACGGCGATTGAAAATGGAGTTTTCCTATAACAAGACTTTTGGAAGTAGCGGAACCGAAATTGGAAACCAGGGTTCGTGGACAATGCAGCTCCGTCCGGATTACACGCTCAGCATCTGGCCGGCGGAACTCCAGGAAAAGGACGCTGAAAGAGAAATTGCGGAAAAACTCAATGAAATTGTTCACGTTCATTTTGATTCGAAGTACAAAGTGAAAAGCGGCATTGACATCGATACACTGAATAAAGAAGCTGAGAAAGGTGCAATAGACAAATCTTCGGGGGAAATGCTTTTCAAACGGGAAGATCTCCATAAAATGCATACATACAATGATGCCATCCGCAGAACTTATGGCTCATACATTCTGTATCCCGGACTGGAAGATTCCAAAAAAGTTTTCAAGGGGTTTCATGAAATTCTGCCGGGATTAGGTGCGTTTGCCGTTCGACCCAATGAGGAAAATACCGGGATTTTTGAAGTGCAAAAGTTCATCACCGAGATCAAAGATCATCTGCTGAATCTGAATTCTCAGCGTGAGCACCTTGCTGTGAAAACTTATAAGGTCCATCGAAATGAACCAGGGGATGCATTGCAGGAAGCTGCTCCGATCTATTTAAGAAATGAAAGGATTCTTCCGCAGGAAACTATGGTGATTGTGGGATATGTTCGCAGTGCGGAACATTTGGAATGGTGCCTGAGAAACGGACTGTACAATTTCCGTCCGGATAAAGATTCACCTGAGATCACTGCTTCTTTTGCGCAGGCCCGCTTTATTGTATTAAGGGAAAAAGGCAAGAAAGACAAAGGCGGTCTTTATGCTGATCACGTTTTTGAGCTCAGTAAAGGATTTAAGGTATATTCCAAAAATGAAATGGTTAATTTAGGTTGTCCCGCAAACCCAAGGGATTATTATTTGGTTTATGAAATCCAACCTTCCGAAGCAGATGAGTTTAAAGAGAAAAAATTCAGATACGAAGAACTGGAAGAGTACAAAAAAATTATTTCAAAGGGAAACAGCAGAAAAAATAAAGGTGTAAGTTTCGTTGTGACCTTGGAAGAATTGATAAATGTGAGTATACAGGATGAATAGTTTGAGTAGTTATTACTTTACTGAAATTTTGCACGAATAGAAGCACATCTTAAAGCCTTTATTGAAAGCCTTGCGTTTTTTGCTCGGGGATTTTTTTATTAATTTTATACAAAATATATGAAATGTGGTTTAAGACTTTAATGGGTTTTGAGGAAGGTTCACACGAAAACGTTCAGAAAAACATCATTCTGGAAGATGAAATGCTCACTTCAAAAGTAAATGGAAAATCCTGCAGATACGGAAAACTTGAAATTGCTGCGCTGGAAGATTTAAGAAAAAGAATTTCTCTGGACGGGTTCAACGGAAAAATAAAAATTTCTGAAGTAGTGGGAAATGTGATGAATTTCCATCGTGATTCTGAAAATGCAGAATCTGTTTTCCAGGCCGCTTCACAGTTCAATCTTCTGGAGATGGTAGATCCAAGTATCACGCCGGAAGAAGGAATCGACATCTACGAAAACGACAAAACTCAGGGACCGGCTTGTGCGATCAGTTGCGGAGCAGGAACCACTTACCGAAATTATTTAGTTCCGCTCAACGGAAAAACGGGTCAAACCACAAATAACCAGATCGACTGTCTGGAACTGATTGACAAAGAACTCAGCAACCAAAACCGAATGTGGAAAATGAAAAACGGCTACGTTATTTTTACTTCGGAGGGTTTGAAGCAAGCCAATTCAAAAATTTCGGCGATGTCCGTTCAGGAACGTGAGAATTTGAAGGGAAAACTTCAGGTTGGAATTCAGTGGAACACAGAAGTTACTATCTCAGATTCCGGTCATCAAATAACGCAGGTTTACTGTGCCGCAGTTCCGGTAAGTTACCATTACAACATCGATACGGAATATTGGGAAACGTTTGCGAGAGTCCTTCTGGAAGCTGCTTACGAAGCTACATTTTATACTGCTGTGCAGAATTTCAAACAAACCGGAAACGACAAACTTTTCGTCACGCTTGTTGGAGGCGGCGTTTACGGAAACCGCAACGAATGGATTTTGGATGCGATTGCAATGGCGATGGAAAAATTCCGACACGTTCCATTGGATGTAAAAATTGTAACCTACGGTTATTCCAGTCCGGAAATCAGAAGTTTTGTGGCGCAGTTTTGAAATTCACAGTAGAAAAAATTAATGGAGAACAATAAATTATTACACTCATTTCAGCAAAGCTGGGATTCCTTCGTTGCGCAGATTCCGAATTTTTTAGCCGCAATTCTC
>JAEXBA010000043.1 GCA_023457935.1 Bacteroidota bacterium | reverse complement strand
GAATTATTTCTACAGCGCTTTACGTTTATATTCTCTGGAAGTTCGGGCTTTTGGGCGATATGATGATTAATTTTTACTATACGGTGATGAGCGTCTACGGATGGATTTTGTGGGCGAAGAGTTCGGAAGACCATATTCACGTGAATGTCAGCTGGGCAACCAGAAAAGAATGGATTTCAGGAAGTTTTCTTTTTCTTTTAAGCCTGATTTTAGTGACGGTTGTTTATTATTATAAACCTTTTATCGACAACAGTTTTTCAATTTCCGGCGCAGAACTGGGCCTTCATCATCTTGACTGGGCAAACTGGCTGGATGTTTTTACAACTGCAATTTTTCTTGTAGGAATGTTGTTTATGGCAAAACGCAGAATTGAAAACTGGATTTTCTGGATTATCGGCGACATTATCTGTATTCCGATGATGGTGTACAAAGGCCTGGGAATAACCTCTGTGCAGTATCTGGTTTTCACAGTAATGGCAATCATCGGTTACATGGAATGGAAAAGAAATCTTAAACCGGCACAGTAATGGACGAAAAATACTGGCTTTTCTACTTACTTGCGCTTGTTGCCGAAATCATCGGTACGGTTAGCGGTTTCGGTTCATCCATACTGTTTGTGCCGCTTGCTGCCATGTTTTTTGATTTTCATGAAGTTCTGGGAATTACGGCACTTTTTCACGTTTTCAGCAACCTTTCCAAAATATTTCTGTTCCGCAAAGGCATTGATAAGAAAATTGCTCTGAAACTTGGAATTCCGGCAGTTGGCGCAGTTGCCATTGGCGCACTATTAAGTAAATATGTTCCGCAGAAAGAACTTGAAGTAGCCATGTCTGTCCTGCTGATTATCTTATCTTTATATCTGATCAAAAACTTTGACAAACCGCTGAAACAGACAGACCAGAATCTCTATGGCGGCGGACTGGCTTCGGGTTTTCTTGCAGGCCTGATCGGAACTGGCGGTGCAGTACGCGGAATCACACTTGCGGCATTTAATCTTCCAAAAGACATTTTCATCGCCACTTCTGCCCTGATTGATTTGGGTGTTGATGCCACCAGAGCCGTAATATACTTTTTCAACGGTTTTATGCAGCAGAAATTTCTGTGGATGATTCTTCCGCTGATTGTTATTTCTGTGGCAGGAAGCTGGATCGGAAAACAGATCCTGAAAAAAACATCCGAAAAGATGTTCCGCTTTGTCGTATTGGGAGTTATTATCGCAACTTCGGGAGTTCAGCTCGTGAAATATTTTTTATAGATTCCTTAACATTCAGTCTTTCACAAAATGTGTATTTTTGCGGGCTGATTCACAGTAATATCGGTACATTTTATGGAGAATACATTCAGTTTTTATAAATATCAGGGAACCGGAAACGATTTCGTGATGATCGACAACCGTGATGAAGCATTTCCGAAACAGCGCGAACTGATTGAGAAGTTGTGCGACAGACGCTTCGGCATCGGCGGAGACGGCCTTATTCTGCTAGAAAACGATGACAGTGCCGATTTTAAAATGGTGTACTATAACTCCGACGGAAACGAAAGTACAATGTGCGGCAACGGCGGCAGATGTATTGTGGCTTTTGCTTATTTTCTGGACATTTTCGAGGATCAATGTACATTCACTGCGATCGACGGTCTGCACGAAGCTTCCATTGAAAACGGTATTGTTAAGCTAAAGATGATTGATGTTGAAGAGATTTCAAAAGACGGAAACGATTTTGTACTCAACACCGGCTCGCCTCATTATGTAAAATACGTTGAAGACCTTGAGGATTTTGAAGTGTATCAGCGCGGTTACGAAATACGGAACTCTTCCACTTACGGTTTTGAAGGAATCAATGTCAATTTTGTTGAAGCTGAAAGCGACAATGCCATTTTTGTACGTACGTATGAACGCGGTGTTGAAGATGAAACCTACAGCTGCGGAACCGGCGTTACGGCAGCAGCATTAACTTTTATGACAAACAAAAATCTGGAATCGGTTAAAGTGAAAGTTCTGGGCGGTAATCTGAAAGTGTATGCTGAAGAAATGGACGGTAAATTCCGCAATATCTGGCTGGAAGGTCCGGCAAAACAGGTTTTTAAAGGAAAAATAACAGTCTGATTGTTATTCAGAAGAATTTAAGTTCAAATAAAGAAAAATAAAGGGCATCATGCAGTCTGCATAAAGCCCGACGGTAATAAATTATGAAAAAAGGTTGCTCCATCGCTGCAGTTATTGGTCTGCTTATCCTGGCAGTAGGCGGTTATTTCGGTTTTCAGTATTATAAGAAATATTTCTCGAACAATGTTGAGAAAGAAGGCTATGTACTCATTCCGCATAACTCAAATTTCAACGCCATTCTGGATTCCATTTCACCCTACCTTCAAAACAAGGAAGCTTTTGCTGATGTAGCCAAGGACAAAAATATGGACCGTTTTTACAATGCCGGACGTTACCGCATTAAAAGCGGAACCAACAACACCGATCTTGTGAACATGATTAAAGCTGGAAACCAAACCGAAAACACCTTCAGAATTGGTGATTTTGGTGATGTTTACCAGATGGTTGGACGAGTTGCCAAAAAAACAGAGCTCGATTCACTGCGATTTGCAACAGATCTCAATAAAATTGCCGTTGACAAAGGTTACAGCAATGCCGAAGACCTTAAAAAGTATTTCTTTATTGATACTTACCATTTTTTCTGGACTGTAACACCAGCAGAGTTCTTCAAGAAATTTGAAGACGATTACAATGAATTCTGGACTGCAGAACGTAAAGCAAAAGAACAGCAGAGCGGCCTTACCAGAGAACAGATTTATGCGCTGGCCTCTATTGTTTATAAAGAATCGGGAGGAAAACCGGACGAGCAGAAAACCATTGCCGGACTGTATCTGAACCGTTACCGTAAAGGCATGAAACTTCAGAGCGACCCAACTGTAATTTATGCCATTAACAAGGACACCAATTTCACAACGCCTATCAGAAGGGTTTTATACCGACATCTTTCCCATCCTTCACCGTACAACACGTATGCAAATGCAGGAATTCCGCCGGGACCGATCTGTATTACCGATAAAAATTCCGTTGATGCAGTTCTGAATGCTGAAAAAAACAACTACATCTTCATGGCAGCCGACCCGGACAGATTCGGTTACCACCGCTTTACTGCGAGCGATGCCGAACATGCTAAAAATGCGCGCGATTACCAGGAATGGCTCAATTCCAAAAACATCAAAAAGTAAAGTTTAACAAAGTTTAACAAACAAACGTTTAACAAAACGGAAAAACCGGCGTCTAATCTGATACATGAATGATTCAAAACATTCAGTATTTCACAATTTTTTTTGAAAAATATATAATACGAAATCCGCGAAGGAAGCGGATTTTTGCACCTAAATAATAACAGTAATGATTCAAACCGAAATCAGATCAACTTTTATCAGGAAATCATTCGGACTTGCCTTCGTCTTTTCTGCCGCAGCTTTTGCATTTGCACAGCAGAAAGTGGATGTTACCGGTACAATTACCGACAAACAGAACACTGCAGTACCTTATGCTTCTGTTACCTTCAGCAATAAAACAAACAAACTGTACAGCGATGCCGTTCTTACGGATGATCAGGGAAATTACAGCATTCAGCTTGTTCCCGGAAGCTATGATATTATCGTAGAGGCCATCGATTTCAAAAGATCTTCCGTAAACAGACAGATTACAGGCGGAAATATCGGGGCACTAACCATTGAGCCTGAAGCATCGGTGACCGGTGTAAAAACACAGGACATTCAGGGTGTAGTAATCACCGCGCAGGCAAAACCTTACCGTGTGGAGATCGACAAGAAGATCTACGATCCGTCACAGGATGTTATCAGTAAAGGCGGAAACCTTCAGGATGTTCTTTCCAATGTTCCTTCGGTGGCCGTGGAAACAGACGGAACGGTTTCTATGAGAGGAAATTCAAACATCCGGTTTCTGATTAACGGTAAACCTTCTGCCCTTCTGGGTATTGATGACGGCGCTGATGCACTGAAATCCATTCCTGCAGACCAGATTGAAAGAATTGAAGTTATTACCAACCCTTCAGCAAAATTTGAAGCCAGCGGAACTGCCGGTATCCTCAACATTATTCTGAAACAGAACAAAAAAGTCGGTTTCAACGGAAGTGTTGAAGGATCAATAGGTTATCTTCCGCAGACAAGACTCAACACCAACCTGAACTGGCGACGCGGCGCATGGACTTACTACGTAAACGGCGGCGGAAGCTACAGCAGAAACAGATCGATAAACAATTCAGTATACCGCTCGCTGCTCGACGGTTCTCAGCTTGGTAACAATTCTTCTCTTCTTTCCGAGCAGAACGGTGTGAACAAAGGTGAAAACAAAAGCTACAACATTACATCCGGATTTTTGGTAGATGTTACTGAAAAAGCTTCCATCAATGCCTCGGTGATGTTCAGACATTTCAATAATGAATCTACCGATCAGACCGATTATTTTGAGCAGATTGTAAGAAAAGACACCAGTCTTCCAACGTATCCCAATGTTCCGTTCACTGTAGAAGATGAATACACGACAAGGATTAATACAGGAAACAGAAATAACAATTCCTTTCAGGCAGATTTAGGTTTCGACCAGAAAATCGGTGATAACGGACAGCTGATCACTTTTGCAACCAGTTATCAGACGAGCAAAGGAGACAACAACAGTATTGCCAACGAAACAACTACTGCTTCGACTGGTATTGGATCTTCGCTGATCAACAACATTCTGAACAACACCAAAAACCAGACGTTCCTTGCCAAAGCAGATTATGAACTTCCGATTGGGGAAAACTCAAAGCTTGAGGCCGGCGCAAGATTCGACCTTAACAATAACGATTACGAATACTTTGTAGACCAGAGTGAAAACGGATCACCATTTGAAGTACTGGATAATTTTACCAGCAACACGTTCTACGACGAGAAAATTACTGCAGCGTATGCCCAGTTTAAAAGCAAAATAGGAAATTTCGGATTTCAGACAGGACTGAGAGCAGAAAATACAGACATCAATGTTAATTTCAAACGAATGACTGATGCTCAGGAAATTGAAGTGAGTAAGAACTATGCCGGGCTTTTCCCAAGTCTTTTCCTTACGTATGATCTTGGCAACAACAGCCAGTTTCTTGCGAATTTTTCACGAAGAATCCAGAGACCAAGATCCTGGCATCTGATTCCGTTCCGTTCGTACAACAACAACAGAAACCTGTTTAACGGTAATCCGGATCTTGATCCAACTTACGAGAACTCCTTTGAATTGGGCTACAGCTTATCAAAAAGAAAACTTACACTGAATCCAACGCTTTATTACAAGAAATCGCAGGATGAAGTGAATATGTATCAGTACAGCGGTCTGAATTCTGAAGGCGCAACGGTCATCTATACAATGCCGGTAAATGCCGGTTCTGAAGAACGCTACGGACTGGACTTCAATGTCACCTACGATCCGTTCAGCTGGTGGAGAATCATGAGTAATGTAGACCTTTTCGGATACAACAACACCGGAGAATATGAAGGATTCAACTTTTCCGGGGACGGTTTTTCATCAAGAATACGTTTAACAAACAGCTTCAAGCCGGACAAGAACACTTCTTTCCAGCTTCAGGGCTTCTACCGTGGCGGAGAAAAAACAGCGAGTATGCACAGACACGACATGTATGTTCTGAATTTCGGTGCTACCAGAACCATTTGGGACGGAAATGCAACAGTTGCTTTTAATATTCAGGATATTTTCGGTACACGTGCGATGGAAAGAACCGCAACTACGCCTACCTATACGCAGTACAATTACTCGCAGTGGCAGCCGAGACAGTTTACACTTTCCTTTACCTACCGCTTCAAGCAGGGTGAAAAAGTAGAACAGCCAAAAAGAAAGCGTGATACCAACGGTGATTTTGGAGGTGATGACGATATGCCGGCGATGTAATTCGACCCGCTAATAAATAAAAATAAAAAAATCAGGATGTTCTCCTGATTTTTTTTGTTTTTTAGAATCTGTATTAATTTCTGGTTTCAAGATATTTCTGCCATTCCCAGGTTGTTCGCAGTGCTTCTTCCAGCGGTGTATCTGCTTTCCAGCCTAGTTCCTTTTCAGCTTTGTCGGCATTGGCATACGCAACGGTAATATCTCCGGATCTTCTTTCACAAATCTGATAAGGCACTTTAACATTATTGGCAGCTTCAAAAGCATTCACCACTTCCAGAACGGAAGAACCTTTACCCGTTCCAAGATTGTAAATATCAATAACCGTTTCTGCTGATGAGGCCATCAGTTTTTTCAGTGCCGCAACATGCGCCTTCGCTAAATCGACAACGTAAATATAATCGCGGATTGCAGTACCGTCCGGAGTCGGATAATCGTCGCCCCAAACCGAAAGCTTTTCGCGGATTCCGGCTGCTGTCTGCGTAACGTAAGGAATCAGATTGTTTGGTATTCCAATCGGAAGTTCACCCAGTTTTGCTGAAGGATGAGCCCCAATCGGATTGAAATAGCGCAGCAGCGAAACTTTTTTCTGATAAGCGTTTGCAAAATCAATCAGGATTTCCTCTCCCATCTGTTTGGTTTTTCCATAGGAAGATTCCGGTGTTTTTAAAGGAGTATTTTCATCAATCGGCATTTTGTCGGCCTGTCCGTAAACCGTACACGAAGAACTGAAAATAAAGTTTGAAATATTCCGGTCTTTAAATTCCTGAAGAATATTGATCAGGGAGAACAGATTGTTCTCATAATAATCCAGCGGTTTTTCCTGGCTTTCACCTACGGCCTTGAATGCAGCAAAATTGATACATCCTTCGATTTTGTGGGCTTCGAATACCTGTTTAAGGAGCTCTTTTCTTTTTAGGTCAAAAGGATAAAATACCGGTTTCTTTCCCGCGACTTCTTCAATATTGTTGAGTATAAATTTTTCTGAATTTGAAAGATCGTCCACGATGACCACTTCAAAACCGTTATTCAGAAGTTCAACAACGGTATGGGAACCTATATAACCCAAACCTCCCGTAACAAGTATTGCCATTAAATTTTAATTTTTACAAAGATAAAACATAAATAAAAAAGAAGCGTCCGACCCAGTCAGACACTTCCCCAAAAAAAATAAAAAAATTGAAAAAAATTACTTCTTCATCTTCATTAACCCTTCTGTTAATTCATGAAAAATAATATATTCAAATTTACTTTAAAAGATAAGTTTTTCCAATACGTAGATTAGCGTAATATTTGCGTAACAAAAAATGGCATCTTAATAATGCCATTTCAAAATGAAGTTTTCACTGCTATAGTATTTACCTATGCAAAAATCCAGTAATAATACTTGCTATGCAATACGTAACTTTACGTAATTTAACTAAATCCAGTTGTTTTTGTGAGCAAGATTGATAATCTGGCTGCGGGAATTAAGATGCAGCTTTTTATAGATATTATTTACGTGAGTTCTAACGGTATTTGGGCTGATGAACAGCTGTTCCCCTATTTCTGCCGGTGAAAGGCCTTTCACGATTTCACGGAGGATTTCCATCTCACGGAAACTCAGCTGATAATCATACGGTGTCTGCTTCATACGCTCCGGCTGTGGCGCTTCACTCAGCAGTTTCATGGCGCGTCTTGCAATTGCCGGGCTCATTGGTATTCCGTCGAATTCCACAACATTTGTAATTGCTTCCACAATGTTCACCGCCTTGTCTTCTTTCAGTAAATAACCGCTCGCACCCGCTTTAATGGCTTCGAAAATTTTGTCATTGTCTTCATAAATTGTCAGGACAATAAACTTCATTTTTGGAAATTTCACGGACGCTGCGGAGATTGTTGAGATTCCGTCCAGAACCGGCATTTCAAGATCCATCAGTACAACATCAGGATGATCTTCCTTTGGAGCTTTCTGCAGTTTTTCAAAAAAATCTTCACCGTTCTGGGCTTCAAACAGTGTATTGATATCACGGTACGGAGTAAGCTTCTCCAGTATCGTGTGCCTGTTCACGGCATTATCATCAACAATCGCAACTTTTATCATCACATTATATTTTCTGAAAGTTACAATAAATGCCTTCTATTTCAAATACAGCTTTTTACGTAATTTCAGTCCTTTTCAGACAGTATTACGGTGGTGCCGTTTTTGTCCGATTGTATATCAAAGTTAAAACCAATTTCCTGGGCCCGTTCCGCCATGTTTCTCAAACCGTGGCCTTTACGTTCGCTTTCCTGAATACCTCGGCCGTTGTCTCTGATCAGGATTTTGATTTTGTTGTTGCTGATGAAGATGATTTCCGCTTCAGTGGCTTTGGAGTGTTTAATGACGTTATGAAAGGATTCCTGAACAATCCGGAACAGTGAAATAGCATTACTGGATTCAATCGTGCGGTCGTCTTCAATTTCCGACTTAAACATTACTTTCAGGCGCGGATCCGGACCGAGTACTTTTTTCACATAATTGACAATATTGTCGTAGAAGCTGTCCAGACTTGATTCTTTCGAGGAAAGCACCCAAATCGTCTGCCGGAGTAAACTCATGATAAATGCAGCATTTTCACGGATTCCGTCGAGTTTATCGCGTTCTTCATCGGTTTCCGCATGCAGTTTCATGTCATCCACTTTGTAGATCAGGCTTGTTGTATACGCACCGATATTGTCGTGAAGGTCACGGCTGATGCGTTTCCGTTCCACCTCAAGTTTTTCCTGAAACTCAATCTGCTGAAGTTTTTCGGTAAACTGATTCCGGTAATAAATATACCAGACCAAGGCACTCAGTGCCGCCAAAAACAGCAGCGTAAGCAGAATAAACCACCAGCTGAAATAAAAATGCGGCTTTACCTTCAGAATTATTTTTTCCGGAATAGCAGATTCGTAACCATCAGAGTTTCTGGTTTTTACCTCAATTTCATATTTACCGTAATCAAGATGCTGAAATGTAAGTTTTTCCGGGTCTTTGAACTGTTCCCATTCGCCGCCGTTTAATCTGTAGAAAAAAACCGTTCTCTGCAGAAAGTTTTTGTCAACCGGTTTGAAAAACAGTTCTGTGAGATAATTGTCGGCCGAAAGTTTGATGACACCATTAGTTTTCAGATGGTTTTTATCTGAAATCACTTTCTCAAGAACCGGCAGATTGGTATTTTCTTCGGGTTTAATATCCGACAGATTGATGATACTGAAGTTATTTCCCGTTGCAATGGCAAGTTCGTCCAGATTTTTCCAGTAAATACTTTTGCTGATGAAATTGTCCTTGTCCCCCAGAATATTCAGTGAACCCAACGGTTTCAGTTTATTGCCCGATTTTTTGAGAATCATCTTATCCGTTACCAACCAGAGTTCGTTTTTCTGCGACCTGAAAATAATCCGGACAGCCGATCCGATGAAACCATGATTTTCAGTGAAATTCTGAACAACTTTCCCCCTTACCAGTGCCGAAAGACCTCTTTTGCTTCCTACCCACAAGGTGTCTGCCTCGCCATACGTGAAACTGATATTGTTACTCTGCAGTCCGTCCTTTTTGCTGTAATTTCTGATGAAATTAAGGTTTTTATCAAGCAGACTGAATCCGGATTCATAAGACGTAATCGAAAAACTGCCGTCGTAATTCTGAAAGAGATTTTCAATATTGTTGAATGCCGGGTTCCGGTAATTTTTAACCGCATCACCGCTAAGCTCAAAAACTCCTCCTCCATAAGTAGAGAACAGTATATTTCCCCGGTATTTTCTTATTTTAGAAATTCCCGAAGTGTGGGGAAAGTTGCCGATATGATGGAGAGTATTATTTCTGATTTTGTAGTGATCGAGCCCGCTGAACGATCCGACATAAAGGTCTTCATTATCTACCAGCATTGTTAAAGCATCGCGTTTGAGGAATGTTTTTGCCAGAAGCTCCTTTCGGTCAAGAATATACAGATAACCGTTGGAAAGAAGATAGTACTTTGAACCCTGCTGATTGATGGTTCTCACCTTAAGATCCTGAAGTTCAAACGAAAGCCGGCTGTTATTGGCTTTAAGAATAGAAATACCGCCTCCGAATGTTCCAAAATAAATGTCTCCGTTTTTTTTCTTCATAAATCCGGAGATAAGGTTGCTGCCAAGGCCTTTCTCCTCGGTAATGGTATCCATCAGTTTTCCGTTTTCATAGCGAAGAATTCCAACACCGAGTCTGGTTTCGTATGTGTTTTTTCCATGAAAAACTTTATTTTCTGTCCGGATGTTTTTGGTTTGTGTCAGGACAAGATTTTTGCCGTTCACCTTCAGCATATATTTCACGTTATTCGGATCAGCGGTGTCTTTCACGGGCGTAAGACTGTGAACCTTGCGGAGATAATCCCGGTGAATTGCATAGATATTTTTCCCGCCATACACCGAAAAAAGAAAGTACTCCGGATAGTAATAGGAACGTGTTATGGTTGCTGCAGGAACTTTTGGGCCGAAATAATCGTATGTAACAGTAACTTTGTGCTTATCGGTATCAAAATAAAAAAGACCTTTTTCTGAAAGATACATCAGCAGTCCGCGTTTCCCGTCGGCCACAATGCTGTTGATATAATTTCCCGGAAGTCCGGAATCTGCATCAAAAACATGAAATTTTCCTGAAGAATACTTAATAAGGCCTCTGTCGCTGCCCATCCAGATAAAGCCGTTGTGATCCTGTGTTACTGAAAAGATGTAGTTGCTCGGAAGTCCGTCGTTTTCGGTGATATTCTCTACCACCGAGCCTCTTTGCGCCGTAAGGATGACAATTGAAAGAACGGCATAAAGTGTAAAGAGTTTAATAACGAAATTTCTGAAAAGCGAACGTAAAGTTTCAGCCATTGACGGTTTTTCAATAATTTAATAAAATTAGGAAAAAAATTCAGACGAAAATGGCTACCTGTTGAAAACAAATAGCCATTTCAGTTTTTCTGAGTTAATGTTTAAGCCATGAACTCCAAAACGGCATTAGAAATAAACTTCAGCTGTTCGTCATCAAGTTCGGTATGCATAGGCAGAGAAATCACCTGATCAAGCAGTTTGTCGGTATTAACAAAATCTTTCGGATCACTTTCCTGATAATACGCCTTCTGCTTTCTGAGCGCTACAGGATAATAAATCATCGCCGGAATTTCTTTTTCAGCCAGAAACTGCTGCAGTTCATTTCTTTTTCCGTTCAGAATTCGGAGCGTATACTGGTGAAATACATGCGTAGAATTTTCGGCGCGTTTCGGTGTCAGAATATTGGGATGCCCTTCAAAAGCGGCGTCATAATAATCTGCTGCTTTTCTTCTCGCATCATTGTAAGCATCAAGATTCGGAAGTTTTTTCCGCAGAACCGCGGCCTGAATACTGTCAAGTCTGGAATTCACACCTACTTCATCATGGTAATATCTTTCGTACATACCGTGATTCACGATTCCGCGAAGTTTGTGTGCAAGCTCATCATCATTGGTAAAAATCGCTCCGCCGTCACCGTAACACCCTAAATTTTTTGAAGGGAAGAACGAAGTTGTTCCCATCGTTCCCATTGTCCCGGATTTTTTTGCGGTTCCGTCGGAAAAGGTAAAATCGGCACCTATAGCCTGTGCATTGTCTTCGATAACGGCCAGATGATGATCTTTTGCAACTTTCAGAACTTCCTCCATATTGGCGCACTGCCCGAAAAGATGAACCGGTATAATTGCCTTAGTTCTTGGTGTAATGGCTGCTTTAAGCTTATCAATATCAATCGTAAAAGTATCGTAATCCACATCAACCAGAAAAGATTTAAGTTTCAGAAGATGAATCACTTCCACTGTTGCGGCGAAAGTAAAATCGGCCGTAATTACTTCATCACCTTCCTGAAGATCAAGCGCCATGAGTGCAATCTGCAGCGCATCAGTACCGTTGGCACAAGGAACTACATGTTTTACATCAAGATACTGCTCCAGTTCAGCCTGGAAAGATTTTACTTCCGGCCCGTTGATGAAAGCCGCAGAATCCAACACATTCAGAACTGCATTGTCTACATCCGCTTTTATCTTATAGTATTGACTCTGAAGGTCAACCATGTGTATTTTCTTCATACAAGTATTTATTCTGTAAAAATACAGATTTTTATTGGCGTCAAAAAATATGGAAAAGCCGATTTTAAATTTATTTTCAAGATTTTCTGATAAGCTTAAACCGAACACTGCGTCAGCTTGATTACGTCGTGGTAAGATCAATTCTGAAGCTTTTTTTAATTATATTTGATTCAATAAAACAACTACCACACAAAGATGAAAAGAACCATTACCCTGTTTGCTCTAATTATTGGTATTGCGGTATCCTCACAGCAGACCGATTCGCTTCAAATTAAACGAGAGAATATATTAAGAGAGCTTTCAGAACAGTCGTGCAGCTGCATTGATTCCATTGATGCGGCAGATAAAGACCATAAGGAAATTTCTTTGGAAATACAGACCTGTATTAATGATAACGTGGGCGCTTTACAGCTTTTTGAAAAGATGACGGAAGCCGAAGCTAACGCTAAAAATGAAGGAGGAAAAAAACAGATCAATATTGATTTCAACACCAATGAAAACAGCAGCGAATATAAAAAGTACTATTATGAAATTGAACGTTATCTGAATAAGAACTGCCCTGCAATTCGTGAAAAAGCCGCGCTTCATGAAAAACTGAACATGAAATCGGTAAGTGATAATGTAAAAGCCCGAAATTACTATTCGCAGGGAATCCGTGAGAAAGAAGAAAATAAAAACCTGCCCAAAGCACTGGAATATTTTGAACGTGCGGTGAAAGAAGATCCGGATTTTCCTTTTGCATGGGACAATATCGGCGTAATAAACCGTCAGCTGGGAAACTACGACAAAGCCATCGCAGCTTACAAAAAATCCATTTCCCTGGATCCTATGGGAAAAATGCCTTTGCAGAACCTTGCGGTTGCCTATATTTATAAGAAGGAATACCAAAATGCAATAGACGCTTATCTGGATTTGAAGAAAATAGACCCTCTGAGCCCGGAAGTAGATTACGGCATCGGAAATATTTACCTAACCGCTTTAAAAGACAGCGAAAAAGCGCTGGATTACCTTTGCAAAGCTTATAACAGATACATTAAACTTAATTCTCCTTACCGCACAGATGCAGAAAATTTGATTGGAATGGCATATAAAGATCTTAAGAGCAAAGGAAAGGAAAAGGTCTTTTTTGAGATTCTGGAGAAAAATAATATTTCGATTCAGAACGAATAAGAAGACGGACTGCTCAGAAGGCAAAGAGTTCAAAATTATCTTGCATTTCTCGTAAATTTTCTATTCTTTTGTATGATAATCGATTAACAGTTAAAAATGAAAAAATTATTGTTTGCAGGTGTTGTTTCGGCACTTTCACTGGCGGCCTGCAAAGGAGATGATTTGGATGACGATATTGCTTACAGCTTATTGGGTTCGTGGAATCCGCAGAAAACGGTTGCTATCTCCGGTAAAGACGGAAGTACGCTTTCCACAACGGACGAAAGTGAATGCGGAAAACAGAGTATCTATGAATTCCGTTCAGACAATAACCTTGTCCGCACCATGATGATGGAAGATGCAGCAAACGGCTGTACACAGTCCGGTGTTTTCAGTCAGAAATATACCTATGACAATGTGAACAAAATTCTGATTATCAGCAATGTTGAATATCACGATGTACTGAAGCTCACCAATTCCGAACTCGAATATGTACTGACACATACTACAGACATCAACGGAGACGGTTTTCTGGACAAAGAAATTCTCTACCTCACAAAAAAATAAAGTTTTGATCATCCGGCAACTCGCCGGATTTTTTTTGTAAGTAATTCCATTTTTATGTTAAATAATTTGGTTACAAGTTTTTTTTAATTTAATTTGATATGCTAACCATAATAACGACACAATGAAAAAATTACTTTTTGCTTTAGCCGCTGCATTGTTACTGATATTTTCCGCCTGTAGAAATGATGATGATTCACCTTCCAATCCGCCGCTAAGTCCGTTGGTGGGAACATGGAAGTTAACAAAAGCCGTTGCTTTTTCCGGAACAGGTAACACAGTGCTGCAGGAAATACCTACGCCCGCCTGTGAAGGACAGTCAACTTTCCAGTTCAGGCAGGACAACAAGTTTACGTTCAAGACCTATTCGTCCGCAACCGGAACATGTACATTAGATTCCACAGACGATGGGACCTACGCTTACAACACAAATACCAAAATTATGACTTTCAACTATAATGACGGAACCTCCGAAACCACGCAAGTAAAATCCTTAAGCAATACTGAGATGCAGATCCTTATTGATACGGAAGATGTTAATGACGACGGTACTTTGGATCAGATTGTTGCGATTATGAATAAACAATAAATGTTGATCTGATTTATCTAAAAAAAAGCTGCCTCAAATTTGGGCAGCTTTTTCTTATTTTTTTCGCTTAGCTTTTGATTTTGTTTTCTGCTGAGCCCTGTTGGCACCGATCTTTTTAGGTGGTTTTCTTTTGTGCGGGCCGCCCCAGTTTTCCTTTTTGTTTTTATCTTTTTTCTCATGAAAAGCGCCGCCTCCTTCTTCAATTTTCACAACATGGGCGTTTTTCATTTTAACTTCTTCAATTTCGGCCGGAATTTTCTTCGGATTGATTTTAACCTCTGCCGGAAATTCAATCATCTGAAGCTCTTTATCCATCAGCATTTCAATATCCAGAAGCTGTTCTTCCTCTTTCTTTGTGATGAAGGTAACGGCTTTTCCGTCTTTGTCGGCGCGCCCGGTTCTACCGATTCTGTGAATATACTGTTCAGGAACTTCAGGAACTTCAAAATTTATAACGTGCGTAATATCTGAAATATCCAGACCTCTTGCCATAACGTCTGTTGTTATCAGACCACGGATTTCTTCATCCTGAAACGTTTTCATGGCCTTCAGACGGTAATTCTGGGATTTATTGGAATGAATCACATCAAAATTCTCAGGGAAAAGCTCATCAATCTTGGTGAACAGTAAGTCAGCGTGTTTCTTGTTGTTACAGAAAATCAAAACTTTGGACATTTCTGCATCGTTTTTCAGAAGATATTCCAGCAGATTCACTTTCGTATTGAAGTTTTCCACTTTATAACCGGTCTGTTCAATTTTTTCAAGCGGCGTTCCCGATTTGGCCAGTGAAATTTCTACAGGTCCCGCAAAATATTCTTCCAGCATATCATCCACAGCTTCCGTCATGGTTGCAGAAAAAAGAATGTTCTGCCGCTTTTCCTTCATCATTTCGAAAATATGGGTCAGCTGGGGACGGAAGCCAAGGTTCAGCATTTCATCAAATTCGTCAATAATCAGTTTCTGAACTTCCTTCAGAGAAATCGCATTGTCAATTGCCAAATCCATCACTCTTCCGGGTGTTCCAACCAGAATATCGCAGCCGTCGTTAAACAGCAGTTTCTGCGTGTTGATGTTCTTTCCGCCATAAATTCCAATTACTCTCGCGGTTAGATTCTGCGTTAAAGTTTCCAGAATTTCACTCACCTGAACCACAAGTTCTCTGGTCGGAACCAATACCAGAACTGTCGGATTTCCGGTTTTATTGTACTTCCAGTTTTTCAGTACCGGCAGCAGATAAGCCAGAGTTTTCCCAGTTCCGGTCTGGGCTATTCCCATCACATCGCGACCAGACAGAACGGGTTTGAAACTTTTTTCCTGAATCGGAGTCGGTTCAAACAGTTCAAGGTCAGCCAGAACATCAAGAATTTTAACCGGAAGGTCAAAATCTGCAAAAGTGAGTTTTTCCATGCTGCAAAGATAGGTTTTATGCAATAAATGAAGCTGAGCATGAAATTGACAGTTGAAGAAAAAATTTTAATTTAGTGGAATGAGAAAACTGATTTTTTGTCTGATTCTGACTGTTGGTTGCAGTGAAAAGAAAACAGAATCCGCTCCGGACAATTCTTTCACGAAACAGAATGATTCTGTACAGACTGAAAAAATTCCCGTTGCTGACAATATTGTTCTGAACGAATGGGAAACGTATTATCAGCAGCAAAACCCGGATTTTTCATTTCAGAAATTCAGCAGAAAATCAGAAAATGCAATTACGCGGTTACCTTCCAGCGACCGAACAGTTCTGGATGCGGATTTTGATGAAGTTTACAAACCATTTCTGGTGTACAGTCCGGACAGTACAAAATATGTTGATTTTGATTCCTATCAGTGGAATATTGATTCCGACGGTTTTGCCGGATTTGAAGCCGATCAGAAAGTGGTTCTGGTAGATCTTCAGAAGAAAGCGGCTGAACAGATTGCCTTTTTTGGACCTTCATTCTGGATTGAAGAAGGTTTCTGGAAAAGTAATGAAGAAGTGGTTTTACTTGGAAACACCTACGAGAAAGTTCCTTTTTACATCAGCTATGATTTGGAAAGAAATGTGCAGCAATTTTTTCAGTACTCCGATACTTTGAATTTCGAAACTCCTTATTCTGCCGTCCGGCTCCGTTCAAAAGGCGTGAAAACAGAATAAAAAAGTCCGCTTCAGCAGCGGACTTCTTATTTGGTTTGATTGATTATTCCCACTCGATTGTTGCGGGCGGTTTGCTTGAAATATCGTAAGCAACACGGTTGATTCCGCGAACTTCATTGATGATTCTGTTGGAAACGTTTTCCAGAAACTCCCATGGAAATTTACTGAAGGTCGCCGTCATAAAATCAATGGTATTGGCTGAACGTACAACGGCAGTGTATTCGTAGGTTCTTTCGTCGCCCATTACACCAACCGATTTTACCGGAAGTAACACTACAAAGGCCTGTGAAACCTTCTCGTAAAGATTGTTTTTATACAGTTCTTCAATGAAAATATCGTCTGCTTCCTGAAGGATTTTCACTTTTTCTTCGTCCACTTCACCTAAGATCCGGATTCCCAGTCCCGGACCGGGAAACGGATGACGGTACACCAAGTGATGCGGAATTCCCAGTTCCTCTCCTACTTTTCTTACTTCATCCTTGAAAAGTTCGCGTAAAGGTTCCACCAGCTGCATCTTCATTTCTTCCGGCAATCCGCCAACATTGTGATGAGACTTTATCACTGCTGAAGGGCCTTTAACCGACTGTGACTCGATGACATCAGGATAAATGGTTCCCTGAGCGAGGAATTTTGCGCCTTCAAACTTATGGGATTCTTCATCGAACACCGAAATAAACTCGCGGCCGATGATTTTTCTTTTTTCTTCAGGATCGGAAACACCTTTCAGTTTAGAAAGAAAACGGTCTGCTGCATCCACCATATCAATTTTCATGTGGAAATGCTCACCGTAATTTTCCATAACTTTTTTGCCTTCATCTTTCCGCAACAATCCCGTATCCACAAAAATACACTGCAGCTGATCGCCGATTGCTTTGTGAATCAGCACCGCTGCAACCGAAGAATCCACTCCGCCGGAAAGTCCGAGAATTACCTTTTCATTCCCCACTTTTTCGCGGATTTCCTCAACCGTTCTTTCGATATAGCCGCTCAGTTTCCAGTTTTTCTGCGCCTTACAGATGTTGAACACAAAATTCTCCAGCATTTTCCAGCCTTCTTCGGTGTGCGTTACTTCCGGGTGAAACTGAATGGCAAAAATGTTTTTCTTTTCGTTGGCCATCGCAGCGATAACACCGCTTCTTCCGGAAACTTCGAAACCTTCGGGAACTTCTTCCACTTCATCAAAATGGCTCATCCACACGGTTGATTTTCTTCCGACGCCGGTAAAAAGAGGATTGCTTCTCACAATTTCGAGTTCGGATTTTCCGTATTCGCCTTTCTCGCCTTTTTTTACTTTTCCGCCAAGCAAATGTGCAGTCAGTTGCATTCCGTAGCAGATTCCGAGGATCGGAATTCCCATTTCGAACAGCTGTTTCTCCACCAAATGAGCGTTTTCAGCATTTACAGAACTTGGCCCGCCAGAAAGGATTACTCCGGCCGGTCTTTTTGCGAGAATTTCGGTTAAGGGAGTATTGAAAGGAATGATTTCGGAATAGACTTCCATCTCACGGATTCTGCGTCCGATAAGCTGGTTGTACTGTGAACCGAAATCTAATATAATGATACCGTTGTGCATGAAGATGAGTTATGAGTGATGAGTGATGAGTTATGAGTTATGAATGATGAGTGACTTAAACGATAGTATTTTGAACGGTCAGACCGAAACTTTATTATATCATTTCATTAATAGCCCCGATTGCAGCATTTGTCTGAGCTCTTTTTGGTGGCTGAGCGACAGCAAAGCCGCCAAAAAAGCGAGTGCGGAAAGCGGGATGAAGCTCCTGAAAAACAAAAAGACGTGTAAACCACGCCTTTCTGATTTATTTTCCGATGTCTTCTCTGTAAAACGCGTAATCGAAGTGCAACGGTTTTGCGTCATCATAAACTTTACGGATTGCTTCTTCTCTGGTTGGAGCCGTAGCAACAAGGTTGAGGGCTCTTCCGCCCGTAGTGAAAATTCCGCCCGGTTTGTTCGCTGCACCGGCCAAAAGCACAGTACTGTTCTGAACCCTGTCCAGACCGCGGATTTCGTACCCTGTTTCATATTTTCCGGGATAACCGCCGGAAGCCATTACCAGGCAAACCGCTGTTTCGTTTTTGAACTGAAGTTGCGGATCTTCACCGGCAATACAGGCGTTGATGACATCCAGCAGTTTGTTTTCCATGAGCGGCATAATTACCTGAGTTTCCGGATCACCGGAACGCATGTTGTATTCCAGCAAATGACAGCCTTTATCGGTAATCATCAGTCCGAAGAAAATGAACCCGGTGAACATCAGATAATTGTCTTTTAAACCGTTGACTGTAGGTTCAAGAATATTCTGTCTGAAATCTTCGAAATGTGCAGCCGTGAATTCCGGACTTGGAGCTACAGCGCCCATTCCGCCGGTATTTGGCCCGGTATTGTTTTTACCGACTCTTTTATAATCTTTTGCCGATACACAAGGGTAAAGGTCTTTTCCATTTGAAAAACAGATAATGGATGCTTCAAAACCGCGCAGATATTCTTCCACTACAATCTCGATTCCGGCATCACCGTAAATCCTGTCGATCATGAAATCATGAATGGTCTTCATGGCTTCATCCTTATCTTCTGCCAAAACTACACCTTTGCCCTGCGCCAAGCCTGAAGCTTTAATAATCAGCGGATAGTGCGCAGAATCCATATAGGCTTTCGCTTCCACATAAGAAGTAAAAACATGCGCTGCAGCGGTTTTAACCCCGAATTCCTGCATGAATTTTTTTGAATAGGCTTTGCTGCCTTCAAGACGCGCCACTTTTTTCTCCGGTCCGAAAATTTTAAGACCTGCTTTCTTGAAATCGTCTACAATTCCGGTTACCAGATTGGCTTCCGGACCAACGATGGTTAAATCTACGGCTTCTTTTTTTGCAAAGTTTACCAACTCCGCATTATCGGTAATGGAAATATTTTTTCCCAGTTTATCGGTAGTAGCATTTCCTTTTGCAAAAAACATCTGTGAAACACGGCTGTCTTCTGCTAATTTTTTGGCAAAAGCAGCTTCGCGTCCGCCGTTACCTATGATCAATACTCTCATTGAAGTTTATTTTTTAATATGATACAAATTTAAGGTTTTGAATCCTGAATTCAAACTGTTGGAAGTGATAAAAAAACCTTAAAAATTAATGCAGAAAATGACGCATTCCGGTCATCATCATCGGTATTTTATGTTCGTTGGCTGCGTCTACAGAATCCTGATCTTTCACAGAACCTCCCGGCTGAATAATCGCAGTAATTCCCTGCTCTGCACAGAAATCCACCACATCACGGAACGGGAAAAACGCATCTGAAGCCAGAACCAAATCGCCTTCAAATTTTTCTTTTGCTCTTTCTACCGCCTGTTGTGTAGCCCAGATTCTATTTACCTGTCCGCCACCAATTCCTAGCGCCTGAATTCCGTTGGAAACGACAATCGCATTGGATTTTACGTATTTTACCACTCTTTGTGCGAACAATAATGCTTTTTCCTGAGTGTCGGTTGGTTGAGTTTCGGTGACAACTTTTATATCTTCCGAAAATTTGGAATCATTGTCCTGAACGAGCATTCCGCCGTCAATTTTTACCCAGGTCTGTTTATCGGAAACCGGATTCTTAATTTTGATGATTCTGAGGTTTTTCTTTTTTCTGAGAATTTCCAAAGCATTGTCATCGAAATCAGTTGCCATTACGATTTCAAGGAAAGTTTTATTGAGTTCTTCAGCTGTTGCAGCATCAACTTTATAGTTCATTGCGATAATTCCGCCGAAAATGGAAACCGGATCGCATTCGAAAGTTTTTTTGTACGTTTCAAGAGCAGTTGTTCCGATGGCAACTCCACATGGAGTGGAATGTTTCACTGCACAACAAGCCATTTCATTTTTGAATTCATTCACGACTTTCCAGCATAAATCCATATCGCGAAGATTGTTGAACGAAAGTTCTTTTCCGCCCAGAATTTCAAAATCCTTCATCGCTCCGCTTTCGAATGTCGAAACGTAATAAGCAGCCGACTGGTGCGGATTTTCACCATATCTTAAATCGGAAACTTTTTTGTAGGATGCGTTCAGATAAGTCGGATATTCTTCTTCCAGCAACATTCGTGAGATAGCTGCGTCGTAAGCGGAGGTCAGATTAAAAACTTTTCCTGCGAGTTTTTTACGGGTTTCCAACGTTGAATCTCCGTTTTCAGCCATTTCCTGCTGAACTTTTGCATAATCTTCAACATCCGTAATCACGGTTACAGAATCGAAATTTTTTGCCGCAGAACGTAGCATTGAAGGTCCGCCAATATCGATAAATTCCACTTTTTCTTCCAGTGAAATATCTTTATTAACATTTTCGAAGAACGGATACAGATTCACAATTACCATATCAATCAGCCCGATTCCGTGTTCCTGAACGGTTTTCATGTGTTCCTCATTGGAACGCACCGCCAACAAACCGCCATGAACTTTTGGGTGAAGTGTTTTCACACGACCGTCTAACATTTCCGGAAAATCCGTGATTTCATCAATCTGAATCGGATTTAAACCGGCTTCTTTCAAATGTTTAAAAGTTCCACCGGTGGAAATTAGTTCGTAACTTTTTTCTTCTAAAAATTTTGCAAAATCAGTCAATCCGGATTTATCGGAAACACTGATCAATGCTCTTTTCTTTGACATATTTTATTAGATATTAGATGCAAGATACGAGAGCCGAGAACCGAGATTCAAGACTCAAGATTTTTCATTACTTTTATTAAACATTATTTTTTCAGAAAGAACTTCATTTTCAGAAAAATCCAGAATCAGATAACCGAAAGTTGAAGCATCTTTTTGATAATTTTTACCAAACGGAATCTGATAAGAAACTGCAGGAGCAATAATCTGACGAATCAATTCTGAAGATTTTTCGTGATCCTGATGATAATGACCACAGATTAATGTTACTTTCTTACCTGCTTCATTAATGATTTCTTCGACTTCTTTTCTGTTTTTCAGCGGATGTTCATTATCCATCCAAGTTCCGATATCCAAAACCGGATGATGAATAATAATCACAGGATTTATCGCGGTTTCCAACCATTTTTGGAGGAATTCCTGCTGCTCTTTATTCAGTTTATAGGAGGAAGTATCAAGGAAAATACAGTCGCGGCCATTTATTTGAGAACTGAAAAACAGTTCATCTTTTCCTTCTGTTCTTGCATCAAATTTCCTGTAATTTTTGATGCTGTCATGGTTTCCGAGAATGTATTCAAACTCAAAATTTTGAAGATCAGCGAAAAGCATTTCCAAAGATTCTTTTTCTCCCAAATCGCCGCCAAGAATCACCTTTTTTATTCCTTTTGCTTTCACGTCTTCCAAAACTTTTTTCCAGTTCTGAACCGTGTTCACGCCTTTTTTCTCGACATTTTTTTCGAGTAGATGAAGATCCGTTATGAAAGCTATTTTACCCATTAATAACCTTGTCTATTGCTTTTGGAAAGATTTCATATTCCACTTCGTGAACTTTTTTTGCAAGCGTTTCCGGTGTGTCGTTTTCGTCAACCGAAACTTTGCCCTGAAGAATGATTTCGCCTTCGTCAATTCCGGAAGTTACGTAGTGAACCGTTGCTCCACTCTCCTTTTCTTGGGCTTCAATCACAGCGTTGTGAACATTCATTCCCCACATTCCAAAACCGCCGAATTTTGGCAGCAAAGCAGGATGTATATTGATAATTTTGCCTTCGTACTTTTTACAAAATTCATCATTGAGAATGGAAAGAAAACCGGCCAAAACAATTAAATCTGTGTTTTCGGGTAGAATTTTATCTAAATTTTCTGAAAAAGATTTCCCGCGCTTAATCAGATGATGTTCAATTCCGTGATTTTTTGCACGCTGAAGTCCGAAACAGTCGCGGTCGGCAACAACCATCGAAACTTTAGCGTCCCGGATTTCGCCGGAATTAATGCACTCCAGAATTCTTTCGAGATTGGTTCCGGAACCGCTGATAAGGACAACTATTTTTTTCATTTTGAGAGCCGAGATTCAAGAGCCAAGAGCCGAGAAATAAATCTTGATTCTCGGTTCTTGTTTCTTGTTTCTAATACAATTGAATTTTTTCTGAATTTTCTGTGATTTCACCGATTTCGTAGGCGTCATCAAGTGTTTCAAGAACTTTTGCAGCGTCTTTTTCATCGACAACAACGACCATTCCAACGCCCATGTTGAACGTTCCGAACATTTCCATTCTTTCGATGTTTCCGCGTTTTTCACATTCCAGCATAATACTTGGAATCCTGATTTTTGAACTGTCAATGTTTGCGCAAAGTCCTTCCGGAATAATTCTTGGAACATTTTCAATCAGTCCGCCTCCGGTAATGTGTGCGATTCCATTCAGCTCGACATTTTCCAGAAGTTTATGAATTGGGTTGTAGTATAATCTTGTTGGAACGAGAAGCGTTTCGTGAATTGGTTTTCCTTCAAATTCTTCATTGAAATCAGGGAAAATTTTTCTCACCAAAGAAAATCCGTTGCTGTGAAATCCGGAACTCGGCAAAGCGATAATTTTATTTCCTTTTGAAATTTTGGAACCGTCGATCACCTGATCTTTTTCCACAATTCCGACACAAAAACCGGCAACATCGTAATCTCCGGGTTGATACATTCCGGGCATTTCTGCAGTCTCACCGCCAATCAGCGCACAGTTATTGTCTTTGCAGGCCTTCACCATTCCCATCACAATTTCTGCGGCAACATCTGCATCCAATTTTCCGCACGCCAGATAATCAAGGAAAAACAAAGGTTTAGCGCCGTGACACAAAATATCGTTGGCGCACATCGCGAAACAGTCGATTCCGATAGAATCATATTTTTTCGTGTCCAAAGCGATTTTCAGTTTGGTTCCGACACCGTCTGTTCCTGAAACCAAAACCGGATTTTTATAACCCGAAATTTCATAGAATGCACCGAAACTTCCAAGTCCCGAAAGCACATTTTTATTGTGGGTTTCGGCAACGGCAGATTTTATTTTGTCAACCGTTTTGTAGCCTTCTTCTTTATCAACTCCGGCGGATTTATAGGTATTACTCATTGGATTTGAGATTTGAGATTTGAGATTTGAGATTTTCATCTCAGATCTAAACTCTGTTAAACTTTCATTTTTGGTGAATCGGAAATGCAACTGATTCACAGGATTTATTTCAAACTTTTACTTTCAAAACTGTGAAACTTAAAAATAAAAAAGCCGACAATCTTGCAGACGTCGGCTCAGTATTATTTTTTGGCGCAGATTCCGTTTCCAAAATTTTGGAATTTTTCTTTTTCTGAAAATGGTTTCTGCGTTGTCAAGTTTCAAAAATTATGATGTGCGAAATTACAATTTTTTGGCGGCATTTTAAAACTTTTACAATCAAAGTTTACACGATTTTGCAAACTTCACTGTTATTCAAAGGTTCACAAAATAGAATTCAGAAAAATTCATCAAAATCATTACTTTTGTTGCATTAAAAAATTGAAAATATGGCTTCAGGCATTTTTGCTATCTTGGACGATATTGCTGCGTTAATGGATGATGTGGCGGTGGCTGCAAAACTGGCAACTAAGAAAACAGCGGGAATTTTAGGTGATGATTTGGCCGTAAATGCGGAGAAAGCAACAGGTTTTCTTTCGTCGCGGGAAATTCCGGTTCTGATGCAAATCATGAAAGGATCTTTCCTTAACAAACTGGTGATTGTTCCGGTGGTTTTTCTGCTGCAATGGCTTTATCCACCTGCAATTACCATAATTCTGATTATCGGTGGTTTTTATCTTGCCTATGAAGGAATGGAGAAAATTATCGAGTTTCTTTTTCACCGTGAAAAGAAAGGTCATGAAGTAATTCAGGAAGCTGTTGTTCCAGAACTCGATCCGGAAAATGCGGAAAAAGCGAAGATCAAATCGGCAATTACAACGGATTTTATTCTTTCAATTGAAATTGTGATTATAGCGTTAGGAACTGTGATTGCAGCGCCATTGGTTACACAGATTTTAAGTGTTTCTGTAGTTGCGATTATTGCAACAGTCGGTGTTTACGGAATTGTAGCCTTGATTGTAAGAATGGACGATGCCGGTTTCCGGTTGATAAAAAATTCCGGTGAAAAAGGTTTCATGAATTCTTTGGGAGAATTTTTAGTAAAAGCTTTGCCTTGGGTAATTAAAGGTTTGAGCGTTATTGGAACGATTGCCCTGATTTTGGTTGCAGGTGGAATTTTCGCACACAATGTTGATTTCCTACATCACTTCCTCGAAGACTGGCCTGCAATGGCGCGTGAAGCTTTGATGGGAATCATCGGCGGACTGATTGCAATTCCGGTTTTTATGCTGTTCAAAAAGATTTTCAGTTCGTTTAAGAAGAACAAGTAATCTGTTGATTATAATAAATTGGAGCGCTCCAAAGAGCGCTTTTTTTATTTTTTGAGTTTTAATCATTTAATAAAAAATGATTATTTTATGTTATTCTTGCCATAACGTTAACGATAAATTAATATAATTAAATTTCTCGAGCCCATATTTCGGTTTGGTTTTTGCTGCCATTGTCAACCCTATTAAATGCATTTTTTATTCTGACAAAATTGCATTTAAAATTATTTTGTTAAACCGCTTCCTCTAAAATAAAAATATGAACAGGAAAACTAAAATTCTTTTATTCTTCTTATGGTGTCCTTTTATTATAAACGCTCAGCAAATTGATCCTGTTACGAAGGTTTATACCGATTTTAACGGATTCTGGGAATCCAGCCTCGCACCAGGCAATCCTGTTCCCAATGACTTGCACAGCATGCTGGGCTTCCAGTGGAACGGAACTAATTTTTCTACCGGAGTTGATGATGCCAAACTGACCACAAACGGCATTACTTACAGTCCGCAAAGCTATCAGGCATTTCCACCAGTTTCGATCCCAAATCCAAGTGGAACAACTTATATTGGTGTTGGTGTTAATTACGGAGGTGCAGGCAATGTTACACCGGTGCCGGTTAACAACTATCTTATCCAGTATCTTACAGACGGAAGTAAAGGTCTTGGTTTTGGAACTGCCATTTATAATTTCCCCTCAGGATCAGAGATTGCTTATGAAATCACGTCGGGAACAGCAAACTCCGGTATTGCCGTTGGTTCGATTGGTGATGGTATTCCCGATATCGTATTCACGCAGGTTGGTCAGATTTCCGCAGCCGATGACGCATTCAGATTTGTGAATGCAGCTAATACTACTGTGGGAACTACAGTACACGTTGATTTTCAGAACTCAACTCCGACTTTAGCAAACCCTGAACATAAGTTCTATAATACAAATGCAATTCCGCCCACCTACAATTCCGGACTCAGTAATCCGGGTCACCGACCATTAAGAATGTTAGCTTTGGACTGGAGTGAGTTTGGAATCACCACAACTAACTATTTACAGGTAAAACATTTAATACAAACTTTTTCAGGGCAAAGTGATATCGCTTTTACCGCGTATAACACTAATTCCATTACGATTTTACAGTCGATATCCGGAGTTGTATTCAACGACAACAATGCAGAAACACCAGACGGAATGCCTTATCAGGGAGCAACTGTGAGACTCTACAGTGCCAATAACCTTACGACACCGCTTTTTACAGCCACGACCGGGAATAACGGCGCTTATGTTTTTCCGAATTTAGGTGCCGGAGATTACAGAATTGAGTTAGTTACACCAACAGGTTTTCATAATGTAAGTGAATCAGATACAACACCTAATGGGCAGCTGGATGTTACTTTAGGTTCTTTTGCACTAATAAACAGGAATTTTGGTATCAACCAGGCGCCGACCGCTAACCCTGATTCCGGCACGGGAGAAAAAACCTATCCTATTTCTATAAATATCAGTTCGAATGATACTGATCCGAATTCAGGAACTGTTGTACCATCAACCATCAGTTTACTGCCGCCAAGTGGAGCTACTTCTGTTGTAACAGATGCAAACGGTTACATTAAATCTTTCTCAGTTGCAAACGTGGGCAGCTGGAGCGTAAATTCTTCCGGTGTTTTAACTTTCACACCTGTTGCAACATTTACCGGAACTCCTCCCACTATTCAGTATATCATTAAAGATCAGGCAGGATTAATCAGTAATGCAGCAAATGTAACTTTTACCGTTTTAGAATATTGTACAAGGATTCCAACAAATCTAACAGGTGGAAACCCAAGTAAATTTGGAATCAGTACTCAGAAAACCAAGCTTCCGAACTGGCCGGAATCGGTTCCAAATGGCCATCTTGTGCTGGAGTCTACCAAGAAAGGATTTGTAATTACCAGAGTACAGAACTCAAATCTAATTACCGATGCGAAAGAAGGAATGATTATTTATGATATTGATGCTGCCTGTATTAAACTTTTCAACGGTACCAACTGGAACTGCATCGCCAGAAGCTGTAACCAATAAACTTATTAAAAAATGAAATTACCTTTAAATAAAACCGCAACACTACTTCTTTTATTTGGATCACAGGTCGCATTTTCTCAGATTGCACTTGGTAAAGCAAGTATTAACGGAACACAAACTGTTCTTGATTTCAATGATGCTGCCACAAATGATAAAGGAATTATCCTTCCGGCTGTTACACCGCTGCCAACGTTGGCATCCACCACTAACGGAACTTTTCTTTTTGACCGAACGGACAGCCGTGTAAAAGTACTGGAAAACAATATTTGGAAACCGTTAAGTGACGCAGGAGACAGCACTGCACTTAATGCGAATAACAATACATCGGCAGAAACTACCGGAAAAGTGATTTTTGGTGAATCAACGAGTTCTGCAGAAGGAATTCTTGTTTTAGAATCCCCCGATCAAGCGATGATTCTCCCAAAAATAAGCAATCCGCACACTACTGTTCACAATCCTTATCCTGGAATGATGTGTTATGATACCGTAAGTAAGTCTTTAGCTGTTTTCGACGGAACACGATGGAACTACTGGAAATAAAAAAAGAGCGCTCGACTGAGCGCTCTTCTTCTTTTTCATTTTTGCTATTAAGCCGTCACAAAATGTGATTTTACTTCTTTGAGTTTTTCCTCGAATTCTGCTTTTTTCTCTTCATCGATAATTCCTTTTCCTTCTTCAAAAGTTTCCCTGAATTTTGGAAGTACGAAGTTCGTCAGAACATTTGCACCGCTGAACGGAGCACGTTTCATGAAAACTTCAGAAACATTTTTTCCTCCACCCGGACCGGTTGCGGTTGAAAGCAAAAATATCGGTTTGTCGCCAAAAGCTTTTCTGTCTTTAATTCTGGAAACCCAGTCGAAAACGTTTTTAAAAGCCGCTGTGTAAGCCGAATTGTATTCAGCCAAAGACATGATGATTAAATCTGAAGCGTCAATTTTTTCAGCAAATTTCAGCGCCAAAGGATGATAACCGATTTCGTTTTCTTTCTGACTGCTGAAAAAAGGCATCTCATAATCGTTCAGATCAAGGATTTCAATTTCTGCGTTTTCGAATTTTGTAGTGGCAAATTCCACCAGTTTTTTGTTGATTGAATCGGAAGAAATGCTTCCGGCAAATGCTAGTATTTTCATCTAAAAATTTAGTTTAATAAGTATTTTGGTAATTCCATTGGGATTTCCATAATCAGGATTTCCGCATCTTCAG
>JAEXBA010000042.1 GCA_023457935.1 Bacteroidota bacterium | reverse complement strand
TAAACAAATCCTTTACAAACTTTACAAAACTTTCAGGCGGAACTTTGACTCAGTTAAACCCACAAAATTTTCCGTTATGAAAACAATGTATTCAAAATTCGCAGTTGCGATAGTCGCTTTTTCTTTTATTTATTCATGTCAAAAAGGTGGTTATTCAGAATCTGAATCAGCTGCAGAAACTTCTTCCGATTATGCCGTTACTGTTTCCGACAGTGTTTCGATGGCTGCTTCACAAAATATTCCCGACAAAAAATTCGTGAAAACAGCTGATGTCAATATGGAAGTAAAAGATGTTTACGACGCGACAATATTCATCGAAAAGCATCTGAAAGAAGTGGGCGGATTTGTTACTGTAAGCCGTTTGCAAAGCAATGTAGTTTCCGAAGAAACCTACGAAACTTCCGATACCGACGCAACTTTGGTAAAGAAATATCAAACCGACAACAGAATGCAGGTTCGTGTTCCGACTGAAAAACTGGGCGATTTTCTGACATTCATTAATGACAAGAAAGTCTTTCTGAACTCCAGAATTATTATCGCTGAAGACGTAACTGCAAATGCTAAAATTGCTGAACTGGAAACGAAAAAACTCAAAAAAACCGGCGAAGTCATTGATAAAATGAAAAACAACGGCGATAAAGTCGACAGAACTGAAAACAATCTGCAGCAGAACAATCAGCAGGAAATTGCCAATATCACTTTGGCCGACAATCTGAAATATTCAACGATTGATATTTACATTAAGGAACCGAAACTCAGAATTGCAGAAATTGCTGTGACCAACACCAAAAATATTGACAACAAGTATAAATTCAACTTCTTTTATGATGCTAAAAACGCTTTCGTTGAAGGATTTTACCTGATTCAAAGATTGCTGGTTGGTTTAATTACGATTTGGCCAATTGTACTGATTGGAGCAGTTATTTTTTACTTTTTCAGAAAGAAAAAACTGTCCTTCCCAAAAGAACAGGAAAATTCATGATAGTTATCAAGGTTCTTCCATAAGTTTTTTCTTCGGTATAACTTTGCTCAAAATTTCAAAAAAATGAAAAGTAAAATAACAGGAATTCTTTTGAGTACGCTTTTGCTTACAAATTCCTGCACAACAACCTTAATGTCGTCGAAAAAACAGCGTTCTGTGAATGATGTTATTGAAACAGGTAAAAATTATACCTTTTACAAAAATGACGGTACAACACAGAAGATGAATGTTGCACAAATCGCAGATGAAACCGTTTCAGGGAAAACTCCTGACGGAAAAACAGCAGAAATCCAAACCGCAGACATCACAAAAATTAGGAAAGAAAATGTTCTCGGAACTGTAGCAGTTGTCGCAGGCGCGATCGCTATAGCGGTTGTTTTGCCAGCTTATGTCAAAAACGAACCCGTTGGCAGATAATTTTCTAAATATTTTGAACCTCTGAAGATTTTCGGAGGTTTTTTTATCTACTTTCAAATAAATAACTTTGGCAAAATTTTCCAGGTATGGATAACGAAGAAATTTCTGGTTTTTACGACGAATATTCGGACAGACAAATAAAAACCGGTGCCAACGAAAGACTGATTTCCCTTTATAAAAGAATGCTGAAAGCCGGACTGAACACCAGTTCAAATGTTCTGGAACTCGGTTGCGGCGTTGGAGTTTTCACCAAACTGCTTTCAAAAACTGTAAAAAACGGCAAAATTGAAGCGGTAGATTTAAGTCCGAAAAGCATTGAAATTGCACAAAAAAGGTCAAAAAATTCAAAAATCCAGTTCGAAACGGCCGATGTTGTTCATTATCAGCCAAAAAATAAAGATTTTGATTTCATTACTTTGATGGATGTTATTGAGCATATTCCATTGGAACATCATCCGGAACTTTTCAGAAATTTAAATGAAAACTGTACAGAAAAAACGCTGATTGCGATTAACATTCCGAATCCTGCCTATATCGAACACGTTCGAAAAACCGCGCCGGAAACTTTGCAGGTTGTGGATCAGTCGGTTGAACTTCCCGAACTGGTTTCAAACGCCGATAAAAATGGTCTGGAAATTATTTTCTTCGAAAAATACAGTATCTGGCTGAAAGAAGATTACGACTTTATTCTCCTCAGAAAAAAAAGAAAATTCTTCGTTGAAAAACTCTCTGAAAAGCGAAATATTCCTGAAAAAATTGAGAACAGAATCAAAAGGAAAATCGATCAGGTAAAATATTCATAATTTCCTAAAGCTCTGAATTTTTCGGGGCTTTTATTTTTCCTTAATTTTGCAATACTTTAAATAGAGTTTTAAACTTTGAATCCGCATTTATGTTACCAAAAATAAATCCCGAACAAACCAACGCGTGGCGCGAACTTTTGGCTCATTTCGAACAGAATGATTTTGAACTTCGCACGCTTTTCCATTATAATCAGGACCGTTTTAACCAGTTTTCGGTAAAAAATGATCATTTTTTATTCGATTATTCAAAAAACCTCATTGACATTCGCACGAAAGAACTGCTTTTGAATCTTGCTGAAGAGTGTAAATTAAAAGAGGCAATTTCAGCCATGTTCAGCGGTGAAAAAATTAACGAAACAGAAGGAAGAGCTGTTCTTCACACCGCTTTGCGTGATTTTTCGGACAGAGAAATCCTGGTTGATGGCGAAAACATCAAACCTGGAATTCAAAAAGTTCTGGATCAGATGAAATCGTTCTCTGAAAAGGTGATTTCGGGTGAGCATAAAGGATTTTCAGGAAAAGAAATTACCGATGTCGTAAATATTGGAATCGGCGGATCTGATCTTGGTCCGGTGATGGTTGTTTCTGCGCTGAAACATTTTAAAACACGCCTGAATGTACATTTCGTTTCAAATGTAGACGGAAATCACATCGCTGAAACCGTAAAAAAACTGAATCCGGAAACCACATTGTTCATCATTGCTTCCAAAACTTTTACAACGCAGGAAACGATGACGAATGCAGAATCTGCAAAATCGTGGTTCTTAAAAGCTGGAAAACAGGAAGATGTTGCGAAACATTTCGTTGCACTTTCTACGAATGTTGAAGCCGTAAAAAATTTCGGAATTGCGGAAGAAAATATTTTCGAATTCTGGGATTGGGTTGGCGGAAGATATTCGCTTTGGAGCGCCATCGGTTTGAGTATTGTTCTTTCCGTTGGCTACGAAAATTTTGAACAGTTGCTGAAAGGCGCTTTCGATACCGACCAGCATTTCCAGAACGCAGATTTTTCTGAAAACGTTCCGGTATTAATGGGACTTTTGGGAATTTGGTACCGCAATTTTTACGCAGTAACTTCTTATGCAATTCTTCCGTATTCACAGTATCTTGACCGTTTTGCAGCGTATCTGCAGCAAGGCGATATGGAAAGTAACGGAAAATGTGTGGACAGAAACGGTGAATTTGTTCAGTACGAAACCGGTCCGATTATTTGGGGTGAGCCCGGAACCAACGGACAGCACGCTTTTTACCAGCTGATTCATCAGGGAACAGAACTGATTCCGTCCGATTTTATCGCTTATGTGAAATCCTGCAACGAAGTTTCTGACCATCAGGAAAAACTTTTGGCGAATTTCTTTGCACAGACTGAAGCTCTCGCTTTCGGAAAAACTGAAGATGAAGCTGAAGCCGATCTAAAAGCATCCGGAAAATCCGATGAAGAAATTGAGAAACTTCTGAATTATAAAGTCTTCCACGGAAACACTCCGACCAACTCGTTCTTATTCAACGAACTAACTCCGTTTTCATTGGGACAGTTAATTGCGATGTATGAACACAAAATTTTCGTTCAGGGTGTGATTTGGAATATTTTCAGTTTTGATCAGTTTGGTGTGGAACTCGGAAAAGTTTTGGCCGGAAAAATCCTGAAAGAGCTCAAAAATTCAGACGAAATAAAAGATCACGATTCTTCTACAAACGGACTGATTAATTATTTCAAATCAAACAGATAACCGCGATAAAAAGTACAAAATGGCTAAAATATTAGACGGCTTGGCGCTGTCGAAACAAATCAAACTGGAAATCCAGGAAGAAGTTCAGAAAATTCTTGCCAATCACCGAAGAGCACCGCATTTGGTAGCAATTCTTGTTGGAAATAACGGAGCGAGCAAAGCATACGTAAATTCCAAGGTGAAAGACTGTGCGGAAGTTGGCTTCACATCAGGTTTGGTGAAATTTCCGAGTACGGTTTCTGAAGCAGAACTGCTTGAAAAAATTGACGAACTGAACAAATCCAAAGCCGTTGACGGTTTTATCGTTCAGCTTCCTTTACCGAAACAGATTGATCAGGAAAAAATCATCATGGCGATTGATCCGAGAAAAGATGTGGACGGTTTTCACCCTGAAAATTTTGGGAAAATGGCGCTGGAAATGCATTCTTTCCTTCCGGCAACACCATTCGGAATTCTTACACTTTTGGAACGCAACGAAATTGAAACCAAAGGAAAACACTGTGTCGTAATCGGACGAAGCAGAATTGTCGGGAAACCGATGAGTATTCTGATGGGAAGAAAAGATTTCCCGGGAAATTCAACTGTAACATTAACACACAGCTATACACCTCATGTTGAGGATTTTACAAGAAGTGCAGACATCGTAATTACCGCTTTGGGCGATCCAGGTTTTCTGAAAGCCGATATGATTAAAGAAGGTGCAGTGGTTGTAGATGTTGGAATTACGCGTGTTGATGATGATTCTGAAAAAGGTTATCATCTTGCCGGTGACGTTGATTTTGAAAGCTGCGCACAGAAAGCCAGCTGGATAACACCGGTTCCGGGAGGAGTTGGACCGATGACAAGAGCAATGCTCATGAAAAATACACTGATTGCCTACAAAACTTCGGTTTATAATGACTAAAGAAGAACAGGATATTTTATTGAAAGAAGGTAAAATGCTCCCGGTAATGGAGCATTTTTACACTTTACAGGGTGAAGGCGCACATACCGGAAAAGCGGCTTATTTCATTCGTCTTGGCGGTTGCGACGTTGGCTGTCACTGGTGTGATGTAAAGGAAAGCTGGGACGCTAATCTTCATCCTGCAATGGATACTTTGGAAATAGCGGAAACGGCTGCAAAATACTGCAAAACAATTGTTCTGACGGGCGGAGAACCTTTGATGTGGAATCTTGAAATTCTTACTTCCCGGTTGAAAGAACTCGGCTGTCAGATTCACATTGAAACTTCCGGCGCTTATCCGATGAGCGGACATTTGGACTGGATTACCCTTTCGCCAAAGAAAACCGGATTGCCTTTAGAAGAAATTTATTCCAAAGCGAATGAACTGAAAGTGATTGTTTTCAATAACAATGATTTCAAATTTGCTGAAGAGCAGGCCGCAAAAGTTTCAGAAAACTGCAAACTTTATCTTCAGAGCGAATGGAGCAAAAGAAATGAAATGTATCCGAAAATTACCGATTTCATTCTCGAAAATCCAAAATGGCAAGCTTCAGTGCAGACTCATAAATATTTGAATATTCCTTAAATTATCGGTACTTTTACTCTCCTTTACTGGAAAATTAGATAAAAATGCAGAAACTCCGCTTTTCGCGCTATTTCAAAGGAATTATTATCCTGATCGATCTGCTCGCAATTACCGGAGTGTTCACGTTATACTTTTTCTCAAGAAACAGGGATCTGCAGATACACCAAGTTGATTGGGAACAAACCCTGCTCACTCATGCCATCCTTCTTTTTTTCTGGATTCTTCTCAGCGGATCTACAAAACTGTACGACATCCCGCGAAATCTCACTTTTACGATTTTTGTTGAACGACTTCTGAAGCAAATCCTGTTTTTTCTGGTCGGCCTTATTCTTTTGGCTAAAATCAGCAGCAATGAATTCCTCAAAACCGAGCGCTTCGTACTTGCAATTGCGCTTTTCGTAGTTCTTTTTGTTCTCAAATCCAGTATTTTTTTCCTTGTGCGGTCGGTGCGTTCATTGGGAATCAATCACAGGAACATTATGTTTCTGGGCCACAATACAACATCAAGAAGCATCCTGGAGAACACCCTTGCAGAAAGGAGAGACTTCGGCTACAAAATCTACGATTACAGTGCAGAGGAAACCGACATTGATCAGTTGAAATCCTTCTGGGAAAAGATGGGGATTCACACTTTGTTTCTGCCCGCCAGCGGATCCGGAATTGATGAACATACTCTGGCGTCAATATTTCAGGAAGCGCAGCGTTCAAAAGTAAAGGTTACCCTTATTCCCGAATTTATACAGGATGATTTTTTTGAATATGAACTGAGTTACCTTGAAACACAGCCACTTCTTGTTTCTGCAAAATTTCCGCTGGATTATTTCAGTAATTATTTCATCAAAAGGATTTTCGATATCCTTTTCTCGCTGTTGGTACTGATTTTCATTGCAAGCTGGCTTTTCCCGATCATCGCATTGGTGATTAAGCTGAACAGCAGTGGCCCGGTATTTTTTAAACAGAGGCGTTACGGTTACCATGATGAAGTTTTCAACTGCCTGAAATTCCGCACGATGCGTCCCAATGATTCTTCCAGTACAAAAACAACAGAAGAAAACGATACGCGTATTACTGGATTCGGCAGATTTCTGCGCAGGACAAGTCTTGATGAGATGCCTCAGTTCATCAATGTTCTTAAAGGGGAAATGTCGGTAGTCGGTCCGCGGCCGCACATGCTTCTGGTGGACGACTATTATAAACCGCGGATCGGACGGTATTCGGTTCGAAGTCTGGTAAAACCGGGCATTACTGGATTGGCTCAGGTGAAAGGTCTGCGCGGAGACATGGGCGATATGAAGATTGAAATGAAGAAAAGAGTACTTGCAGACGCTTTTTACGTAAAAAACTGGAGTTTGGTGCTGGATTTGACGATTATCCTGAGAACAGTCGGCATTTTGCTTACGGGCGACAAAAAAGCACGCTGATTTAAAATTAAAAGAGTATTTTCGCACTATGTTTAGAAAGTTCCTGACTGCCTTTGGCGAATATTTCCTGCTTTTAGGAAAATCCATCCGGAGGCCGCAGAAAACCAGCATTTTCTGGAAACTTTTCATGAGGGAAATCAACGATCTGGGAGTTAATTCTTTCGGGTTGGTTGTTTTTACATCCATTTTCGTTGGTGCAGTTGTTGCAATCCAGATGTATAATAATTTCTCAGCTTCGGCATTTCCTATACCAACCTCATTCGTTGGTTATGCAACAAAAGCTGTGTTGGTACTTGAATTTTCACCTACCATTATCAGTCTTGTTCTCGCCGGAAAAGTAGGGTCCTACATTGCTTCAAGTATCGGGACCATGAGGGTTTCAGAACAGATTGACGCACTGGATATTATGGGTGTAAACTCCGCTAACTATCTTATTCTCCCGAAAATAATCGCTTGCGTTATTTTTAATCCTCTGCTGATTGCATTGAGTATTACTGTAGGTATTGGAGGCGGTTTTGTTGCGGGCGAGCTTACCGGCAACTGGACAATCAGTGATTTTACGACCGGTGTTCAGATGTTTATGCCTAACCTCTTCTACTATTACGCATTTACCAAAACAGCTGTTTTTGCTTTTATCATCGCAACAGTTCCTGCTTATTTCGGATACAACGTAAAAGGCGGATCGCTTGAAGTGGGCCGTGCCAGTACACAGGCCGTAGTATGGACAATGGTTTTCATCATTATTTCTGAACTTATCTTAACCCAAATAATTTTGAGCTAGATGATTGAGGTAAAGGATTTAAAGAAACAGTTTGGTGACAATCAGGTTTTGAAAGGAATCACCACCACGTTCGACACCGGAAAGGTTAACCTGATCATCGGGCAGAGCGGCTCGGGAAAAACAGTTTTCCTGAAATCTCTCCTGAATGTTTACGAACCTACAAGCGGTACCATTCTGTTTGACGGCCGGGATATTATGAAAATGAACAGGGATGAGAAGCAGTCGTTAAGATCAGAAATCGGAACGGTTTTTCAGGGCAGCGCCCTTTTTGATTCCCTGACCGTGGAAGAGAACATTACTTTTCCTCTTGATATGTTTACGAACCTTACCTTCCGTGAGAAAAAGCGCCGTGCTTTCGAAGTAATGGGAAATGTTCATCTGGACAAGGCAAGCAAGAAATTCCCTTCAGAAATATCCGGAGGAATGCAGAAAAGAGTGGCAATTGCAAGAGCTATTGTCAACAATCCGAAATACCTGTTCTGTGATGAGCCAAATTCCGGCCTGGATCCTTATACTTCCAATGTAATTGATGACCTTCTGATGGAAATTACAAAGGAATATAACACCACCACCATTATCAATACGCACGATATGAACTCGGTGATGACTGTTGGTGAAAAGATTGTTTATCTGAGACTTGGGGTGAAGGAATGGGAAGGCGATAAAGACAAAGTAATTACCGCAGGCAATAAAAACCTCATCGATTTCGTTTATTCATCTGAGTTATTTAAAGAATTAAGAGAATATTTCCTGGAAACCAACAGAACTTCCATTGATAATATTGTCACAAAACCCTTGAACGACGATGAGAAAAACAATAGTTAGTACAATTTTGCTTTGCAGCGCCTCACTTGCTTTTTCGCAGGTTCAGGTTTCGGCAAAAGCAAATCTGCTGTTTCCAACCGGTTCGCCTTCTTGGAAAAACATTTCACAGTCTGCAACAAACGCTTATGAAAGCGGCGGGAAAGATAATCTTGGTTTTAATGCAGGGCTTGGACTGAAAATCGGACTTGTAAGCAATCTGTTCTTACAGCCGGAAATTTATTATACCACTTTCAGCAACGAGTATACGGATCCTGTTTCCAATACAACCCTGGAAGCGAAAAGTAACCGTGCGGATCTGCCTGTTCTTTTGGGGTATGATCTTCTTGGTGAGACCTTCGGTATTTTCGCCGGACCGGTTGCCAGTTATCATCTGAGTACAGAAGATCAGTTCAATGACTTCAGGGAAAATGCAAAAAGCCAGTTTACAATAGGTTATCAGCTTGGAGCGCAGCTCACGATTAAAAAACTGATTTTTACCGGACGCTATGAAGGCGCATTTACGGAAGATCAGCGCGATTATATCAACAGCAATACCAATCAGGTTATCCGTTACGACAACAGGCCAAGTCTCTTTCTGGCCGGTATCGGATATAAATTCTAAAATAAAACGCAGGACTTTAAAAGTTCTGCGTTTTTTGTTCTTCTATGCTTTTTGCGGTCGCTTCCCGGTGTCTGAGTTCGGCCGTTTGTTTTTCCAGTTCCAATTTCTCCTTTTGAAGTCTTTTCAGTTCTCTTCTTTTTTCTTCCTGCTTAATAGCGGATCCTTTGCTTACATAACCAATCAAACCACCTAAAATCAAACCGATTCCGATGCCGCCCATAATTCCCATAAAATGAGAAAGCGTAAATTTTTCGATAGCAAAATCAGTAGTTAGATAAAAAAGTAAAGCAGCAAGCGCAAGAAGTATAAAACCTATAAAAGTTAAGCTTTTCATCGTTTATTCATTAAAAAAACCTTTCCAAATTTAAGAAAAATTCGGAAAGGCTTCTATATAGATTAGTTGTTATTACATTTTTCCTCCGGCTGCTCTGTAGTATTGCAGAGCTTTGTCCATATTTTTCTGCAGTCCTGCTACACGGTTTTCCGGGCCAGGGTGAGTAGAAAGGAATTCAGGCGGTCTCTGCGCATTTGCAGATGCTGCTTCCATACGGTTCCAGAAAGGAATTGCCTGTCTTGGATCGTATCCGGCCATCCCCATAAGGTAAAGTCCCATTTCGTCGGCTTCAATCTCCTGATTTCTACCGTATTTAAGCAAAGCAACCTGTGCACCAATCGGATAAACCTGCTGGAAAATCTGTCCCCACTGTCCGCCGGACACTGTAGATCCCAAAACGGCTCCTCCAAGTTCAGCAACCATGGCCTGAGAAATTCTTTCGTTACCATGCCCTGCCAGCGCGTGAGAAACTTCATGCCCCATTACAACCGCAAGTCCGGTATCATTTTGTGTTACTGGAAGAATTCCGGTATACACTGCTACTTTACCGCCAGGCATACACCATGCATTCAAGGCCTTGTTTTCAATCAGATTAAACTCCCAGTTATAGGCCGTTAAATCTGATTCTCTGCCTAAATTTCTATAATAGTTATTGGCAGCGTTTTTAATACGGTTACCAACATTTTTAACGCTGTTAGCCGCAGTGGTTCCTTTAACCACTTTGGATTCATTCATCGTCTTTTGGTATTCCTGAGCGGCCATTGTGGCGATTTCAGAATCATTGGCCAGCTGTAAAGACCGTCTTCCGGTTACTGGATTGGTAGTACAGGAAACCATTGCGACGGTTAAAGCACTGATACCTAAAAATTTAGCGATTTTCATAGTAGTAAATATTTGATTTTTCAATTTAAACAATTTTTGTTCCAAATGATATACCGCTTCTGTTTAGCATTAAATTTGTACTGATTATATAAATTTATTTTTGAATCATGAAAAAAATACTGTTTTTAATAATGGGAATCATCTTGTTCCAAAGTTGTGCTTCCCAATCCTATATGGAAAAGGAAACCCTGCTGAAACTCATTGACCAGAAGGAATTTACGTTTATGGCGGAGCGGGCATTACCTACAGATTACGACGTAATTAATGTGCTGAATTCAATGCCCAATGCAACTTCTTCAAGAGTGCTGGATTTAAGTTATGGATATACTATTGAGGTAAAAGGTGATGAACTGAACGTGACATTGCCGTACTTTGGAAGAACTTTTAATCCATCAATGGATCAGGATAAAAGTTCTTTGAGGTTTACTTCCAAAGATTATACGCTGACAAAATCCGCCGGAAAGAAAGGCAACACTGTTGTTACGCTGAAACCGAATGACGTACGCTATATTTCTGCCATTTATCTTGACATCAGCACGACAGGACACGCTTACGCTTCGGTGAACGCCAACGACCGAGCACCAATCAGTTTTGACGGATATATTATGAAAAACGAAGTTAAGAAATAGAATTCCGGAAGAGGTTTTCTACAAACTGTTTTGCTTCAGAACTTGGATTGGATTTCAGGTCTGAAGCATTTTTTCTGTACTCTTCGTAGGTGATTTCGGGCGAAGAGCGATTCTTCATTTTTTCGAGAATCAGTTCCTGAACCCAATAATCAAAGCGTTTCTCCGCCTGCTTCTGCCGAACCTGTAAAAATCGGCCGGACTGTTTTTTCAGCGAAATAAAATCATCAATTCTGGAATAAACCGGATCAAGGCCTTCATTGTTCAGCGCAGAACCCAGCAGAACCGGAACTTTCCAGTCTTTTTCCTTTGGAACCATGAAGTGCAGAGCGCGCAGAAGTTCCTGTTTTGTACTTTTTGCTTTCTGAAGGTTGGTTTCGTCCACTTTATTGATGAATACAATGTCCACCATTTCCATGATACCGCGTTTGATTCCCTGCAGTTCATCGCCGCCTCCAATAATTTTCAGAAATAGGAAAACATCAGTAATATCATTGATGAGCACTTCGCTCTGTCCGACACCTACCGTCTCAATCAGAATATAATCGTAACCGGCAGCCTCACAAAGCAGCATGGTTTCAAATGTAGTATTAGCAACGCCTCCCAAAAATCCGGAACTTGGGGAAGGACGGATGAATGCATTTTCCTCTTTCGCCAGTTCTTCCATCCGGGTCTTATCGCCTAAAATAGATCCTTTGTTCAGCGAAGAACTCGGATCCACCGCGAGTACTGCAACTTTTTTTCCTTTCTTCAGTGCAAGCTGCCCGAAACTCTCAATAAAGGTGGATTTTCCTGCTCCGGGAACGCCGGTGATTCCGACACGAACTGAATTTCCGGAGAACGGCATCACGCACTTTAGCAGTTCCTCGGCCATAATACGGTGTTCAGCTTTACGGCTTTCAACCAAAGTAATGGCTTTACCAAGAATTCTTTTATTCCCGGATACAACACCCTGCAGCAGCTCTTCAGTTGAAAATTTCATTCAAAACAAAAATACTTATAAAATTCTGTCAAAAAAAATGATAAATTTGGATTACAAATACTATTCTATGAAAAAAATACTTATTTTACCAATGGCCGCAACAGTACTGCTGGTCTCGTGCAAAGCAAAAACAACCGCATCTTCCACCGAAAATCCTGACAAAGTAGTTGGAACTTCACCAAGTTTTACAGGGAAAAAGAAACTTACGCAGGGAATGATTGCTGAAGGTAAGTCGCTGTTTGATAATTCGTGCGCAAAATGCCACGACCTTCCTGCGCCAAAATCCCACAACGATGAACAGTGGGTTGGAATTATGAACGCCATGGCGCCCAAAGCCAAGCTAAATGCCAAACAGAGCGAACTTGTCTACGATTACATTACTTTCTCGAACTAAAAATCAGCCCGGTTTTTCCGGGTTTTTTTATGGATTTTTAAGTTGACTGGAATGATAATATTAAAATTAATTTAAACTAAACTGTAAACATACCGGTCTCAGTTTCAGTAATTTTAATCATTCACCAATATCACAGAATTATGAAAAAAATCTTATTTACAGCAGCCGGCGCTCTGTTTTTGGTTTCCTGCGCACGAAGCAATGCCGTTACCGGGCCGAAGTATACTTCATCTGAGAAACTGGCACAGGGGCAGACCGTTTTTGAAAATTCGTGCAATAAATGCCACGCTCTTCCCAATCCGGAAAAACATGATGATGCAGGCTGGATGAACACTCTAAGCAGAATGGCTCCACGCGCAAAGCTTACTGATGACCAGCATCAGATGGTGTATGATTATCTGATTTCGGTAAACGGAAAATAAAAAAGGGAAGTTTGAACTTCCCTTTTCATTGTTTTGATATCTGTTTCAGAAATTTCTCCAGAATTTCACACGCCGATTTCGGCAGATTAGTTCCCGGTCCGAAAATGAAATCGGCTCCGTTGGCAAAAAGGAAATCATAATCCTGTTGTGGAATAACGCCACCAACAACGATCGTAATATCGTCCGCTCCAAGTTTTTTGAGTTCTTCCACAACCTGCGGTACCAAAGTTTTGTGACCTGCAGCCAAAGACGAAACGCCCAGAATGTGAATATCGTTTTCCACGGCTTGTTTTGCCACTTCTTCCGGAGTCTGGAATAAAGGTGCAACATCGACATCAAATCCCATATCGGCAAACGCTGTTGCTACGACTTTCGCACCGCGGTCATGACCGTCCTGTCCCATTTTTGCGACCATAATTCTCGGTCTTCTTCCTTCTTCTTCCTCAAATTTTTGGGTTAAGGAAAGTGCTTTTTCGAAATATTCGTTTTTACTTGCATTCATCGCGTAAACTCCCTGAATTGTTCTGATATTAGCTTTGTAACGTCCGAAACTTTCTTCCATCGCATCGCTCATTTCACCTAAAGTAACTCTTCTGCGGGCTGCTTCAATACAAAGTTCCAGCAGATTTCCGTCTCCGGTTTTGGCGCATTCACGGATCTGGTTGAGAATGTCTTCCACTTTAGAAGCATCTCTTTCGGATTTTATTTTATCTAATCTTTCAATCTGTTTTTTGCGGACTTCCGTATTGTCGATATCCAGAATTTCCAGTTCCATCTGTTTCAGACCGGATTTGAATGAATTCACCCCGATGATAAATTCTTCACCGCTGTCGATTTTCGCCTGTTTTCTTGCGGCAGCTTCTTCAATTCTCATTTTCGGAATTCCGGCTTCAATGGCTTTCGTCATTCCGCCTTCTTTTTCCACTTCATCAATGAATTTCATGGCTTCATCAATCATTTGCTGCGTTAAACTTTCCACCAGATGACTTCCGCCCATCGGATCGACAACATCGCAGATTCCACTTTCCTGTTGCAGAATAATCTGTGTATTTCTTGCAATTTTCGCTGAATAGTCGGTGGGTAAAGCAATTGCTTCATCCAAAGCGTTGGTGTGTAAAGACTGTGTTCCGCCCAAAGCAGAAGACAATGCTTCAATCGCAGTTCTTGTAATATTGTTGAAAGGTTCCTGCTCCGTTAAACTCCAACCTGAAGTTTGTGAGTGCGTTCTGAGCGCCAAAGATTTTGGATTCTGAGGATTGAACTGCGTCAGTAAATTCGCCCAAATATATCTTGCGGCTCGCATTTTAGCAATTTCCATGAAGTGATTCATTCCAATTGCCCAGAAAAAAGAAAGTCTTGGTGCGAAATCATCGACATTCATTCCGGCTTTAATTCCGGTTCTAACGTATTCTAAACCGTCGGCTAAAGTATAAGCCATTTCCAGAACCGGCGTTGCTCCGGCTTCCTGCATATGGTAACCTGAAATGGAAATCGAGTTGAATTTCGGGATATTTTTCGATGTATATTCGAAAATATCGGCAATGATTTTCATCGACGGCGTTGGTGGATAAATGTACGTATTCCGAACCATGAATTCCTTTAGAATATCATTCTGAATCGTTCCCGAAAGTTTTTCCTGAGAAACGCCCTGTTCTTCCGCAGCCACGATATAAAAAGACAGAATCGGCAAAACCGCACCGTTCATTGTCATCGAAACCGAAATTTCATCCAATGGAATCTGATCGAAAAGGATTTTCATGTCTTCCACAGAATCAATCGCAACGCCGGCTTTTCCAACATCACCAACAACTCGAGGATGATCGGAATCGTAACCGCGGTGTGTCGCCAAATCGAACGCCACGGAAAGTCCTTTTTGACCCGACGCTAAATTTCTGCGGTAAAACGCATTGGATTCTTCAGCGGTTGAAAATCCCGCATACTGACGGATGGTCCACGGTTTCTGAACATACATCGTGGAATACGGACCGCGTAAATACGGCGCAATTCCGGCGCTTCCGCCTGCAATAGTTGAATCTTTCACGTCTTTTTCGGTGTAGGCGGACTTCATTTCGAGGCCGTCTTTCTCGAAAAAGTACGGAAGTTTGTCTTCAAAGTTGAGGGTAAAATCGGGATTCTGATTCTGAATTTTCTGGCGCATTGTCACTTCGGTTTATAAAGAGTAAAGTTACGAATTTTTAGTTTTGAGAGACTTCCTGAGATAAAAAAACCTCGCAGGAATCTTAATTCTGTGAGGTTTTCCGAAAAACAGGTTTTCTATTTCTTATACTTAATCGTACAGCCGATGGCGACTGTTTTTTTCATTTTGATTTCTTCACCTTTCAGCAGACTGTTCACCGCATCCTGAACATAGTATTCCGAAACATCGTTTTCATCTTCATAATTGTTGTCGATGGCACCAATGTATTTTACGATGTTTTTGCCTTTTTCTTTCTGAAGAATAAAAACATGCGGCGTCTTTGTTGCGCCGTACTGCGGGTGGATTTTCTGGCCTTCATCCATCAGATAAGGAAACGTAAATCCTTTTTCCCTGGCTCTTTCCTGCATGTGTTCGAAGCTGTCTTGCGGCTGCGCTGCAGGATCATTCGGCTGGATCGCAATTACGGGATAACCCAAAGTTTTGTATTTTTTGTCGAGCGCGATAATACGGTCCTGATATTTCACTGCGTACGGACAGGTGTTGCATGTGAAAATGACGATAAAACCTTTGGCTTGCTTATAATCGCTTAGCGAAACCATTTTACCATCAACATTTTTCAGTTTGAAATCTGTTGCAGCGTCTCCTATTTCGTAACCTTTTGCTTTCTTATCTGAAGTTTGAGCTGTGAGAATTCCGGCAAATCCGAAGACCATCAGCATGAAAAAAATTCTGAAAACTTTCATTTTTATATTAATTTAAAGTGTTGACTGATCATATTTTGAAATAATCTCTTCAAGCTCATTCAAATGAATTTCGCCATTCTGGAAGTGAACTTTTTCACCTCTGCTGTAGAAAACCGTCACCGGAATTTCTCCACCCCAATTTTCATCAAACTTGGGAATCCATGTATTCATGCGTTTGTTATCGTCCAGAATAACAACTTCTGCAGTAAGTTTTTTCTCGCGGATAAACTTGCGGACTCTTTCAATATCTTTGGTTCTGTCCAGCGAAACCAAAAGCATCTTGAAATTGGAATTTTCTCTGTGTTTTTCATTCACTTTCATGAAATCCGGAAGTTCGCGGATACACGGCGCACAGGTTGTTGACCAGAAATTCACGACAACAAGTTCGGCTTTTTCATTCTGAATTTTCGTCTGGAGCTCTTCATATTTCAGAAAAGGAATTTCCGTCTGCTGCGCAAACAGCGAAACGGAACACAACAGCAAAAAGGCCTTGAAAAAATTTTTCATGCCTCAATTTAGTAATTTATAATGAAAGGGAAAGCAGCCGGAATTTTATCTTTCAGGATTTCCGTCGCCGTCCGTGGCTTCTTTAATATCCTGTTCTGCGTCTTTGGCTCCTTCTTTCAGTTTTTCGCCGGCGTTTTCCAAAGCTTCACCGGTTTTTTGAGCGGCATTTTTCGCCCCGGCTTCAATTTTTTCTGCGGTAGAATCAATTCTTTCCTTATCAAAGCCAACGGTTTCCACAGTCGTTGAACCGCCATCTTCATGAATAACTGTTTCCGTTTTCTTCTCGCATGAAAAAAAAGTCAGCAACGCGAATGCTGATACAATGACGAATGATTTTTTCATATTAGTACGTTTTAGATTTCTATAAAAATAAGTGTTTCCGGGAAAGTTTCAATTTCTAAATTTCACTGAATGATTTTAAAATATTAATGAATGTAGGCCTCGGTTCTATTTTATTTAAAACCTCTATCAAATCCCTGTATTCCATTGAAAATTAGATTTAAAAACCTAACAAAACTCATATCACAATTTCCGAACAGAACCTTAGACGTGAGTAATTTTGTTATGCTAAAATTCAAAGTAAGAATAGCGATAAACACTAAGTTTTATTTCATAAACACAAAAAAAATGGAAGCAACAATCGGATTTAGACACGGAATTTGGGAAAAAGAAATCAACGTCAGCGATTTTATTAAAACCAACTATACCGAATACACCGGAAACGAAACTTTTCTGGAAGGTCCAACGGAAGCAACAAACCAACTTTGGGCTCAACTTTCAGAATTATTTAAAGCAGAAAGAGAAAAAGGAATTTACGATGCCGAAACCAAAAAGCCGTCTCAAATTGATGCATACGGCGCTGGTTACATCAATAAAGATTTAGAAAAAATTGTTGGTCTGCAAACCGATGCTCCGCTGAAAAGAGGAATTTTCCCGAATGGTGGAATCAGAATGGTAGAAGACGGTTTGAAAGCTTATGGTTACGAACTTGATCCTGCCACCAAAGAAATTTATACAAAATACAGAGTAACGCACAACGAAGGCGTTTTCTCGGCCTATACTTCTCCGATCAGAAAAGCGAGAAATTCCGGAATTATTACCGGTTTGCCTGACGCGTACGGACGCGGAAGAATTATCGGCGATTATAGAAGAGTTCCGCTTTACGGCGTTGATGCTTTAATTAAAGAGCGTCAGGATTACTTCGAAAATATGGACAACAAAGGCATGACCGAAGATATTGTCCGTTTGAGAGAAGAAATCACCATGCAGATTAATGCGTTGAAAGCGCTGAAAAGAATGGCTGAATCTTACGGTTATGATATTTCAAGACCTGCCAACAACGCAACAGAAGCGATTCAATGGCTGTATTTTGCTTATCTGGCTGCAACAAAAGACCAAAACGGCGCAGCAATGTCCATCGGTAGAGTTTCCACTTTCCTTGATATTTATATTGAACGCGATATCAGAAGAGGTCTTCTTACAGAACAACAAGCGCAGGAACTGATTGACCATTTCGTGATGAAACTGAGAATCATCCGTTTCCTCAGAACTCCTGAATATGATGCACTATTCTCCGGTGATCCGGTTTGGGTAACGGAATCTTTGGGCGGTTTGAATTCCAAAGGCGGATCTTTCGTTACCAAAAATTCTTACAGATTTTTACACACTTTATACAATCTCGGACCATCTCCAGAACCGAATTTAACCGTTCTTTGGAGCGAAAAACTTCCTGAAAAATGGAAAAAATACTGTTCTAAAGTTTCTATCGACACTTCTTCACTTCAGTATGAAAATGATGATCTGATGAGTGAAGCATTCTGCGATGATTACGGAATTGCCTGCTGCGTTTCTCCAATGACGATCGGAAAACAGATGCAGTTTTTCGGAGCGAGAGCCAATTTGCCAAAAGCTTTACTATACGCGATTAACGGAGGAATTGATGAACTCACAAAAGTTCAGGTAACTCCGGAAATGCCGAAAGTTGAAGGCGAATATCTTGATTTTGACGATGTTTGGAATAAATTCGACAAAATGATGGACTGGCTTGCCGAAACGTATATTGAAGCGCTGAACATCATTCACTTTATGCACGACAAATATTCTTACGAAGCTTACGAAATGGCGCTTCACGATATTGATGTTCAGAGAACTCAGGCATGTGGAATTGCAGGACTTTCCATCGTAGCAGATTCTTTTGCAGCCATGAAATACGGAAAAGTAAAAGTAATCCGTGATGAAAACGGTCTTGCTGTAGATTACGTTGTTGAAAAACCTTACGTTCCTTACGGAAATAACGACGACAATACCGATAAATTCGCGGTTGACATCGTAGAAATCTTTATGAATAAAGTCCGTAAACAGAAATTCTACAGAAATGCGGTTCCAACACAGTCTGTTCTAACCATCACTTCCAACGTTGTTTACGGTAAAAAAACCGGAAACACTCCGGACGGAAGAAGAGAAGGCGAACCTTATGGACCAGGCGCAAATCCAATGCACGGAAGAGATACAAAAGGTGCAGTCGCTTCTTTGGCTTCAGTGGCAAAACTTCCTTTCGAGCATGCAAGAGACGGTATTTCCTATACTTTTGCGATTACGCCTCAAACTTTGGGAAAAACTTCTGAAGAAAAGCAGAATAATCTTGTTGGCCTTCTTGACGGTTATTTCAACCAAAAAGGACATCATTTGAACGTTAACGTTTTCAACCGTGAACTTTTGGAAGATGCAATGAATCATCCTGAAAAATATCCTCAGCTTACCATCAGAGTTTCCGGATATGCGGTGAATTTCATTAAACTGACGAAAGAACAGCAACTGGACGTGATTAACAGAACCATCACAGAAAGTTTCTAAACGATATTCCATTTTTTTGAAAAGAGTTAGGGCGACTTAACTCTTTTCTTTTTCCTAATTTTACCCACAAATTTTTTAAAAATTGTCAGCAGATCATCACGGTTTTGTGCATTCCACCGAATCTTTCGGGACTAAAGACGGTCCGGGAATCCGGTTTATTTTCTTTCTTCAGGGATGTCATTTACGATGTCTTTACTGCCACAATGCAGATACCTGGAACAAAGGCGAGAAAACGAAAATGACGCCTCAACAGGCTTTTCACGAAGTTGAGAAAGTAAAAGGTTTCATTAAAAACGGCGGCGTTACCGTTTCCGGTGGTGAACCTTTGATGCAGCCGGAATTTGTGCTGGAACTTTTCAAACTGTGTAAGGAAAACGGAATTCATACGTGTGTTGACACGAACGGATATTTATTCAATGATAAAATAAAAGAAGTTCTGGAACTGACTGATTTGGTATTGCTTGACGTAAAACACATAGATCCTGAAAAATATCTCAATCTTACTGCCGTTGAACTTCAGCCAACTTTAGATTTTCTGAATTATCTTTCTGAAATTAAAAAACCAACCTGGATTCGCTACGTTTTGGTTCCGGGTTATACCGATGACGAAAATGATCTGAAAAACTGGGCACAATATATCTCCAAATTTGACAATGTAGAACGTGTTGATATTTTGCCTTTTCATCAAATGGGCGCTCATAAATGGACAGAAATCGGACGGGAATATCCGTTAAAAGATACTGCGCCTGCAAGTTTGGAAGACGTTGAAAAAGCCGAAAAAATTTTCCAGGAGAACGGACTCAAACTTCCTGCACATCAATAAAAAAACACCTCGGTTGAGGTGTTTCTATTATACCGAAGGTTTATTTATCTTCTGATATCGCCGTCGCCGTCAGTCGCTTTTTGCGCTGCATCTTTCACGTCGTTGGCGCCTTTTTTAATTGCGTTTCCGGTTGCGTTTGCAGCATCTTTCACTGCATCACCTGTTTTTTCGGCTGCATTTTCAATGGCAGCTCCGGTTTTCTGAGCAGCATCCTCAATTCTGTTTCCTGCAGCATCAATACGGTTTCCAGCTGCATCCACTCTGTATTCAACACCATTGTCGTCAACAGTTGTAGTTTGTGCTGTATTTAGAGTGTCATATACAACCGTGAGTGAATCGTCTCCGATAACCGTAGTTGCAGTATCTGCAGTATTTATTTCGGTAGTTTCAGCTTTTTTACACGATACTACTGCCAATACGCCGGCAACTCCTAATACGAACATTGTTTTTTTCATAATAAAATCTTTAATTGGTTTATGTCTGGTTGCAAATATAAATACTTCAGAACTGAAAAATGTTTAATAATTTTCCTCTTCTCCTTTCATCTTTTCAGCATTTTCAGCCATAATTACCGCATCAATCATTTCCTGAATGTCTCCGTTCATATAAGCATCCAAATTGTAAATTGATTTGTTGATTCTGTGGTCCGTAACCCTTCCCTGCGGATAATTGTAGGTTTTAATCTTCGCCGAGCGGTCTCCGGTTGAAACCATCGTTTTTCTTTGGGCTGCAATATCACCAACCACTTCCTGAAGTTTAATGTCGTAAAGTTTCGCACGAAGCATTTCCATTGCCAGTTCACGGTTGGCAAGCTGAGAACGCGCCTGCTGACAAACCACTACTATTCCTGAAGGTTTGTGCGTCAGCTGAACTTTGGTTTCCACTTTATTAACGTTCTGTCCACCTGCGCCTCCGGAACGTGAAGTCTGCATTTCAATATCGGCCGGATTGATTTCCACATCCACTTCTTCAGCTTCCGGTAAAACAGCGATTGTAATTGCCGAAGTGTGCACTCTTCCCTGAGATTCGGTTTCCGGAACACGCTGAACACGGTGAACACCGGATTCGAATTTCATAATTCCGTAAACGCCGTCACCTTCCACCTTCATTACCAATTCTTTATAACCTTTTGAAGCTTCACTCGCATCCGTTACTTCATGTCTCCAGCCTTTTGTTTTGAAGTACATGGTGTACATTCTGTACATATCTTCCACGAAAATTGCAGCTTCGTCACCGCCAGTTCCGGAGCGGAGTTCAACAATCACGTTTTTGTCATCTGCAGGGTCTTTCGGAATCAAAAGAACTTTCAGTTCCTCTTCAAAAGCAGGGATTTTTTCCTGAGCTTCCAGTTTTTCCATTTTGGCAAGATCTACCAAATCTCTGTCGGATCCGTCAGCAATTATCTCATCGGATTCTTCAATGGTATCCAATGCAGACTTGTACTCATCGTACACCTTAACGATTTTTCCCAAATCGCTGTATTCTTTGTTCAGCTGTCCGTATTTCTTCTGATCGGAAATTACATCGGGCTGAATAATAAGGTCTGCAACTTCGTTGTAACGCTGCTTAATTGCCTGAAGTTTCGGTATTAATGACTTTGCCATTGCGGAATTTTTGTGGGTGCAAAGATAAGGAAAAAGTTGGCAGTCAGAAATCTAACTGTTGAACCTCAGTTCAAGCCAAAAGTTCAACAGTTAAAAGTTTCAGAATCTTAGAAAGTACAGGGAAGAGACTATTTACTTTCCTCCGAATGTTCTACTGCGACAGCAATTCTGGTATCGTAAAGTTTGATGAACATTTTTGCAATTCTCATCAGAACCGCCTGAATATCACGGCTTTGCAAGAATACATTGGTCTGTAGAATTCCTTCTTTCGTGCTTGGCTTCACTTTGTTGATGTTGTGAATCTGCAGATCCAGTTTTTCATTGATGAATTCGCGGACACTGTTTCTGGTCTGTCGGATGTGTTCGGCATCTTTCATATCCGGATTTTCCAGAGAAAGCAGTACCGTTTTGAAGAATTCACCCATTGTGGAATCCAGGGTTTTCAGATCTTCCAGGAATTTTTTATCGCTGATTACGTGAAGGTTTTTAATGTAGAAAAGCGCTTCATCACTCAGGAATTTGGTCGACTGTGCCAAATCCTGAATAAAATCGCTGCTGAGAATAATGGCCTGAGAAGTCTGTTTATCGTTGACATTCAGAGATTTAATAAACCGTATACTGTTAGAACGCACATTATAGCCATGTTCCTCAAGATCCACCAAAGTTCTGTTGGCGTTTTCCAGTTTTACTATGTCACCGGAAATCAGTCCGTTCAGAACCTGATCGTAGCTTGTTGCAATTTCAGAAATGGTTGAACTTACGAGTGACTGATATTTCTGTACCGTATCCAAATCACTGTTTTCCAGTACTTTCAGCCTGTCCTTACGTTTTTTGCTGTCTTTTTCTTTCTTGCTAAATCTGATTTGGGATGCAATAATATAAGTAAAGACCACGCCCATCAAAATAAAGGTTCCGGTCTGTCCGCCTTTGAACATAATCAAGGCAAAAATCGCGGAAACCGTAAAGGCAATAAATGCTGTAATAAACCAACCTCCAATTACGGAAAGAACACCGGCAACTCTGTAAACGGCACTGTCGCGTCCCCAGGCTTTATCGGCAAGAGACGATCCCATCGCCACCATAAAAGTAACATAGGTTGTTGAAAGCGGAAGTTTTTCTGAAGTTGCCCATGCAATAATGCTTGATGCCAGAACGAGATTTACAGATGCGCGAACCAAGTCGAAAGCAGGCGTATCCTGCGTCATGGTTGCTTCCTGCAGTTTCTTCTTCTCGAAACTTGTATTGTACCGTTCTACAATTGATGACGGAACAATAATTCCAAAAATCTTGCTGAAAGTAAGCGATGAATTTACAATGCTTCGTGAAATCGCATTTGGTTTGAAACGCTCTTCACCTTCATCCTGACGGCCAAGTGAAACTTCGGTTTCTGTTACTTTTTTTGCTTTTGCGCTTAACCAGATGGTTAATCCCATAATCAGTCCGGCAATCAGAAGCATATAATTGGGAACAATTACATCGTTTCCGGCAAGGTAATCCATATAATATTCGTTGGCCGGAACACCTGAAGCTTTCCAGTTCTGATAAGCCAGAAGACCGGTAATGGGTACACCGATAAAGTTCACCAAATCGTTTCCGGCAAAAGCCATCGCAAGAGAGAACGTTCCGGCCAAAACCACAATCTTCAGCGGGTTAATACCTCTTTTCTGTACGAAAAACAATACTATTGTTGAAATCACAAAAATCCCGAGAAGGATTAAATAGGTGTTGTCTTTAATCAGTGTTGAAGTTTCTTTTGAAAGCAAAGTAGTTCCTTTCAGACCTTTAATCAGAAGGAAATAAACAATCGCAGTAATACCGATTCCGGAGAAGAAAGCGCCAAACTGCTTCAGCTTATCTTCAAACTGAAACGTAAAAAGCAAACGGCAGAAATACTGGATAATCGCACCGGAAGTAAAGGCAATTAGTACCGAGAGAAAGATTCCCGAGACGATATTATTGGTACTTTCAAAATTGATATATTTCCAGATTTCGCTGATGGTTTCATTCTTTTCCATGGAAAACAGAAAGCCGGCCATTAAAGACGATCCCAAAAGCTCAAAAATAATAGAGACCGTAGTGGAAGTAGGCAAACCAAGACTGTTGAAAACATCAAGAAGCACAATATCGGTGAGCATCACCGCGAGAAAAACCACGAGTATAACTTCAAAGGTAAAATGCTGCGGATAGAATATTCCCTTTCGGGCGATTTCCATAATTCCGCTTGAAAAAACGGAACCAAGAACAATACCTGCAATCGCAATCAGAATAATAGTTCGGTAAGATGCAACGCGGGAACCAATTGCCGAATTTAGAAAGTTCACGGCGTCGTTACTAACACCAACAATCAGATCAATTGCTGCAAGAAGTAAAAGAGCACCAATAACGAAAATAAAAAAATCCATCTTTGAAGTTTAGTTAGCCGCAAATTTACGAAGACGGGGCGCTGCTGCTTCCGAATGTTAACGAAACTTAACACTGAAAAACAGAAAAGCAAAAGCCAAAGTTATTTTTGAAGCACAAAAAAAATCAGCCCTCAAAAAATGAGAACTGATCTGAATATATTGTTTTGCTTTGATATCACTTTCCTCGGATTAAGGGAGAAAAGCGATGACATCAAATTAATGATGGCCGTGACTGTCGTGATGATGAATGAAAGGGCCTTCGCCTTTCGGATTGCTGTAAATTATCTCTGCACCCTGCTCTACCACTGTTTTTCTGCGAACTTCTTCAGGATCAAACGGCTTTGTTTTCCCGAAATATTCTGCAAGTCCTTCGGTAAGCCACATTGGGATTACAACACCGAAAAACATAAGGATACACCAGAATCCAACAAGCATCATGATTAAAAAGAAGCAGAACCAAAGAAACTGGTAACCCGGCCAAAATGCTGATAATACTAATAACATCTTTTGATAATTTAGGCAAAAATAACGCATTTTCCTTTATTTGGAAAATTTTGCGTGCTTATTTTTCTTATTTAAACTGATTAAAATTTACTTCTTGCGTTTCGCAACGATATTTCAGTGTGCGATAGACGCAAAAAAGTCGTTTCCTTTGTCATCGGTAATGATGAATGCAGGGAAATCTTTCACCTCAATTTTACGAACTGCTTCCATTCCAAGTTCCGGAAAATCAACCACTTCCACAGATTTGATATTGTCTTTCGCCAGAATTGCAGCCGGTCCGCCAATTGATCCAAGGTAAAAACCGCCATATTTTGCACAAGCATCTGTAACCTGCTGACTGCGGTTCCCTTTCGCCAACATAATCATGCTTCCGCCATGACTCTGGAATTCGTCCACATAAACATCCATTCTTCCGGCGGTTGTCGGCCCGAAACTTCCTGAAGGCATTCCTTCCGGCGTTTTTGCCGGTCCGGCGTAATAAACCGGATGGTTTTTGAAATATTCCGGCATCGGTTTTCCACTGTCCAAAATTTCTTTGATTTTTGCGTGAGCAATATCTCGTGCAACAATCAGAGTTCCGCTAAGTTTCAAACGGGTTTTGATTGGATATTTTGACAGTTCTGCCAAAATTTCAGGCATTGGTTTATTCAAATCAATTTCAACTGCTTTTTCCAGATGCGGTGGTGTTTCGGGAAGAAATCTTGCCGGATTGGTTTCCAGCTGCTCAAGGAAAATTCCGTCTTTATTGATTTTTGCTTTGATATTTCTGTCGGCTGAACAGGAAACGCCCATTCCGACCGGACAGCTTGCTGCGTGACGCGGCAAACGGATCACGCGAACGTCGTGCGTTAAATATTTTCCGCCAAACTGTGCTCCGATTGCAGATTCCTGACAGATTTCCTGAATTTTTTTCTCCCATTCCAAATCGCGGAAAGCACGCCCGGTTTCGTCACCGGTTGTCGGAAGATTATCGTAGTATTTTGCAGATGCTTTTTTTACGGCAGCCATTGTTGCTTCCGCTGAAGTTCCGCCAATTACCAAAGCCAAATGATACGGCGGACAAGCCGCAGTTCCCAAATCAAGGATGGAAGTTTTAATCCACTCTGTAAGGGATTTTTCGTTCAGCAAAGATTTGGTTTTCTGGTATAGGAATGTTTTATTGGCAGATCCGCCTCCTTTTGTAAGAAAAAGAAATTCATAGGAATTTCCTTCTTTAGCATAAATGTCAATCTGCGCCGGAAGATTCGAACCGGAATTTTTTTCTTCGAACATTGTTAACGGCAAAATCTGAGAATATCTAAGATTTCTGTTCTGAAATGTATTGTAGATTCCTTTGCTCAAATGCTCTGCATCGTTTACTCCGGTGTAAACATTCTCGCCTTTTTTCGCCACACAGATTGCCGTTCCGGTGTCCTGACAGGAAGGAAGTGCGCCTTCAACCGCAACAGCCGCATTCTGCAGTAAATTGTAGGCAACAAAACGGTCGTTATCGGTTGCTTCCGGATCTTCGATGATATTTCTTAAACTCTGTAAATGTGCAGAACGCAGCATGAACGAAACATCGGCCATTGCTTCTTCGGCAAGAAGTTCCAGACCTTTCGGATCGACGGTGAGAATTTCTCTGTCGCCCAGTTTTTCAACTTTCACATAATCGGAAGTAATTTTTTTGTATTCGGTTTCGTCTTTCTGAATCTGAAAAGGTTCTGCGTATTTAAATTCCATTCTTAAATTTTTAGAGATGTAAATTTACGCAAATTTGGGCATGAAAAAAAGCGAAGTAAATGGCTTCGCTCTATTGATGTTATAAGAATTTGTGTTTAATATAATAAGTGCATTTTGTTCCTGTTGACCCAACCGGCCTGGCTTTCATATTTTACAAAGTAAATCTTCAGGTCTGCCTGGCTTTCATAATCAACGAAATGAATTTTCCGGTCAGCCTGACTTTCATACCGGACAAAAAACCATTTTCCCTTGTTATCCTTGGCCTGACTTTCATATATTACTTGATAGACCTTCAGATCGGCCTGGCTTTCATAATTCACCACAAAAACCTTCACATCGGCCTGGCTTTCGTATTTAACCGTATATATTTTCTGTGCAGTTGCAGAGAACGGCAACAGGAAAAGAAAACCAATCAGAACATTTTTCATATTAAACTTCTACCGATTTTATTGAGTTAATCAACACTCTGCCTTATTGTTGCACTGCTTTTTAAAACAGTTTTCCGAATTTTGGATTCTGTTTCTTTCTCCATTTCAGTTACCCGGACGATTGCTTCCGCAGGAACGTTTTTGGCTGAAACCACCAAACTTTTCGCTTCAAAGCATCCGGCGGCGGCCACTGTGAACTCGCAGAGCAAACCACTGTCCGAATACCAGCAAACTTTGTACTTTTTCATAACTGCACTTTTCACAATCAAATATAAGTATGTCATTGCCAAAAGGTGTCAAACAGCTAATCGCGTCTGAAACTGTTGTTAGAGTCAACATCATGATCCAGCAGATAAAGGTTCAGAACATCCTTCAGCTTGCTTTCAACCTGATTCCGAAGCACTTCCGGCTTGATTACTTTTACATTGCTCATCCACTGAAAAATCCACCCGACCAGTTCACGGTTGATACCGCAGCGCATTTTCAGAAGATAGTTGCCGTTCTTTTTCCGCGTAAACTTCTGTGTACTGTGCCAGAATAAATGCTGCATAAAAGCACCCGTCATTGCAGAAAACTCTATTTCAATATCGTGCACTTCGTCGTCGGTATTTTCGGTAATTCCGAAGCGTAGCGCCATTTCGGCCTTCAGTTTCTGCGCATAGTTTCTCGCGCTGAACATCTCATTGGAAAGTTTGTATTTTGTGAGCTGCTCAATGCCGAATACCAGAAGCTTTTCTGATTCTTTGGTGTAACCCACCAGATGGATTTCACCACGGTGATAAAGCAGCTGAATCGGAAGAAAAACCAAAGGGAACGTAATGGATTTTGAAATCGAGGTGTAATCGAAATCGAGTTTCCTGATATGCAGTTCCCGGCAGTTCTGTATACTCCAGATACAGTCGGACAAAACTTTTTTATAGTTCTGCGTATCGGCATTTTCATAAAAATGACTTGAAGCAATCTGCGAATTGATCAGGCCGGCCTTATTTTCAAAATGATTGACGCTGTGCGCCGAATAGAAGAAGTTTTCGAATTTGGCAATGGATGCTTTCTGCGCAGTCAACAGCGACAGAGGCGCAAAGTTTCGGAAAAGTATGAACGTGTTCAGGTCCTCGTCATTCAGCGGGTTGTTTTCACCTTCAAACACTACTTTCCACGTTTTGCGGTTCTTTTCTCCGGAAGTCACCACCACGCGTTCTCCATCAAGAAGAACAATTCTTTCAATTTCTTTCAGATCACGGTAAAGAGACCGTTCCGATACGAAAATATCATTCGAAACAGCCCAGTCCTTCAGTATTTCTATTGTTACAAGGCCGCGCCGCACACGCGCATAAATCCGAAGAATTCTAGAAGCTTTGTCGGACATTTAAGTTTATATTGAATGAATATAATACTTTAAGAGTACAACTGAAAATTTAGTTGAAAGAAATCCGTAAGAAAATCACATCGGAAAGCTACTCGATTGTCAACCGACTATTTCAGTAAACTTTGGGCTTTAAACTTTACAGTTCTTACACTGCCCTCCGGATCAGCAATCTTCAGTTTCACCTTTTTTCCAAACTGGCGAAGAGCATTTCTGTAAAAGAAAATATCGTTAGATTCAGTGTTATTGACGGAAATTATCTCTTGTCCCGATCTCAAGCCTTTCCGATACGCAACAGATTCCGGATTTACTTCAGAAATTATAATTTTTCCTTCAGATCTGATTAATTTGACAGGATTTGGCAGTTCAAAACCGTCGTTAAAAAGATAATTAGGTTTAAGGTACAGTTCTTTTTTCTGATAATCCAGGATTATATCGAACCGGTTAATGATTACGGCTCCCAAAATTCCAAGATAACCTTTGTAACCGCTCACGCCTTCTGTATCAGAAGATACCGTCACAGGAACTCTATTGAAACTGAACTTGCTGAAACTGATATTTTCAAGAATACCATCTGTACTTACCGATTTTTTTGAAAGATTATTCAGTGTGTTGGATGTTGTTTTACCCATTTTTGATACAACATCATGGGTTTGGTTGAACGGTGTATTGATCAGAAGTGAAAGGCCGGCGCCACTGTCAAAAAGTACTGTATCCTGAAAAGTTTCTCCGTTTTCTGTCCGGATCTGAACCGGAAACTGCGGAATAGCAATTCCGTTTCCGAATTCAAAATCAATTTTAGTAAATCCTACCTTCTTCACTTCGGTTCCAAATGGATACAGCCGTATTTTCCGTTCTTTGAAACTGATTTCGGTAAGATAATTCTTCAGAATATCGTTTCCGACAATCATATCAAAATTTTCTCCCAGTGTGGAGCGCAGCCGTGTGATATCTTCAAAAATGAGGTTTACACCGTTAATGCTGATGTTATCGGAAAGTTTTAAAGTATAGCCCGTTAAGATTTCGTATGTTTTTTCTCCACCGGCCCCGGCTACTTTCTGCGAATAGTTTGATTTCAGTCCGTACTTTTTGGCTACAGATGTATCAATCAGGCTGTTTGTTGCGCCAGTATCAAAAAACACGGTTAAACTGTCCGCGGAATTCTCAACCGGAAGTTTCAGCAGAATGAATTTACTGTCCTTCAGCACAAAATCCAGTGTTAAAACCTGTGCAGAAGCGGAAAACGAAAAAATGAGTACAAAAAGTACCGTTGCATACCGTATTGAGAACATGAGAAATATTTCTGATTAAAAGCAGTTACAGAGAAACCTGAGAGGCAAAATATTGTTCAAGCTCACGGAGTGTTTCCGGGCTGGTTGCAGCATCGCGAACTACAACGCCTTTGTTCAGCACCACAATTCTGTCGCATACTTCAGTTGTATGCGCAAGATCATGGCTTGAGATCAGGAAAGTGGTATTGGCGTCCTGCGACCAAATTTTGATCAGGTTTTTCAGTTTGATCTGTGTTGAAGGATCGAGATTCGCAAAAGGTTCGTCCAGAACAATGATTTCGGGATGACCGATGAGCGCTCCGACAATTCCGACTTTCTTTTGGTTACCTTTCGAAAGGTCGCGGATGTATTTTCCTGCTTTCAGGATTTCACCGTTGAAAAGATCATTAAACTGAACCAAAAATTCATCTACAGAAGCTTTATTCTGTCCGCGGAGTTCGCCCAGAAAGTAAAAATATTCTTCCGGCGTCAGGTAACCGATCAGGAATGTATCATCCACAAAAGCGGCAACTTTGGACTTCCAGTCTTCGGACTCATGCACTTTAATACCGTCGATGGATATAAACCCTGAGCTTGGCTGAATCAAATCAAGAGCACAGCTGAACAGGGTTGTTTTTCCCGCGCCGTTGTTTCCGACGAGACCGAAAGTCTGTCCTTTTGGAATTTCCAGGGCTTCGATATCTAAAACTTTTGCGGTTCCGTAAACCTTTGAAATATTCTGAATACTGATCATGATTTTAATTTTTTATTAAATCTCTTTAAATGCTGCTAATGTGGTGTATTTTTCTGTTTTGTAGATTTTTACAATCCTGTCAAAAATTTTGTCGCGGAACAGAAAACCGATGATCCCCAGAATTCCGAGCGTGAGTACTGCAGGAAAAAGTCCAACAAAATAATTAACGATTCCAAAAATGGCTGCCGGCAGAATCATTTGCGGAATAATCAGCAGAAGTGTTTTGAAGTTAAAGTTGTTCTGTCCGCCACTGAATCCTTTTGAGGCAGAATTAAGGTCAATGGGTTTCTTGTTGTATGCGCCCGCCAGAAGTGTAAGGTATGAATTGACACCAAGGTTATAAAGTCCGGCGGCAAAAATGGCGAAATAAAATTCCCAGCTGATAAAAGCGTATGCGATGGCCAAAATCATGGAAACCGCAATTCCAAAAACAAAGATGGCCCATTTTGCCTTCAGGTAATCTTTGTACGGAACATTCTGTGTCATCATCAGCGGATAATAAGAACTGTCCCACGCCGGAACGCGCTGCCCGAACATCATATTGAATCCGCCCGTTACAAAAATTCCCATGAAAACCATCATAAAACTGTTGTCATAACCGTTGCTAAAAAAAAGCAAGCCGTAAAAAAGAAACAGAAAACCGCCGATAAAAGCGCTTCTTGCGGCTTTGCTTCTACGGATCAGTTTAATATCGTTGTTAATGAAGATTCCGAGAGTCCCGTAGCGGTTCAGGAAAGCAATATTTTCCGTTTTCCCTACTGATTTTTTCATTTCCAGACCTTTATCCAGATAAAGATTTTCACGGATGAACCTGAAAGTAAAGTAAGCAAGAAGAGCCATAACTGTTACCGGAATCAAGGCAAGCAGCGGAGTCTGATATACTGAATAAACCACCTGTTCCGAAACTGCAACCAAATCAATTATATTAAAATAATGCAGTGCTCCAGCAACTCCCATGATTCCAAAAACCGTATACATCAGCCAGTCTTTCTTATTGATAACCGTATTGATGAAGGTATTTGAAAAAATCATAGCAACTGCAGTAACAAAAACAGCGATCACACCGGAGTTCGAATATGCCGGATCACTCAGAAGCAGCACAGCAAACGGAATCATGAACAAAAGGAAACTCCATGAAAAAAACGAAAACAGAATTTTTACCAGCGTGTAACCGGCAATCTGGCTTTTCGTGATTCTGAGCGTCAGCAGTGGTTTAATGTTTTCTGTAGGAAGCTGCTGAAAGAAATACTTCATCAGCAAATCCAGCAGCCAGTAGATCAGGAAGTATCCGGAAAAAAGCTTCAGCGGATCCAGATCTTCTTCTTTCGCACCGAAATAAAGCAAAAATGCTCCTCCAAAATAAATTGCTGCAATATAGGCAAAGATGAAAAACATCCCGATTTTCATTGCCAAACCGGCACCGAATGATTTACTGCGAAGGAAATTCTTAATTTCTAAAAAAATGAATCTGCGGAACATATCAAGGTTGTTTTCTAGATTAGTTTAAAAACAGCCCAAAATGTTACAACATTTATTTCATAAGCTCTTCTGCCTGCTTTACTGCGGCGTCCGTAATTTTAGAACCGGACAGAAGCTGTGCGATTTCCTGAAGTTTTTCAGCGGAATCAAGCGGAATAATATTCGACTGTGTTTTGCCGGAAATCTCTTTTTTCACCACTTTGTAGTTATTGTCACCTTTTGCAGCAACCTGCGCCAAATGTGTAATGACGATCAGCTGCATATTTCCGGACATTTCGCGCATCACATTTCCCATTTCTTCTGCAACTTTTCCGGAAACTCCTGTATCGATTTCATCCAGAATCAAAGTCGGAAGTTCGGCATTTTCGGCCATGATTTTTTTTACAGCAAGCATTACCCGGCTTCTTTCTCCGCCGGAAATAGCAGTCTGAATCGGCTTCAGCGGAAATCCGGAATTTGCCTGAAAAAGAATGCTGATGTTTTCCTTTCCAAAGATGTTGAAATCTGAGGACTCTTTCAGTTCAACTTCAATTCTGGCTTTTTCAAGCCCGAGCTGCTTTAAAAGTTTTTCAATATTCTTTGCAAAAACCGGTGCCGACTTCTTTCGGTTTGAAGAAAGTTTTCCCGCAGATTCAGCCAAATGAATATAAGAATCCGCCAGTTTCTCTTCTGTTTCTGCAATTAAAGTTTCAATTTCTGCAAAACCGCTTTGCTCACCGCTAATTTCATCACGGATTGCGATCAGCTCCTCAACAGAATTCACATTATGTTTCAGAAAAAGAGCATTGATTCTGTTTACTTTATCATTGAGTTCGGCGAGAATTTTTGGATTGATTTCAATTTTCTCTGCCTCATTCTGAAGCTCAAAAACCAGATCTTTCAGTTCTAAAAACTGACTTTCAAAGCGTTCGCTGATTTCAGAAAAATGGTGTGAAAGTTCTGCTGTTTTTGTCAGTTTTGAACGGATTTCTGCGAGATTGTCCAAAACTCCCACTTCATCCTGATCAAATCTTCCTAAGATTTCAGCCAGATTTTCAGAAATACTTCCGGCGTTTTCCTGCATTGAAAGCTGGCTCTGAATTTCTTCCAGATCAAAAGTCTCAAGACTGGCTTCTTCCAGTTCATTCAGCAGAAAAGTCCTGTAATCGGCTTCTTTATTTCCTTCTGCAAGACGGTTTTTAAGATTGCTCAGTTCACGCTGAAGTTTCTGGGAATGGTGAAATTCCTTCTGATACTCCAGGATCAGTTTTTTATTGGAAGAAAGTCCGTCGATAATTCGGAACTGATATTCTTCCTTAAAAAGATCAGACGTCTCAAACTGCGAATGAATATCAATGAGTTTTTCAGAAAGATTTTTCAGAACATCCAAAGTCACCGGAACATCGTTCACAAAAGCACGGGATTTTCCCTTCGGAAGAATTTCACGGCGGATAATGGTCGGATTCTCAAAATCAAGATCGTTATCGTCAAAATAGTTTCTGAAACTGTCATTCAGCGCGAATTCCGCTTCAACAACCGATTTGTTTTCAGAGTTCTGGATGGATTTTGCATCAGCCCTTTCTCCCAGAATAAGCCGTAAAGCGCCCAGAATAATGGATTTTCCCGCGCCGGTTTCACCGGTAATCACCTGAAGTCCTTTTTGGAGATCAAGTTCCAGCGAATCAATCAGTGCAAAGTTCTGTATGAAAATCCTGTTCAGCATATTCGGCGTATCGTGGCCGCAAATTTACCATTAAAAAAAGAAATCCGAAAACTTCCGGATTTCTTTGAATATTTTTCTCACGTGCGGCTTAACGCCATTTGTTCCACTTCGACTCGTTATTTTTCGGCGAAAAAGTACCCATCAGCTGTTTCATTTCGTTCATATTCACCGGGCCGTTGTTGTTGGAATCGAAAACATTGAAGATTTCTGCGGCTTTCGTATCCAAAAACAGGTTGATGGCATAGTTCTGCTGAAACGAATTTTCATAAGTCTTGATTCTGAGCAGTGCGTCAGCGATATTTTTCTTTGCCTGAGACTGATCCTGAGAGTTCAGATTATCGAGCCCCGTGCGGTGATACTGGTAAGAAATTGTTCTTAACGTGGAAGCGTTGGGATTTATAAGTCCGTCAATCAGGGAAGCTCTGCTTCTTGGGCCGTCAATGGCAGACCAACCGTCAAAACCTTTATTCATCGAGTTCTGAGCGATCTGCTGTGCTTTCTGGAACCATTGCTGGCCTCCGTTTGGCTGAAATGAATCGGCGTCGTAACCCAGAATAAGATAAACGTAAAAACTGGTAAGATCAATAAGATTCTTGCCCGAAAACTGTCTTTCATTGAAGACAAGGTTCTCATTTTCAATATATTCAAAGGAAACTTTCTGATCGTTAAGGTTAATCAGCGGTGATTCGTATGTTGAACCGAACACAGGGCGAACGGCCTGCACCACCATACTTCCGCTGTAACGGTTACCGTCTTTGGCACTGATGATGATTGCAAAATTTGATTTTATTTTCTCGAAATTCTGCAGTTTCTTGCCTGTCCAGCTTGTATTGTTGATGAAGTCTCTAAGACTTTTCTCCAGATTTTTATACACCTGCTGGTTGCTTCCTGCCATCTGCTGCGCATTCACCGTGACATTCGCCATCAGTTCCTGCGAGTAAGCCGTTGCAGAGAAAAACAGTATTGCAAACAGGTAAAGTATTTTTTTCATTGAGTTCTAAAATTAGAAAACGGAAAATTAAGCAATTTATTTTGAAAGTTTTTCCTCAACAAAATCCAGAATATCTGCTGCGACATCATCTTTGGATTTCAGCTGAAACTCACGGATTTCCTGTTTGGTAAGAATTTTAATTTTATTGGTATCATTCTGAAAGCCGGCGCCTTCATCACGTAAAGAATTCAAAACAATCATATCCAGATTTTTCTTTTCCAGTTTTCCTTTGGCGTTTTCCTCTTCGTTTTGGGTTTCGAGCGCAAAACCTACCAAAAACTGATGCTTCTTTTGTTGGCCCATTGTTCTGAGAATATCAGGATTTTTAACGAGTTCAATGGTTAAATGATCATCATTTTTCTTGATTTTCTCTTTCGCAACTTCCCTGGGAGCATAATCTGCAACTGCCGCACTCGCAATTGCAATATCAGCATTTTCATAATGTCTGAAAACCTCATCAAACATTTCTTTGGCCGATCTTACACGGTGAACTTCAATATGTGAATGTGCAGTTTTCTGCGCACTTGGCCCTGAAACCAAAATTACTTTCGCGCCACGCGATGCCGCTTCTTCCGCAAGGGAAAAACCCATTTTGCCAGATGAATGATTTCCTATAAAACGAACGGGATCAATGGCTTCATAAGTCGGACCAGCGGTGATCAAAACTGTTTTTCCGGCCAGACTCTTCACCTGTTTTTTCTCTGAAAAATAATTCTCAAGAATATTCGCAATCGTTTCCGGTTCAGCCATTCTTCCCTGACCGATTAGACCGCTTGCCAGTTCACCTTCTTCTGCAGGAATAACGATATGGCCGAAATCCTCAGCAAGTTCAAGATTCTGCTTAGTTGACGGATGGCTGTACATATCAAGATCCATCGCCGGAGCAATAAAAACCGGACATTTGGCGGACATGTAAGTCGCAATTACAAGATTGTCGCACATGCCGTGAACCATTTTCGAGAGCGTGTTGGCTGTACAAGGCGCCACCAGCATGGCATCTGCCCAAAGGGCGAGCTCCACGTGAGAATTCCATGTGCCGTTTTCACCGTAAAAATCGGAATATACCGGGTTTTTGGAGAGCGTGGACAGCGTCAGCTTCGATACAAAATCCTCTGCAGCTCTTGTCATAATTACCTGTACTTCTGCGCCTTTTTTAATCAGGTCGCGAATCAGCACATTGATTTTATAGGCCGCAATTCCGCCAGTAACTGCGATGAGAATTCTTTTGTTCTGCACACTCATTTTTTCTGAATTATTCCGTTACGAATTTAAATAAAATAAAAACAAAAGCCGCAAAAACAATTTTCTGCGGCTTTGATGTGTTTCAATGAATTTCTTTCTTATTTCTCTTCAGTTTTTCTGAAGTAAATATCGTCTTCCAGCCATTCCTGAACGGCAATAGACGTTGGTTTCGGAAGTTTTTCGTAATGTTTTGAGATCTCGATCTGCTCTCTGTTTTCAAAAACTTCTTCCAATGTTGCATTGTGTACGGCAAACTCATCCAGTTTTCCGTGAAGTTCGGTACGGATTTCAGCGTTGATCTGCTCCGCTCTTTTCCCCATAATTACGATGGCTTCATAGATTGAACCTACTTTTTCTTCAATCTTATCTCTGTCGTAAGTAATGGTATTTAATTCAGCTTTTGAATCTTTTATGCTCATTTTCAGGGAGTTTTTAATAAATTAAGTTTGCAAATGTACAAATTATCTTTGAATTTTGAAAGTGGCTGCCGGCGGCGGTGTTGCCAAAGCTGCGCTGTCTCTCTGTATCTGCATTGCGGCTTTCTCACGGTCAATCTGCTCTTCTTCCTGCTGTGCTGTTTTGTTTTTGGCAGCCAAACGGTCGGCTTCACGCTGCTGTTTTGCTGTAAGTTCTGCTTTTCTTGCCTCAACGGTTTTCTGAAGCTGCGCAAAGTTTTCGTTTTCTTTCAGCAGTTTGTTTCTTAAATCTACAGCTGTTTTCGCTTCTTCGGTTCCCGGCATTTCCTTTTCAACCTGTTTTGTGAAAGAAATGGCATTGTCGATCCGTTCCTGCTTCAGATCGTATACCGAATTCATTGCGAGTTCGTATCTGGATTTCAGAATGTAGTCGTAAATACTCGGGCGAAGTTTTGTTGCAGGAAAATCATTCAGAACATTGTCCAAAGCCACATTAGCTGCTTTGTAATCTCCCATTTTGTAATACTGGCGTGCGTTTTCATAAGCTTTGAATTCAAGCTTGTAGGAAAGTTCGTCAATTAAAGTGGAAATATTTTTTGATCTTTCAGAATCCGGATATTCGTTAAGGAAACTCTGAAGCTCGTTGATGGCCAGTTCTGTTGAAGTCTGGTCCAGATTGTAATCCTGAGAACCTTCGTAATAACATAATGCAGACATGTAGGAAGCTTCTTCTTTTCTTGGATCCTGCGGAAAGGTAACTGCAAAATTCTTGAACTGATGCCCGGCAAGCTTGTAGTTTTTGTCGTAATAGTTGGCATAAGCAGAGTTGAACACTACATTAGGAGCATCATCGGTACCCGCTACAAGATTGGAAAGTCTTTCGTACAGCGTAATGGCATTGTTCCATTTTTTCTTGGCAAACTGCTCGTTCGCAACTTTCAGGATATAGGCTTTGTCGGCGCTTTTCATGGCTTTATCCATATCTCTGCTGCACGCAGTAACAACGAAAACCGCCAGAATAATCAGAAGGAATTTTTTCATAAATTTTCACAGAAGGCGTTCAAATACATTATTTTCGGCCTGTTCAAGTTGCAAAAATATAATTTTTTTACCAATCGTGATTTTTTTATGATTAATTAACTTTTACTGCTCAGACTGATAGCCCAAAAGTGAAAAAATAAGCATCATAAGGTTAGCCCTTACTTTTTTCTCGGCATCTTTAAGATAGTTTTCCTCTTTTGTTACCGGAACATAATGCGAAACAAACGCTTTGTTGCGGATGGTGAACAGCGAAACGCCAAGAATGGTGGAAAGTACATCATCTGCTTTCGGAGCAAAGGTGAAGACGCCCGATGCCACACCTTTTTTGATAACGTCATCAATCTTACTTACACAAAATTCATAAAAATCCATCAGTTCGTCTTTCAGATGATCGGTATGGCGCAGTTCCTGTGTTACAAAACCGTGGAAATGGCTGAAGGTAAAAAGCTGATGACAGATATATTTAATGATTTCCTTCATCTGCATTTCCGGTTTTCCGTCCTTAATGGTTTCTGCAAACTCGGCAAAATGTTCTCTTGTTTTCTGTACTCTGAACTGATAAAGGTAGGCCATCATTTTTTCCTTGGAACCGAAATAATAGGAGATCATAGCCACATTAATATTGGCCTTAGTGGATATATCGCGAACAGAAGTACCTTCAAAACCTTTTTTCGCAATGAGCTCTTCAGCAACATTGAGAATATGTATCTGTTTATCGGAAAATTTCTTGCTCATCATTTGTAATTTTAGTAAAATTAAGAAATTTTTAACAATTTATAAAACATTCGTTTAATTACTTTTACAGAATTATATCATAAAATTATGTCTTTTCCGGACTTTCACCATCATCATAAAAACACCAGCAACGGAGTCTACAATCTTTGTTTTAATGAAGAAATTACCGACCGTTTTTTTTCCGTGGGAATCCATCCGGCTGATGCCAGAAACTCTGAAGACCATATCCAAAAACTGGAATTTCTGGCTGCCTTGCCCAACTGTGCAGCGATTGGAGAATGCGGACTTGATGCGCTGGTTCCTGTGGAACAGACGATTCAGGAAGAAGTTTTTGCCAGGCAGATTGCGCTCGCAAATCAGCTGAAGAAACCCTTAATTATTCATTGTGTACGACGTTTTCAGGAACTTATCAGTTTCAGAAAAATGGCTGAAGTACCGATGATTATTCACGGTTTCAACAAAAAACAGACGGTGGCGGACGAAATGCTTCAACACAATTTTCATCTCAGTTTTGGCAGAGCCCTGCTTCAAAATGTATCTTTGCAGGAAACTTTCCGAAAAGTCCCGGATGACCGTTTTTTTCTCGAAACAGATGATACTGTTTTTAACATCCGGACGCTTTACGAAAAAGCTGCAGAGCTGAAAGAATGCTCCACAGAAGATATTCTGAACCAAATATTTAAGAATTTTCAATCTGTTACGAATGGAAAAGAACTGGCTCGAAAGAACTGAGCTTCTGATTAAAGATCAGGGTCTTGAAAAACTGAAAAACGCCAACCTTCTGGTAATTGGTCTTGGCGGCGTTGGCTCTTTTGCGGCCGAATTTCTGGCCAGAGCAGGCGTAGGAAAAATGACGGTTGTAGACGGCGATACTGTTGATGTCACCAATATCAACCGCCAATTACCCGCGCTGCATTCTACCGTCGGAAAAAACAAAGTGGACGTTGTAAGTGCAAGACTGTTGGATATCAATCCTGAACTGCAGCTTACATCCGTCAATCAGTTTCTGAATCCTGAAAACATGCAGGAAATCCTTGATTCGGAAAAATTCGACTATGTTCTGGACTGCATCGACAGTGTTACTCCAAAAATTACACTGATAAAAGAAGCTCGGAAAAGAAAAATAAAAATCATTTCGTCCATGGGCGCAGGAGGAAAAACAGATCCGGCAAAAGTTCTGGTCCGTGATATCGGCAAAACGTATAATTGTTTTCTCGCAAAACAGGTGCGGAAAAGGCTGAAACGCGAATCGAACATCACAAAAGGAATCAAATGCGTATTTTCCTCGGAAATCCAGAAGGAAGACAGCCTTAAAATGACGGACGGCACCAACTTCAAGCGTTCTTTTTACGGAACTATAAGTTATATTCCTGCGGCTTTCGGTCTGCACGCTGCGGCTGAAGTTGTCAATTATTTACTGAAAAACAAACCACAACAAGAAGATTGAAAAATTACGCATATCCGCATCAGGAAAAACTGAAACAGAAAAAAGAAATATCTGAGCTTTTTGAGCGCGGAAAGTGGAAAACCAGTGGCAACATACGGATTGTTTCATTCAGAAAAGAAGAAAACACGGGCCCAAAAGTCGGCGTTTCCGTTTCGAAAAGATATTTCAAGAAAGCGGTGGACCGAAACCGTATCAAGCGTCTTCTGCGCGAATGTTACCGGCTGAACAGGGAAGCTTTTGCGGCCGCATTCGGAGATAATTCTGTGTCAATGATTTTCTGGGTTTCTTCGGAAAAACCGCATCACTACAACGAAGTTCTCAAAGACTTTCTAAACCTCTGTAAACCAAAAAAGTAAATTAATCATTTAGCACGCTTTTTGTAAATTTATCAGAAATAAACTATAAACTAAACTGAAAATGTTAGACAACATTCCTTACATTTCTTATGTACTTCCTGCCTTTATCGGTATTGGTCTTGCTGCAGCATCCGGATTCAGGGTTTTCCTGCCGATGTTCGCTGTAAGTTTGGCTTCCTACATGGGCTGGATTCCGATGAACGATACTTTTGAGTGGCTTGCCGGGCTTCCAACACTTATTACAACCGGAATCGCAACTGTAGTTGAAATTCTGGCGTATTACATTCCGTACGTTGATCATTTGCTTGATACGCTTTCGGTTCCTTTGGCTACTGTGGCTGGTTCCATTATGTTTGCGAGTCAGTTTGCGGATATCGGAACATTCCCACAATGGGCTTTAGCGCTTATTGCAGGAGGTGGAACTGCCGCAGCCATCAGTTCCGGATTTGCGGGAACACGGGCCGCTTCCACAGCCACAACGGGCGGACTTGGAAATTCTGTAGTGGCCACCACTGAAACGGCGGGCGCCGGTATTATGTCGGTTCTGGCTTTAGCTGCGCCGATTATTGCGGCAGTTGCTGCGGTGATACTGGTGATTGTAGTGATTATTTTAGGAAGAAAAATCTGGAGTAAATTCAGGAAATTCAATTCTGACCGGCCTTCAAAAACCATTGATGTTGAAGCCGTTGAAACGAAACATTTAGAATAAGACAGAAATAAACCCGCGGAGTAATCTGCGGGTTCTTTTCTTATTGTTGGTTGCTGTTTGTTCTGAGTTCTTTCACTTCCTTTATTTTTTCCCTGAAATAGCTTTTCCTTTCCGGATGCTTTTCAATAAGGATTTCGTAACCTTTTATCGCTTTAGCATAAAGTTTCTGTTCCGCATAAATATTGGCCAGCGTTTCCGTCATTAAGTGCGAAATGTCGTTTTTCTTTTCCCTGACAACAAAAGAACTTTCTTCTTTAAGCTGAGAGATTTTCGGTTCTGTTTCAATGAATTTATCAATAACGCTGTTCTTAACCGCAGTTTTTTCCACGGTAATTTCAGTTTCCTCAGTTTCCGGTTCTGTTTCTTCGTTCTCTTCTGATAATTCCTCCTTTTCTGAATGTTGAACCGGCGCTTCTGCTTCAGATTTTCTGTCGATTTTCAGCCAGCTTTGCCATGTATTGATGAACTTCGGAACATTACTTTCTGCAGCAACAGATTCCTGTGAGTTCTCTACCGGTTTTTCCATGTCTGAAGTATTCTGCAACGAACTGTCATCGGTCTTTACAGTATCTTTTTCTTCACTTGGCTGCGATTTTTTCTCATCTGAAACTGGAACTTCTTTTATGGTTTCTGCAGAGACATTTTCTTGCGACTGTGCTATAATAGCGTCCGGAGTTGCTGTTTCCAAGGACATCGGCTTCCATGTGGAAACCGGTTCAGACTGTTGAACTGGTTCTTCAGTAACCGGCGTTTCAACTTTTTTAGACTCGTCCGGTTCTGCTTCAGCTGGATTCACTTTCTCTTCAACCTCATCGGTTTTCTTTGCTGTGGTGTCAAAATCCATCGTTTCAGCAAAACTGATTTCGTGAGATCCCGGGAAAGCTTCCTCTTTTTCTGTGGTCTTTTCCTGTTGGCTTGCCTTTTTCTGCTGCATTTTACGTTCCACTTCTTCAATAAGTCTGCGCATTTCCTCTTCGTGGCGGTTGACCGGTTTTTGAGGTGCGGTAGGTGTCACGGAAACTTCGCCTGCTCTGATGGCTACTTCCGGCATAAAATCCTGAGTTCCCTGGAAACTGATTTCAGCTGAATTCTCATCTGTTGTTTCAGGATTCTGATCATTATTTTCGAAAACAGGTTCAGTAACGGTTTCAATTTCAGAATTTTCAGGTTCAGAAACCTTGCTCTCATCAGTCATCTGTTCTGAATCCTCAAGTTTTTCTATTTCTTCACCAATGTTTTCCTTTTCCTGGATTTCAATGTCAGCAGAAACCGCTTGATTCTGTGCAGAAACGTTCTCTGTTTCGTCAGCATTATGCTCTGCTGAAAGTTCTTCGGCTTCATGTTTTGCCTCAAGCGGAACATCAGAAACCGGAGCAGCTGAATGTTCATGCGACTGTTCAGAAAAATCATTTTCTGCGGTCAAGACTTCATTTTCAGCAACTTTTACTTCTTCTTTAACCGGGGAAGTTCCGGTTACAGCAGAAATGTTTTCGAATGGTTCCACAGCTATATTTTTACCGTTGATCAGTTGGTAAAGGATTTTCTTATCTGTTGTGTACGCTGCCGTTTCCGAAAGTGTTTTCTGGTAGTTTTCGCTGTCAAAACGGTTCACGGCAAGCAGCTGCAATGCGCGCAGGCTTTGCATATAAGGTTTAGTACCGATTTCCTGGCCTAGAATATTCAGGTCTTCTGCAGCAATCAGTTCCGGATTCTTTATTAATTCTAGTATTCTCGAATTCATTACCAGTTCGCTACAATATCATTAAAAATTTTGTTGATGATTCTTTCGTTCACCAGTTTCACCTGTGAGGCTTCTATTGCGCTGATATCGAGATCACTGCTGAACACTGCTTCATCAGAATACGTACGGTCAAAACTCTTGTCGGTTTCCACACTGTTTTCGTAATGAACTTTCACGGTGATGGTAAGTTTATTCTGTGCCGCCTGTATTACGCCGCCCTGAGCCGTTACCGGCGCTGAAATAGTGGTTGGGGAAATGGTATAATCGATAATTTCGCCTTCAATAAGAATATCTGGGTTTTCCTTGGTTCCTTTCAGCGTTGTTCTCTGCAGAAATCTGTTCTGAATATCGGTTGAAAACTGTTGCGCAAGGGCCGGATTCACCAAAGGCGCATTATTGATAAAATCGTTGATCTGAATGGTCTGAATTTCCGGACTCAAGGAAGAACCGGTAAAACTGTAACAGCTTTGCAATAAAAAACCCGCACTCAACATCAAAGCGAAAAATATTTTTTTGATGCCTTTTTTTACGTTAAAATTCTGTGCTTTTATCATTAATCTTCCAAATTATACTGTTTTATTTTTCTGTAGAGTGTTCTCTGTGAAATTCCGAGTTCGTCGGCTGCTCGGTTTCTTCTGCCTTTATGTTTTTCCAATGCCTTCACAATCAGTTCTCTTTCATTATTCTGCAGTGAAAGTGTTTCGGGTTTTGCTTCTTCAAGCTCAATATCTTCCACATCTTCAAAACCGTCTTCAACTTTAGAAATAATGGTTGGATTCTGCACATTATTCTGATTTGAATTTTCAAAATACAGCAGTGAAGCAGGATTCTGCACGGCAGTTTCCGGTGTGAAAACTCTGTTGATCAGATTTTTTTCCTGATTGCTGAATTCTCCGTTTCCACGGTTCTTAATCAGTTCCGAAGTTAACGATTTTAAATCATTAATATCGCTGCGCATGTCGAACAGAATCTTATACATAATTTCCCTTTCACTGTGAAATTCGGAGTTTGAAATGCTGTTTCCGCCTTTCTGAATTACAGCCGGAAGGTTGGTTTGCACCGGAATATATTCGGCAAGTTTTGTAGAATTTACTTCGCGGTTCTGTTCCACAACCGTCATTTGCTCAACAAGATTTCTCAACTGACGCACGTTTCCCGGAAAAGAATAATTTTCAAGGTAACTTACCGCGTCATCGGTAAGACTGAGTTCAGGCATTCTGTATTTTTCAGCAAAATCAATTGCGAACTTTCTGAATAACAGGTGAATATCGCCTTTTCTCTCGCGCAACGGCGGCATGTCAATCTGAACGGTATTGAGACGGTAGTAAAGATCTTCACGGAATCTTCCGTCGTGAATGGCACTCATCATATTCACGTTGGTTGCCGCAACAATCCTTACATTGGTTTTCTGAATCTGCGAAGAACCTACTTTCATAAATTCACCGCTTTCCAGTACACGAAGCAAACGAACCTGCGTCTGCAAAGGCAGTTCACCTACTTCATCAAGGAAAATTGTTCCGCCGTCCGCAACTTCAAAATATCCTTTTCTGGTTGCCGTGGCTCCTGTAAAAGCGCCTTTTTCGTGGCCGAACAGTTCAGAATCAATGGTTCCTTCCGGAATGGCTCCACAGTTTACAACGATATACGGCTGGTGCTTTCTTTTGGATTCGGCATGAATAATCTTCGGAATATGTTCCTTACCCACACCCGATTCTCCGATTACAAGTACAGAAATGTCGGTGGGCGCAACCTGTATCGCTTTTTCAATAGCGCGGTTTAAAACCGGATAATTCCCGATAATTCCAAAGCGGTTTTTTATGGATTGTAAGTCTGTCATTTTTTAATGTGATAATGTGGTGATGAGATAATATGTAATAAAACTTTACTTTAAGACGACTCCGATACAAAATTACCTCATCATCTTATTCGCAAATTATCTCATTTCAAAACCGTTTCCCCTAAAAGTGTTCCCTGTGTATTTCCGTGAACAAAAACAGTCACAATGTCGCCAATTTTCTGCCCGTCCAGTTTATCAAAAACGCAGACTGCGTTCTGGGAATTTCTTCCTTTCCACTGGTTGTCGTTTTTCTTGGAAGTTCCTTCAATTAAAATTTCATGATTTCTCCCAACATAACCGGCCATTCTTTTTCTTGAAAGCTCACCCTGAAGTTTGATCACTTCCGCTAAACGTCTTTGCTTAACATCTGCCGGAACATCATCTTCCATTTTCTTATGAGCCGGCGTTCCCGGTCTTTCAGAATACGCAAACATATAGCCGTAATCGTATTCCACTTCTTTCATCAGCGAAAGCGTAAGTTGGTGATCTTCTTCAGTTTCGCCGCAGAAACCGACAATCATATCCTGAGAAAATGCGATTTCGGGAACGATCTGTTTTGCGTGATTAATCAGCGTTAAATATTCTTCGCGTGTATGCTGACGGTTCATTTTTTCGAGCATTCTGTCGCTTCCGCTTTGAACAGGAAGGTGAATGTATTTGCAGATATTGTCGTGTTTTGCCATGACGCGGAAAACGTCTTCGTTCATGTCATGCGGATTGGAAGTGGAAAAACGGATACGCATTTCCGGAACTTCAGTAGCCACCATATCAAGCAAATGGGCAAAATCCACCGCAGTGGCTTTCTGCATATCTGTTGCATTTTTAAAATCTTTTTTCGCACCGCCGCCAAACCACAGGTAAGAATCTACGTTCTGGCCAAGCAAAGTAATTTCCTTATAACCGCTGTTCCATAAATCTTTACATTCCTCAATAATGGAATGCGGATCACGGCTTCTTTCGCGGCCTCTGGTAAACGGAACCACACAGAACGTACACATATTATCGCAACCACGTGTAATCGTAACGAACGCAGTAACGCCGTTTCCGCCCAAACGCACCGGATTGATATCGGCGTAAGTCTCTTCTTTTGAAAGAATTACGTTGATGGCATCTCTTCCGTCTTCGGTTTCTTTCAGGAGGTTTGGTAAATCTCTGTACGCATCCGGCCCAACAACCAAATCCACCAAATGTTCCTCTTCTAAAAACTTGGTTTTCAGACGTTCGGCCATACAACCCAAAACGCCGACAGTTAAGTTCGGGTTTTCTTTTTTCTGATTTTTGAACTGGGAAAGACGCATTCTCACTGTCTGTTCCGCTTTTTCACGGATGGAACAAGTGTTCAGCAAAATTAAATCCGCTTCTTTCACATCCAGAGTTGTGTTATAACCCTGTTCGTTCAGGATGGATGCAACAATCTCAGAATCAGA
>JAEXBA010000041.1 GCA_023457935.1 Bacteroidota bacterium | reverse complement strand
AGGCTATTGAAACCATAAAATCCCTGAAAGACAAAGAAGGTCTGTCGGGCATTCCATCTGGATTTTCCGCACTGGACAAGGAAACCGGCGGTTGGCAGAATTCCGACCTTATCATTATTGCTGCGCGCCCCGCAATGGGTAAAACCGCTTTCCTGCTTTCCATGGCGAGAAATATTGCCGTTCAGCATAAAATTCCGCTGGCATTATTTTCCCTGGAAATGGCTTCTGTTCAGTTGATAACCAGAATGATTGCCTCGGAAACTCAGATTTCTTCAGAAAAACTCAGAAAAGGAACAATGGAAGATCAGGAATGGAACCGCCTGTTCCACAACGTTTCTGAACTCGAAAACGCACCGCTGTATATAGATGAAACACCTTCGCTTTCTGTTTTTGACTTCCGTGCCAAATGCCGAAGGCTTGTGATGCAGCATGGCGTAAAAATCATCATGGTAGATTACCTTCAGCTGATGACAGCAAATTCCGCAGGAAAAGGCGGAGGAAACCGTGAACAGGAAATCGCAACCATTTCCCGTTCACTTAAAGCAATTGCGAAAGAACTGAACGTACCGGTTATCGCACTTTCCCAGCTTTCAAGAAGTGTGGAAAACCGTCCGGGAAAACGGCCCCAGCTTTCAGATCTGAGGGAATCCGGAGCCATAGAACAGGATGCAGATATTGTTTCATTCATCTTCAGACCGGAATATTACAAAATTGATCTTTGGGACAACGATCCGGAAGATGCACAAACCAGCACTGAAAACCAGGCAGAGCTGATCATTGCTAAACACCGAAACGGTGCCACGGCCGATGTCAGACTTTCTTTCTACAAAAACATTGCAAAATTTGCCGATCTTGATCCTTTCGGTGGATCATACGGTTATCAGCCATCGAATTTCGGGCAGCAGGACGAACCGAGCGGATTTGACAAAATCAGAACAACGATAGAACCGGGCGCTGCATTTGACCTTCCTGACAACAGCTCTTTCGGAAAACTCTCCGGCTCATCGATGAATGATATTGATGACGATGAAGAAATGCCGTTCTGATGGGTTTCCGCATTGAAATTTATACCGACGGTGCCTGCAGTGGCAATCCCGGAAAAGGCGGTTATGGAATATTGATGAAGATTCCGTCGCACAGTTATGAAAAGACTTTTTCTCAGGGATTCCGGTTAACCACCAATAACCGGATGGAACTTTTAGCGGTGATTATTGCTTTGGAACAGCTGAAAACCAGTGACAACGAAGTTCACATTTACACCGACAGCAAATATGTTTCCGAAGCCATCAATCAGAAATGGCTGTTTGGATGGGTAAAGAAAGGATTCAGGAAAGTAAAGAATCCGGATCTGTGGAAAAGATTCTATCCGCTCTTCAGGCAGCATAATCCTTCTTTTCACTGGATAAAAGGCCATGCCGGTCATCCCGAGAACGAAATCTGTGACCGCCTGGCAGTTAAGGCAAGCCAAAGTAACCAGCTTGAAACAGACCTTTTTTTTGAAAACCCGGAAGACGGTGGCCTGTTCTGAAAAAACTTCAGCTAACACTTCTGCAAATAGAGAATTTGCGCTGTCTGCCATTCACATTTTCATTATATTTGGATATGAATTATGTGGAAGCACTACAAAAACGGTATTCAGTAAAGAAATTCGACAGCGGTAAGAAAATCCCTGAAGAAACCCTGAAAAACATTCTGGAAGCAGGCAAGCTTTCGGCAAGTTCGTTGGGACTGCAGCCTTATAAAGTTTTGGTGATACAGACACCGGAAACCCTGCAGAAACTCATTCCTGCTTTTTATAATCCTTCTCAGATTTCAACATGTTCCCATCTTCTCGTTATCGTTACACGCAGAAAAATAGAGGATGAATATGTTAACAAATATTTTGGACACATCTCCGATGTACGCGATATTCCTGTGGAAAACCTTGATCCTTTCCGCAAAAGCATCGATTTTTATCTGAATCTTCAGGATGAACAGGAAATACTGAACTGGAACGAAAGACAGGGTTTCCTGATGCTCGGAACACTGATGTTTGCAGCGGCAATGGAAAAAGTGGACAGCTGTCCGATGGAAGGGTTTAAGCCGGAGGTACTTTCGGAGCTGCTGGAAATTGATCCGCTATCGGAAAAGGTTTCAGTTACCTTAGCTTTGGGTTACCGTTCGGCAGAGGATCATTTTCAGAGCATGAAGAAAGTGAGAAAACCGGACGATTTGCTGTTCAGTTACCTTTAAATCTCAATTCTTATTAATACAGAACAAAAAATGATAAAGGCAGATGTTTTGGTTATAGGTTCCGGTATTTCCGGGCTTTCCTATGCCATCAAGATTTCGGAAAAAATGCCGGAAGCTAAAATAATCATCGTTACCAAAGCGGATGAGGACGAAAGCAACACGAAATATGCACAGGGCGGTCTTGCAGTAGTTACCGACTTTGACAAAGACAATTTTCAGAAACATATTGAAGATACCATGCGTGCCGGAGACGGCGAAAACAAACGGAATGTTGTGGAAATGGTAATCAAGGAAGGACCCGCGCGCTTCCAGGAACTCGTAGACTGGGGAACCAGGTTTGACAGGGAAAAAGACGGCGACTTCAAACTCGGAAGAGAAGGCGGACACACCGAAAACCGCATTGTTCACCATAAGGATATTACCGGTGCAGAAATTGAGCGCGCTCTGCTGGAAACCGTGAAAAAATCCTCCAATATTGAGATGCTGGATCATCATTATGTGATTGACCTTCTTACGCAGCACCACGTACCGGGAAAAGACTGGAACACTGAAGAAATCCACTGTTACGGTGCTTATATTCTGGACGAAAAGAACAAGAAAATCAAGAAAATAACTGCAAAAATTACCCTTGTAGCAACCGGCGGTGCGGGCCATGTTTATAAAAACACCACCAATCCGGTAATTGCAACAGGCGACGGAATCGCTTTCGTGCACCGCGCCCGCGGAAAAGTTTCCAATATGCAGTATTATCAGTTTCACCCTACGGCACTTTATTCCAACCGCGATGGAATGCTGTTCCTGATTTCTGAAGCTGTACGGGGCGACGGCGCAAAACTCAGAACCAAAGACGGAGAGCCGTTTATGCATAAATACGATGAGCGGGAAGAACTCGCATCCCGCGATATTGTAGCCCGAGCTATTGATAATGAACTGAAAATCAGCGGTGATGACTTTGTAGGACTCGACTGCAGACATATGGATCAGCAGAAATTCATTGAGCATTTTCCGAATATTTATCAGAAATGCCTTGATGAAGGTATCGATCCATTCAAACAGCTGATTCCGGTGGTTCCCGCTTGTCATTATTTAATGGGCGGTATTGAAACTGACATGGAAGGCCAAAGCTCCATCAAAAACCTTTTTGCGGTGGGCGAATGTACCAATTCCGGCTTGCACGGTGCAAACAGACTGGCTTCCAACTCGCTTCTGGAAGGACTTGTTTTCGGCCACAACGCAGCCATGAAAACCGTTGAGCTGCTCGCTGAAAACGACTTTAATTTTGATGACCTGAAGGCAATTCCGGAATGGAATGAAGAAGGCATGAAAATGATGGACGAAATGGTAATGGTGAAATACCTGCGCAGGCAGCTTCAGGAACTGATGAGCGATCTTGTCGCTATTGTACGGAGCAATGCCCGTCTCGAACTCGCAAAAAACAAACAGCGCGAAATTTTTGATGCGGTAACCGAGCTGTACAACTATTCATTGCTTTCACCGCAGCTTTCTGAACTGAGAAACCTCGTAAACATTTCCTACCTCATCATCAAGCATTCGCTGCAGATGACCGAGAATAAAGGATCCTTCTATAATAAAGATCTGGCAACGCAGCCTTTGACCATAAATGACTAAATACCTTCAGAAATAATGAAAAGACCTTCATACGTAACCGATAAAGCACTGAAAGAATTTATTAAAGCCGCTCTGCAAGAAGATATCCGTGACGGCGACCACTCCACTCTTTCCACTATTCCGGCCGACCTTGAACAGCAGGCGAAACTTCTCGTTAAAGAAGACTGTATTCTTGCGGGCGTTGAACTGGCTGAATTCATTTTCCGGACGTTTGACAAAAATATGAAAGTGGAAGTTTTCATTAAAGACGGTGAAACGGCAAAGAAAGGCGACATTGGATTCGTTGTTACAGGAAAGGCACAAAGTATTCTTCAGACAGAAAGACTTGTACTGAACTGCATGCAGCGGATGAGCGGAATTGCCACCTTAACACACGACTGGGATTCGCGTTTGGTCGGAACAAAAACCAAACTTCTCGATACCAGAAAAACCACTCCTAATTTCAGAATCTGCGAGAAATGGGCCGTGGCTATTGGCGGCGGAACCAATCACCGTTACGGTCTGTACGATATGATCATGCTGAAAGACAACCATATTGATTATAACGGAAGCATTACCAACGCTGTTAAAATGGCGAAAGAGTACGTGAAGAAGAATAAACTGAAACTGAAAATCGAAGTGGAAACCCGGAATCTTGACGAGGTTCAGGAAGCCATCAAAGCAAAGGCAGACAGAATCATGCTGGACAATATGGATGTTCCGACAATGAAAAAAGCCGTGGAACTTATTGACGGTAAAATTGAAAGTGAAGCATCTGGAGGAATTACGCGGGAAATGCTGAAAGACGTTGCTTCCACAGGCGTAACTTTCATCTCTGCGGGAGCCCTTACGCACTCAGCAGAAAACATTGATATAAGCCTCAAAGCTGTGAAATAATTTATAGAAAAGGCAATAATTCTTGGTTTTTTTACTAATTATGCAATAAATAAAAAAGAGTTTTATGTTCATTAACAAGATTTAACCTATTGCTTTACAGGTTTTTACATGGAATATTAACAAAATTTTAAAAATTAACAATTTGTTAATTGCCAATCCGATTAAAATACCGATTTTTGCAAAAATTTAGAATAGTAAATCTAATATTATGAACATTAATCTTATCAGAAAATCAGTGTTTTCCGCTGTGATTACACTTTCTACTGCGAGCGTTTATTTCGCGCAGAGCAATGATACCATCTCGAGAGAGAGAGACATTGAGGCAGTAGTTCTAACCGGTGTTGCCGACATCGCAAAAGACAGAAAGACTCCGGTTGCAGTTTCTACGATCAGAGAAGCGGTAATCGTTGAAAAACTGGGTAACCAGGAATTTCCTGAAATCCTGAACACTACACCTTCTGTGTATGCAACAAAATCCGGTGGTGGTTTTGGAGACTCAAGAATTAACGTAAGAGGTTTCGACCAGAGAAACACAGCTGTTATGATTAACGGGGTACCGGTAAACGACATGGAAAACGGTGCGGTTTACTGGTCTAACTGGGCAGGTCTATCTGACGTAACTTCTGCAATGCAGATTCAGAGAGGTCTGGGTTCTTCCAAACTGGCTATTGCTTCGGTTGGAGGTACCATCAACGTTCTTACAAGAGCTGCTGACAAAAAGAGACAGGGAAATGTAACAATTGGTGTAGGTAACGACGGATACCACAAAGCATTGTTCTCTTACAATACAGGAAAATCCGAATCAGGATGGGCTACATCATTCCTGATGAGCAGAACTGCAGGTGCGATGTACGCAGACGGAACTAATTTCGAAGGATACAACTATTACTTCGCACTTGGTTTCAATCCTAATCCAAAGCACGATTTCCAGTTCACATTTACAGGAGCTCCACAGTGGCACCACCAGAGATCTTTCCAGTCTACAATCAACGATCATATTAAGTACGGAGGATCTGAAGATCAGCCAAACAGAAGATACAACCAAAACTGGGGTTACCTTAACGGTGAAGAATATTCCATGACAAGAAACTATTACCACAAACCGGTAATGTCCTTGAACTGGGACTGGAAATTCAACAGCGATACTAAACTTAACTCTGTTGTTTACGCTTCTTTCGGTAGAGGTGGTGGTACCGGAGATTTCGGTAGAATCAACGGGAAATCTTACACTGCTCTTCCAAGAACAGCGGACGGACTGGTAAGATTTGACGATATTGTACGCTGGAACCAGGGAGGTGCAGTTGCAGATTTCGGTGCGGTGGATCCTAATCCATACTTTGCCAGCTCCAGCAACGGTATCGTAAGAAGATCATCAATCAACTCTCACAACTGGTACGGTTTGATTACTTCATTGAACCACAAATTCAGTGAAAACCTTAATGCAACTATCGGTTTCGACGGAAGAAGATACGAAGGTATGCACTACAGAATCCTGACAGATCTTTTGGGTAACACCGCATATACAGACAACAGCAACATCAACAACAGACCAAACCAGATCAGCAATGTTTTCAATGCAATGCCAAACTGGAATCCTTTCGGTGGGAAAACCAACGATATTAAGGATCAGGCTGGGTACAGTAACGACGGTATTGTAAACTGGCTGGGAGGATTTGCACAGGTTGAATATACAAATGATGCGCTTTCTGCTTTCGTACAGGGATCGGTTTCCAACCAGGCATTCCAGAGAATCGACTATATGCTTTACACTCCGGACAACCAAGACAGCGAGAAGGTAGACCTTGTCGGGTTCAACGTAAAAGGAGGAGCGAACTATAACATCAACGAAAACCACAACATTTTCGCCAACGCAGGTTACTATGAAAGACAGCCTTTCTTCGGAGCCGTATTCCTTAACAACAGAAATGATGTGAACCCTTCTCTTACCAATGAGAAAATTACATCTTACGAATTCGGATATGGTTTCAGATCTGCAATCTTCAATGCGAACCTTAACCTTTACTCTACTTCATGGGATGACATCTACAGAAGGATGACTACCAGAAGAACAATCAATGGCGTAGAACTTCAGGGTGTTGCAAACGTATTGGGAATCAACGAGATCCACAGAGGTATCGAATTGGATTTCAACGTGAAGCCGGCCGATATTGTAACCATCAACGGTATGTTCTCCATTGGTGACTGGTTCTACAAAGGGAATCCAAACGCAGCGTTCATCGAAGATCAGACAAACGTAGTGGTTGACCAGGGAACTCTTAAACTTGACGGACTTAAAGTAGGAGACGCTGCACAGCTTACTGCCGCTTTAGGTGCAGATTTCAAAATTACCGACTGGTTTAACTTTGATGCTCAGTACAGATATGCCGACAACCTTTATTCTGCATTCGAACCTGGAGACAGACTGTTGAAAGAAACGGACAACCCGGATAAAGTACTTCCTACTGCAGTAAAACTTCCTGCGTACGGTCTTCTTGACCTTGGTGCCGGTTTCAGATGGAATCTTAACGACACACAGGCTTTCAGATTCAGAGTGAATGTGAACAACGTACTGGATACTACTTACATTGCAGAATCCAGAACAAACAGGCCAGCTGATACCAACGCAGCGAACAACTGGAACGGAATCAACAGAAACAACGAAGTGTACTTCGGTTTCGGAAGAACATGGAATGCATCTGTAACATTCAACTTCTAATTTAATTAGACTTTACATAACCTTAATCCCGGCCTTTCGCCGGGATTTTTTTATCTTTGCCGTTAATCATTAAAAAAAATATTATGGATTTCAGCATGATGCTTAATGCGCACCGTGGATTTGCTTACTTAATTCTTGTGGCTACGGCACTTTTTATTGTTGCCCTGCTCATGACGATGTTTGGGTATTCAGGAAAAATCAGCAAATTCCTGAGAAAATCAACCCTGTTCACTATGATTTTCTTTCATGTTCAGGCACTTATTGGCCTTGTGATGCTGTTTTTCTTTTCACCGGGCTTCAAGGCGGCTAAAGAAGCGGGAACGCTCATGAGCGATTCTGTTTCCAGAAACACGTTTGTAGAACACCCAACCGCAATGATTATTGCAGCTGTGCTGATGACAGTTCTTAACAAAAAGTTCAAAACCAATGACAAGATGCAGATGAGCTGGGTTGTTATGGCTGTAATTGCGATGGCGCTGATGCTTTGGGCATTCCAGTGGCACAGACTTTTCGGTGCTTAATTCTCGTCTTGATAAGTAATTAAAAGCTTAAAATGAAAGTAGCAGTTGTTGGCGCAACCGGAATGGTTGGACAGGTTATGCTGAAAGTTCTGGAAGAAAGAAATTTTCCGGTTACCGAACTTATTCCGGTAGCTTCCGAGAAATCTGTCGGAAAGAAAATTTCCTACAAAGGAACCGATTACGGTATCGTTTCCATGCAAACTGCTGTTGATATGAAACCTCAGATCGCAATTTTCTCAGCCGGCGGAACCACTTCTCTTGAGTGGGCTCCGAAATTCGCAGAAGCAGGAACATTTGTAGTTGACAATTCCTCAGCATGGAGAATGGATCCAACCAAAAAACTCGTCGTACCGGAAATCAACGCAGAAGTTCTCACTAAGGACGACCGGATTATTGCCAATCCTAACTGCTCTACCATTCAGCTCGTAATGGTTCTTCAGCCGCTCAACAAAAAATACGATATCAGAAGAGTGATTGTTTCCACGTATCAGTCGGTTACCGGAACCGGAAAAGCTGCTGTGGATCAGCTGAATGCAGAAATTAAAGGCGACGATTCCGTTGAGCGGGTATACCCGTATGAAATTTTCAAAAATGCACTGCCTCAGTGTGATGTTTTTGATGAAGACGGATACACCAAGGAAGAACTTAAACTGATGCGTGAACCCAAGAAAATTATGGGTGACGAATCATTTAGTTTAACGGCAACCGCAGTGAGAGTTCCGGTTCAGGGCGGACATTCCGAAGCGGTTAACATTGAATTTGAAACTGAATTTGACCTTGATGAGGTAAGAAAAATTCTTTCTGAAACACCGGGAGTGAAAGTTCAGGACGACGTAAAAAACAGTGTTTATCCAATGCCGCTCTATTCGGAGGGTAAAGATGAAGTATTTGTAGGAAGAATCCGACGAGACCCTTCACAGCCAAAAACACTGAACCTTTGGATTGTCGCAGACAATCTCCGGAAAGGCGCAGCAACCAACGCCGTTCAGATTGCAGAGTATCTCGTTTCAAAACAGTTAGTATAAAAAGAAAGTCCCGCACAAGCGGGATTTTTTGTTAGAAGCATCAAACAATATAATTTCATTAATGGAAGAACAGAGCAGCCTTAACAGACAGAAATTCAGCTTTCAGCGCAATGTTGCGATTGTCGGGGTTATTCTTTTTATCGGAAAACTGATTGCGTGGCATCTCACCAATTCAGACGCTGTTTTTTCTGATGCTATGGAAAGTATCGTGAACATCATTGCTGCATTCATGGGACTTTACTCGCTGTATCTGGCTGCCAAACCGAAGGATCACGACCATCCTTACGGACATGGAAAAGTTGAGTTCATCACTTCCGGCGTGGAAGGCGCGCTCATTATTTTTGCCGGCGTTATGATTATTGTGGAAGCTGTAGACTCGCTTCTCCACGGGAATACATTAAACAAGCTTGATTATGGAATCTTCATTGTTGCGGCTACGGCGGTGATCAATTATCTGATGGGTTACATTTCCATCAAGAAAGGGCAAAAGGAAAATTCCGCGGTTTTGATTTCTTCGGGAAAACATCTTCAGAGCGATACCATAACTACGGCCGGTGTAGTCATCAGCTTAATTCTTGTTTATTTTACAAAAATCAACTGGATAGACTCTGCTGTTGCCCTGATTTTCGGAGCTTACATCATGTTTGTCGGTTACAAAATCATACGGCAGTCTTTGAGCGGAATTATGGATGAAGCCGATCTTGAAATGCTGGACAGACTGTCTAAATTTCTGAATGAAAACCGCAAAGCGGAGTGGATTGACCTCCATAACACCAGAATTCAGCAGTTTGGAAGCGGACTGCATATTGACGCGCATCTTACCCTTCCCTACTATTTTGAACTCCGTGATGCCCATCAGCAAATGGAAGACATGATTGTTCTGATTGCAGAAAACACCGAAAGAAAAGTTGAGTTTAATTTCCATATGGACGACTGCAAGCCATTTTCCTGTGAAATCTGCTGTTTGGCCGGGTGTAAAGTCCGTCAGCATCCTTTCGTTAAAAAAGTGGAATGGAGCCGCAAAAACATTTCGCAGCCCGACAAGCATACCGTAAAAACAAAGTAATCTAAACTGCCTTTTCCTCAAGAAACTTACGGTAATAGAAAAGAGGCACAATCAGCAGAAGAATAATCGGCTGAATCACAAATCTTCTCATGTAGAAAGAGAAAAGGTAACCAATTTCAAACCGGTCGGCTATACAGAGAAGATAAATCGGAAAAGTAATCACAAAAGCCAGCAGAATGAGCATTCCGGCCTGAACGGTCCACTTTTTTCTTCCAAATAAACCCTGCACTACCAAAAGTGAAAAAATCAGGTTCAGCAGAAATCGTAAGAGATGCCCACCAAAGAGTTTTCCCCATTCAAAATCAGGAAATTCGGCCATTTTGCTGGCCTGATGAAAATAGTTGAGAAAAGGATCGTAAAATGCGGAATTCTCCACCATGCGAACTCCCACAAGTCCGGCAATACCGAAAAGAACCATTAACCATCTGAACACTTTCATGGTTTCTTCAGCGCAAATTTTTTAATCCAGATGAGCCAAAGAAGCACGACAGAACCATAAATGATGGCCGGAAAAACATAATCGTGGAACATCTTTCCATACTCTTCATGTTCATAGATAACAATGTTAAGGGCCGCAATACGCAGAACGTTCATAACATGGAGAAATACAAGACCTGCGGCGGTGAAGGCAAAAGTTTTCCGTCCTTTGTAGAATGCGAAAATAAAGGCAACAAAAAGAATCATCACCGAAACAGCATTACAGCCTTCCACCATTCTTGTAACGTATTTACTCACAACGTAAAACCAGGTGGTTTCCTGTTTCCCGTCGTGATACAGCCATGTGGAATATCCCAGAGAATTCTGCAGAATACGAACCTGCTCGGCAATCCATGCTGAAAACGGATCCAGTGAAATGCCGGCCGTTTGGTTCAGATAAAGCTGATACAGAAATACCATCACCAGATAAATGATGATGAACCTCAGAAGGATTTTCAGAACGGGTTTAAAATCGCTGAACACACGGCAAAGATAATGAATTAGCGCCCAAATTAGTATATTTGTCTCAAGTACAGTCGTTTTGGAAAAAGAACAGATTTTTTTTGAAGATTTCAGCGGGAAAAAAGCCACAGTTTTCACTAAACTGCCACAAAGCGGCTCCGCAAGAGCGAACTTCACTGCTGAAACTGACGGAAAAAAATATATTGTTACCTCCAACGAAAATCTCCGCGAAAATGAAGCGTTTTTCTATTTTTCGCAGATCTTCTCTGATTTAAATCTGAACACGCCGCAGATTATGAAGATCTCACCGGACCGGAGAATGTACATTCAGGAATTTCTTGGTGACAGAACGCTTTCCGGTGTTATTGAAGAAGAAAAAATCTCCGGACGTACGGAAAGTCTGGTGAAGCAGACACTGGATCAGCTCTATCAGCTTCAGGTTTCAACAGACGGAAAAGTAGATTATACCAAAACGTTCGAATACGAAGCGTACGATGAGTTTCCGATTCTCAGCGATCTTTTCTATTTCAAAAATATGTTTGTTGACATACTGGAAATTCAGTATCACAAAGGAAGCCTGCTGAAAGAGTTCAAAAAAATCGTCAGCAAAACAGAAAACCTGGAACCCAAAGGCCTCATGATCCGTGATTTTCAGAGCCGCAACATTATGGTGAACAATCAGGACCGTGTTTCCTTTATTGATTATCAGAGCGCTATGAAAGGCCCTTTGATGTACGACGTTGTCTCTTTTCTCTACCAGGCCAAAGCTAATTTTCCCGAATCTTTCAGGAAAGAAATGACAGATTTTTACATTTCAAGGTTTACGCTTGAACAGCAGGTTCAGCTTAATCTTTCGGTAAAACCGGTTCATCTGATCAGATTCATGCAGGTATTGGGAGCGTACGGTTTCCGCGGACTGATTCAGAAAAAACAGCATTTTATTTCCAGCATTCAGCAGGGAACCGAAAATCTTACACAGTTTGCAGAAGACTGGGAAGAAATGAACGATTATCCGGAACTGAAAAAAGTAATTCTGGAACTGAAATCCGATGCCACGGCACAGAAAATAAAAGAATTTCTTGCACAGTAGCTAACGGAAAAAAAACATCTAAAAACAAAAAATATTTCATAAACAATGCTGACAATTGAGATCCACAGCTTTTCCTACAAAAAGGGCGGAATTCCGAAAGACAGTTCCGGAAACGGCGGCGGATATGCCTTCGACTGCCGCGGAATCCTGAATCCCGGAAGAATTGATGAATACAAAGCACAAACGGGAAAAGACAAACCTGTACAGGATTTTCTCGAAACCAAAACCGAGATGCCCAAATTTCTGGATTATATCAAAAATCTGATTTCGATCACGATTGATGATTACGTAGCAAGGAATTTCGAACATCTTCAGATTAATTTCGGATGCACTGGCGGACAGCACAGATCTGTTTATTCAGCTGAAAAAATTGCTGAATTTATCCGTGAAAAATACCCGGAAGTTACGGTAACCGTCAATCACGACGAACAGCCGCAGCTCAACTGATTCCTAAATACCACAAACAGAACAATGAAAGCACTGATTTTTGCTGCAGGGAAAGGAACACGCCTGAAACCTTTTACGGACAGTCATCCGAAAGCTCTGGCAATGGTGAACGGCATTCCGCTTTTGGAACGCAACATCAGATATCTTCAGGATTTCGGAATCAACGATTTTGTGATCAATGTACACCATTTTGGCAGTCAGATTGTTGATTTTCTCAAAAAAAACAGTGATTTCGGAGCCAGAATTGAAATTTCCGACGAATCGGACGAACTGCTGGAAACCGGCGGTGGTTTGGTTTTTGCACGTGAGTTTCTGGATCATGGTGAAGATTTTCTGATTATGAATGCGGATATTCTCACCGATCTGAATATTACAGAATTTGTAGAATACCACAAAACCAAGGAAGATTTTGCAACGCTGGCCGTTTCGGACAGAACAAGTTCACGGAAGCTTTTTTTCAATGAAGAAATGATTCTGCGAGGCTGGCTGAATGTACAGACCGGTGAGCAGCGCCTTGCGGAATTCAACAAAGGATTTAAAGCATTGGCTTTCAGTGGAATTCACTGCATCAATCCAGAAATATTCAACAAAATAAAAAGATCCAGTAAATTTTCGATAATGGAAGAATACCTTGATCTGATGCATTCGGAAACGATACATGGTTTTGAACACAGTGCGCATCTTGTGGACGTAGGCAGACCCGAATCGGTACTGGAAGCAGAAAAATATTTTCATTAAACCAAACAGACTTACATGAGCAAAATAAAACGCGGAAAAGGCCTTACAAAAGTGATTGCCGGAAACGAATTCGAAATCGACCAGAAAATTCAGAGTCATTTTTCCGAAAAAACATGGGACGAAACCATTACGAAAGACAGTTGGATGGTTTTCAAAATCATGGCCGAACTGGTAGACGGTTATGAGAAAATGGCCAAAATTGGGCCCTGTGTTTCCATTTTCGGTTCTGCCCGATTGAAGGAAGACAGCAAATATTATCAAATGGCCGTTGAAATTGCCGAGAAAATTACTGAAATCGGTTTCGGAATCATCACAGGCGGCGGGCCGGGAATTATGGAGGCCGGAAACCGCGGCGCCAGAAATGCGGGCGGAAAATCAATCGGTCTTAACATAGAACTGCCTTTTGAACAGCATTTCAATCCGTATATCGACAAGAACTTTTCAATGGATTACAACTACTTTTTCGTGCGTAAGGTAATGTTCGTAAAATATTCGCAGGGTTTTGTTGTAATGCCGGGAGGATTCGGCACTCTGGATGAACTTTCTGAGGCAATGACGCTCATTCAGACCCAGAAAATTGCAAGGTTCCCGATTGTACTTGTCGGTTCGGAATTCTGGTCCGGTCTTCTCGACTGGTTCAAGGATACTCTTCTTAAAAACGGAATGATCTCTGAAGAAGACCTGAACCTTTACCGTGTGGTAGATACTGCAGAGGAAGCGGCAGCGCATATCAAGGCATTTTACGATAAGTATTCCATCAATGTTAATTTCTAGCTTGGCATATAATTTGAGTCCTTTAAGTTTGTATATTTGAATTTAGTATACATTAATTAAGATGAAAAAATTTTTACAAATATTTGGTGTTTTAACAGTTTTTATGATGATGAGCTTTGCCGCCGTCGACTTTTATTCGTCGATGACCAAAGTAGATTACGTTGAAGGAAGTAAAACTCTTAAGTTCACCACGAAGATGAATACAAGCCATATTTCGGATGCCATTAAAATCAATCCGAGCACGGCCGGGTTTGAAGCAGAAGTAAAAAAGTACGTCAACAATAATTTTGATCTTTATGTGAACGGTTCTGCGAAAACACTCACTTTCACAGGAAGCCAGGTTAACGGCGAATCGGTTTGGGTATATTTTGAAGCGAACGGCATCAGCGATATTGACCGACTGAAAATCAAGAATACCATTCTGCTGAGCGCTTTTCCAAAACAGATGAACATTGTGAATGTAGCCTACAAAGGAAACCAGAAAACAATGAATTTCCAGAGAGGTAAAGAAGTAAATGAAGTTTCTTTCTAAGAACTTATCGATATTGAAAAAAGGCCGCTGCTAAAACAGCGGCTTTTTTGTATACTTATTTCAGCGCTACGCTGAAGAATGAACGTCATTTTGATGGAACCACAGCCATCAGCAAAACCGTTCAACTGAGCTCAATTACGCCAATCAGCATTCTTATGATTTTACTGACGGATACTTGTCAACAATAAGCAAAAAAAAGCTGCCGGAAAACGGCAGCTTTAATTATCTGTAGGAGTTGGGCTAGTGTGCTTTCACTCTTACGTTATCAATTTCCCAGGTCGTACCTGACTGTGCTGTAGAAGTATATTTGAATGCAATTCTGACATTTTTGTTCAGGAATGAATTCAGGCTTAAGTTACCGGAGTTCGTCCATGTATTGAATGCATTCAGGTTGCTGTCCAAAACTGCCGGAAGCTGAGTCCAGGTAGTTGTAGCAGGATCACCTGTAAAGTTGTCTGTTGCATACACCATCAGCGGATCTCCCTGATATCTTCCGTCAGAATCAAAAGAAACGGTTGCCTGAGAGTATCCGTTCAGACTGATCGGCGCTGATATCAGCCAGTCTTCGTTGATGTTGTTTCCGCCCTGATAACCGTTCATTACTACGCAAGGCCTTGGATTACCAAAATTCTGGATGTTCCAAACCTGTGCTCCGCTTACGCTTACTGCTGTCCAGTTCGCAAGTGTTCCGCTGAAGGTTTCATTAAAGATAGCTACGGAAGGAACAGAACCGTCGCATCTTGGGTTATCAAGATCTGCATCATGAAGGTTTCTGATCCAAAGCTGATATTGGTTGTTTGGCCCGTAATAGCTCAGGATTGCAGTAACATCACCTTTTCCTCCGTCAACCTCAGTACCTGCGAAGCTTGCAAAATTACTTGTTCTTAAAGTTATTTCGTTTCCGCTGCAGTCTGTAAGGGTTCTGTTGGTAGCGCTGCTTCCTGCATACGGCTTGTTCAGATCGGCATCAATAAACTGAAGGTCTTTGATTCTGATCAAACGTCCTATATCATCACTGGTAAGCTGGTCTATTGTTTTCTCTGTCGGAACTGCAATACCTACCGGCTTGTTGGAGTCGTAGAAATACTTGTAAACATCATCCTGTGCAATTTGCCCAACCTGTCCCTGGAAAGGAACACCAAGCTGGAACTCACCGTCTTTTTTACCGATATATAAATCTTTAAGTCTGATAATCAGTTCTTTTCCAACCACAAATCTTGAATCTTCGAAAAGATCCTGTTTGTTGATATTTACTTTGATACCACCTGTTGCATCTTCAATATAGATATATTTGAAAAGGTTTCCGGTTTCATCGTTCGCTGTAACGGTACCTTTGATATACGCTTCATTTGTAATCTGTGTATATGCTCCACCGGAAGTGTGCATTGCTTTAACAGCCGCAATAGTTGTAGGCGCAGAATTCGCAGGATCAAACTCGCAGGTAATGGTGCTTCCGTCCAGTCTCGGGCCGTTCATTTCAAGATCGGTAACACGGTTGATGTACATCTGATAAGTATTGTTGAACCTACTGAAGATTCCAACAAATTTACCGTTACCGGAAGGCATGATCTGATTGGCAAAAGAAGCATAACCACTGTTACGGACAACTCTGTTTGAAGTAGAAGATGATGTTGGATCATTCAGAGGGCGGTCCACACTTACACCGTCCGGTGCATAAGTCGCACACAGTACTCTTTTATGGAACTCCGCATTGTCAATCTGAATTAACGCTCCCAGGAGATTGTTATTCGCCGGCATGTCCGCAAGAGTCATCACTTTAGGCTTAATTTGGACTTTCTCTGAACATGATCTTGTAATATGTTTTGCAACGAGTCCTTCAGGAATACGTCCGAAAGCTCCGTTAGACATGTAACCCAACTGCGTAAGTCCGCCGTAGGTTCCCATCGCCAACCCTTCCAGGTTGATATAAACTTTTGAACCCTGTGGGAATTTGGTATACGTACTTACTGCATCAAGACTGACTACAAAACCGTGTGTTGGGTTCTGCGGATCATCCTGAATGTAAAGGGTTTTATAGATATTACCGGTTTCATCCGAGGAAGAAACATAACCTTCGATTATGCTGGGTGTGGTAATAGTTGCGTTCTGCGGAAGAGCCTTAGCGTCTGCCAGAGTCATATTGGCAGTAAGGTCTCCACACTGATATCCGTTGAGATCAGGAGTATCATATTTGTCATCGTGCACACAGCTTGCCACCGTAAATGCAGCGAAAATGACAAATAAAAACTTTAGAAATGATTGGTATGTTTTCATATCTGTTTAAATTTTAAAATCTTAAATAAACGTTTGCAAAGAAAGTGGTTCCTCTGTCGTACCAAAGTTTTGGACCGAAGAAAGGTGTTTCTCTCTGCGATTCTGCCAAAGCTTCAGGGTAGTTGGATTTTCTTCCCTGTTCGAATCCTCCGGTTACATAATCTCTGTTGTTCAGGATATTGTTGACACTCAGGGAGATTCCCATTCTGTATTTACCAAGAAGGAAGGATTTTCCTGCATTGGCGTTCAGCATAAACTGATCATCAAATTTCTTCTGCCCCAAAAGTTTGTTCACTTCATCCTGAGTTACAAGGAAACCGTTGATATAGTAAGGGTCGCCGGTTGCAGGATCTGTATAGAAGTTCTCTGTTCTGTTCAGTGCGGAGAAATCCAGGTAATTATCCATCAGATAGTTCGCAGAGGCGCCTACCCACCAGAATCTTTTTGAATTGTATTTAAGTCCGAAAGAGAATGCCTTCTGCGGAGTTCCGGCGATCTTATAACCTTTCAGACTTGCTGGTCCCATATCTTCAAATCCAGCCGGCGTATTGTCGGAATCGATGGCCAGATAAGTAATAGGATTGTTGGTAACGGTATAATCTCCAACAGAAGCTACCGCGATAGCATTCAGGGTTGGTGTGATTTTCCAGTCGAGTCCAAGTTCAACACCTTTGTATTCCTTGTTAACACCGCTCAGAATTTCTGCTACGAAAGCATCCTGAGGAGTTGCAGAACTGCCCAGCTGAAGACCTTCCGCGAAGTATCTTGCAACGTCTGTTCCGTTACTCATGGAAGTATAATAACCGGAAAGTCTTACTTTAAGAATCTGGCCTCTAAGGATATAGCTCAGTTCGTTGGAGTTGATAATCTGATTGCGCAGTCCAGGTGTAAGGAAATCGTTCACTCTAGGATTCACGAAGATTTCATTCAAAGTCGGCGCAATACTGAAAAGCGTTCCTGTGTACACAAGGAAATTCTTACCGTTGATTTTATAGGTTACTCTACCTTTAATTCCTGCCTCAAGCGCACTGTAAACTGCACTTTTTCCTTTGGAATTATCTTCATAGAAGTGATTTCTGAATTTACCGTCTCTCTGCGACTCACCATAAGCAGCGAATATCGATCCCATCACATTCCACTTAGGAAAATCTACTTCAGTTGACGCGTTCAGGGTATATCTGTTTTTCAGAAGTTCATAACTGTACTGCGTTCTGTCGCCTACACCAACCCTTACATTCGGGTTATCAATATCATAAGGCTGGTCGTTTCCGAAAGCGTCAAGGTTATAAGCATAATTGGCTCCCAAAAGATCCTTAATCTGACGGAAATTGTCTGATCTGAGGTTCTGATAAGTGAAATTCAGGTTCAGTTTCCAGTTGCTCTGCAGCTGCGTATCGAAGTGGGAAACAAAGTTAAATGTCTTATCCTTGTTTACATCTTCTACGATAGTGTATACTGCGCCTCTGTCTACACCGTTTGCTGTTGTATTCAGCAAATTGGCATTATAAAGCTGTTCCCAGTTAATCTGGCCTACATTAGGATCGTTCTGCCATGAGTTGTTCAGTGCCTGAAGTGCAATACCTTCGGCTTCAGTAATGGAACTGCCGCCTTCGCTGTCAGCCTGCATAAATCCGTCCAGCATATAGCTTGGAAGTTTTCTGTAATAAGTAGGGTTTGGATCAGCGGCATGGAACCAGTCGAGTCTGCTTCTTCCGTCGCGCCCAATCTGATAAGAGATAGTATTGTTCCAGTTACTTGTTCTGCCGAGTTTAAGATAATCGGTAAGCATGAAAACAGGTTCAAATACTTTTCTGATTCTGGAGTTTCTCATTTCTCCGTCCTGCCATCCCCAGTAGGCGTTATAATTTTTCCCCATCAGGTCGTATACTTCCTGAGTATTTGGAGAGTTGGATGCACGGTAGGTTGGCGCACCGAAAGCAGTGAGGTTAATTGCGTGTCTGTCGCTGAACTGTTTCTCAATTGCACCGAAGTATCCGTATGAATCCTGGTATGTACCGTCGATAATACCCTGGTCAGCCCATCTTCTGCTTCCCGAGAAGGTAAATGCCCATCCGTTTTTTGTAAGACCGGACGAGTAGGTCGCCATTGCTCTGTGGAAATAACTTCTGTTGGTAAAAGAATAGGCAAGGGAAGTCTGTTTTCTGTAGCTGGAAGCTCTTGTATTATAGTACACTACACCGCCAAGATTACCGAAAGCGTATTCTGAAGGGTTAATATTGTCTACATTCTCAAAAGGGTAACGGGTAACATCGTTCAAACCACCCCAGTTGCTGAATTCAATCTTACCGTCATCATTTTTTGACATTGAAACACCGTTGAAAAGTACATCTTCATAACGGTTTTCAACACCTCTCGGACGGAACCAGTAAGCACCGAGCTCAAAAGCAGAAACGTTCTGGAAAGCATCACGGCCGGCTCCCAAAAGACCAACTGTTGGCTGCATCGACGATCCGCCCTCATCAATATCAGCGGCAGAATCATCAATTACAAGTACTCCGGCATCAGAAAGAGCAGGCGAAAGGCTGATGACACCCAAATCCTTTCTTTTTTCTCCTTCCACAACATCAAACTCAATAATCTTGGACTCGAATGTTGGTTTTGTAACCGTAATCAGGTAATGTCCCGGAGTAAGATCTACAAACTGGAAATAACCAATTTTGTCTGCCGTAACATCGTTTGCCGACTGTGCCAAATCTACTTCAGCACTCTCTACAGGTTTACCTGCCTGATCCTGCACGTACGCGTACACAGTAGTCTGCGCGAAGTAGAACGAAGCAGGCAGCAGCGTAAACAGTGAAATTAGAGATAGTTTTTTAATCATAACTAAAATTTTTTACCCCTTTTATGGTACTTAATTAGGGACGGCAAATTTAATCTAATTTTTTGTTAAGTTAAACATTTTTAACATATTGATGTTGTGCATTGTTAAGTTAATTTTTATTCATACTGATGCCATTGCCTTGCTGCAACAGAAATAAGCCCGAAAATGATTTTTGGCATATTTTTGAATGTAATGCGGTGAGCTGCATCCACAAAAATTTGATTAATTTTGTAGCTCGTATAATTAATTATATCACTATTAATGAAAAAAGCAATTCTGCTGGCCCTTCTTGTCGTTTTCGGATGGTCGTCAGCACAAAAAACCCAGGTTCGCCGTGCGACGGTGGCTTTCCTGAATGTTGAAAATATGTGGGACACTGTAGCATCTGCTGACTATATCGACGGAACCAAAAGAATTACCGATCCTGCATATCACAGAAGCGTACCGATTGATTCCTTAAAATACCTAACAACAACTGAAGATTACAACGGCCCGTGGAGCGATGAGCTACTTGTGGGAAAGAAAGTAATCCGCAAGCAGATTCTTTCTGAAGAATTCACGACCAAAGGTGTAAAAAATTACAACACTGCCAAATACAACCAAAAGATTGCCAACGAAGCCAAAGTTATTTCGGAACTTGGAAGGCAGTTCACCAATGACAATCCCGCTATTGTTGGGCTGATTGAGGTAGAAAACAGAAGAGTTGTTGAAGACCTTATCAAGCATCCTCTGCTTGCAAAAAGCGATTACGGTATCGTGCATTTCAACTCTTTTGATGCAAGAGGGATTGATGTTGCCATCATTTATCAGAAAAACCGTTTCGCGCTGAGTAACTTTTATAAAAAAGAAGTAAAAATCTTTGATGATTCAGGCAGCCGTTCCTATACGAGAGATATTCTGGTGGCGATTGGTTTCCTTGACGGCGAAAAAACAGCAGTCTTCATGAATCACTGGCCTTCAAGAAGCGGTGGAGAAGCACGATCAATGCCGAGACGAATTGCAGCTGCCACTGTTTTGAAACAAGAAATGGATAAAGTTTCTAAAGAAAATCCGGGCATTAAGATTTTCGCAATGGGTGACTTCAACGATGATCCTGTGAGCCCAAGTCTGAAAAAACATCTTGGAGCAGTAGGAGATCCGTCCGACCTCAGCGATTCTTCCCCGTACTATAACCTGATGTGGAAACCGTACAAAGCAGGAGTAGCATCACTGGCGTACCGGGATGCACCGAATCTTTTTGACCAGATTATTGTTTCGAGAAACATGGTATCTACAGAAAGACTTTCTCCAACATACACTGTTTTTAAAACCGAGATTTATGCGCCGGAATACCTTAAAAACCAACAGGGACAATGGAAAGGTTACCCGCTCCGTTCATGGGACGGCGACCGTTTTACCGGCGGTTACAGCGACCACTTTCCTGCCGTAACCGTGGTTCAGAGAGCCCATACGAAATAAATATAAAAGCACTTTTCCAAGTGCTTTTTTTGGCACTTGATTTGACCGGTATTCAGAAAGTTAACTAAAATGAGAATACTGTTCACCCTTATGATGCTCACGGTTGGGTTAATCAGCTGTCAGCCACAGAAAAGCGCGAATCCGCAGACAGATACAGTAATGAAACCGGAAAAAAACGATGACGGTGAATGGGACATTGAAGTTCTGGACACTCAGTACAGCTATTTTCTGAATGCTGTTGCAAAACCCATGAATATGTACACCGAAAGTTACCTCAAGAACAGAAATCAGATTCTGGTAAACGAATGGAATGCACTGTTCCTGTCCGGCAGATATCCCAACATTGTGGAATCAACAGTTGATTATGATTACAACGAAAACTACGGACTGAAATTCGAGTACAAGCTGTACCAGGTTTTTGCCTTCGTTTCGTGGAAATACGGGCTGAGACTTAACGGACTCAGTGGCGCTGACGCTTACCGCTAATAAAAAAAGGTTCAGAAATTCTGAACCTTTACTGTTTATGAAAGCTTTAGTTACTTATTGAAAAGCTCTTCTACTTTATCCCAGTTGATCACGTCAAAGAAAGCTGAAACATAATCCGGTCTTTTGTTCTGATATTTCAGATAATAAGCGTGTTCCCAGACATCAAGTCCCAAAACCGGTGTTCCTTTACAGTCAGAAACCGGCATCAGAGGATTATCCTGATTTGGTGTTGAACAAACCGCTACAGAACCGTCTTCTTTTTTACAAAGCCAAGCCCAGCCAGAACCGAATCTTGTTTTAGCCGCATCTGAAAATTCAGTTTTGAATTTTTCCATACCGCCATAAGCTTCAATAGCTGCCTTTACATTTCCAACAGGCTCTTTGCTTCCGCCCGGAGTAAGGATTTCCCAGAAAAGTGTATGGTTGTAATGTCCGCCACCGTTGTTTCTTACAGCAGTTTTGTCAGTTCCTGTTTTACAGATTTCCTCAATGGTTTTTCCTTCAAGGTCTGTTCCTTCAATTGCTTTATTTAAATTGTCTACATACGACTGGTGATGTTTTGTGTGGTGAATCTCCATTGTTTTTGCATCAATAGTAGGTTCCAGTGCATCATAAGCGTAGCCTAGTTTCGGTAATTCGAATGCCATAATTTTGATTTTTTTTGTATTTGAATATTTAATTATTCCAAATATACTGCTTCTAAAAAAGCTTTTACTTATAAATTTTATTAAATTATTTATAAAAAATATAGACAGAAACAAAAAACTGCACTTTACAGTACGGTTTAATATTCAATAATGTTTCGCAAATTATCTGTTCATCGACATCAGAAACTCTTCATTGCTGATGCTCGTTTTCATGCTTTTCTCAACAAACTCCATCGCTTCCACAGGATTCATATCGGCCAGATATTTACGCAGAATCCACATTCTCTGCTGTGTTACATCATCATGCAGAAGATCATCGCGTCTTGTTGAAGAAGCTACCAGATCAATCGCCGGATAAATACGCTTGTTCGCGATTTTTCTGTCGAGCTGAAGTTCCATATTACCGGTTCCTTTGAATTCTTCAAAAATAACCTCGTCCATTTTGGAACCTGTATCAATTAGAGCCGTCGCGATAATCGTCAAGCTTCCGCCGCCTTCAATTTTTCTTGCTGCTCCGAAGAATCTCTTCGGGCGGTGAAGCGCATTCGCATCCACACCACCGGAAAGAATTTTTCCTGAAGCCGGCGTTACCGTATTGTATGCTCTTGCCAGTCTTGTGATGGAATCAAGCAAAATCACAACATCATGGCCGCATTCAACCATTCTCTGCGCTTTTGCAAGTACAAGATTCGCCACTTTTACGTGTTTTTCAGCAGATTCATCAAAAGTTGAAGCAATTACCTCAGCATTTACGCTTCTTTCCATATCTGTTACCTCTTCCGGTCTTTCGTCAATCAGAAGAACCATCATATAAGCGTCAGGATGATTGGCTGAAATGGCATTGGCAATATCTTTCAGAAGCATGGTTTTACCGGTTTTCGGCTGTGCTACAATCATTGCACGCTGCCCTTTACCGATGGGCGCGAAAAGATCAACAATTCTTGTCGAAAGCGTTGAACCTTTACCGGCAAGATTAAATTTTTCCTGTGGGAAAAGCGGCGTTAAATATTCAAAAGCAACACGGTCTTTAATGAAAGCCAGATCGCGGCCGTTCACTTCTGTAGGTTTCATGAGAGAGAAATATTTCTCTCCTTCTTTTGGCAAACGTACAATACCTTTTACGGTATCACCGGTTTTCAGACCGTAATTTCTGATCTGCGCAGTGGAAACATACACGTCATCCGGTGATGAAATATAAGAAAAGTCCGATGAACGCAGGAATCCATAATTATCCGGAAGAATCTCCAGAACTCCTTCGATGGTCACCATTCCGTCGAAATTAAACTCTTTGCGCGGTTCTGCGTTCTCAGCGTTCTCCTCAGATTTCTGCTGATTCTGCTGCTGGTTTTGGTTCCGATTCTGGTTCTGGTTTTGGTTCTGTTTCTGCTGATGGTGCGGCCTTTGGTTCTGCAGATTAGGATTCTGCTTCGGCGTTTGCTGAGGTTTATTTTCTGCAACAGCTTCTGTCACAGTTTCTTCCTCTGCTTTCGCTGGCTCTACTTCGGTATTCTCCGTATTTTCCTTGGTCATTCTTTTTCTCCTGTTCTTGGAACTTTTCTCTTCCTGAACCGGTGCAGGCTTTTCTTCAGAAGTCTTCACTTCTGCCGTTTCTACCGGAACTTCTGCAGGCTTTTCTGCTGCCGGCTCTGTTTTGGGAGCTGCTTTTTTAGCTCTTGTTTTGGGTTTTGGCTGCGGTTTTTGTTCTTCAGCGGCTGCTGTACTTTCCGTTTCGTTATAGTACTGTTTTGCTACTCCGGGATTAGAAGCCTGAAAATCGAGTATTGCAAAAATTTTGTCGTTGTCTGTACTGTTTCTCTGTACTTTAATTCCGAATTCCTTCAGAATTCCAGAAAGTTCCGCTTCGGTTTTAGACCGTAACGTTTCAATGTTAAACATATAGAATTATGTAAAAATATATTGTTAGATGTGTGAGATAAGAAAATGGAAATCAGGCGACTTCCTTTTTTTATGACGTAGTTTGTATTGCAAATCTACACTTATTTTTGAATAATGCAAAATTTGTGCTATTTTTGCCTTTCAATTCTGAAAAATGCTGCAAAGAATCCAGTCTGTATTTATAATGATCGCCGTACTCTGTGCTGTAGCGCTTCATTTTACCGGTACCGATGTTGAGCTTTTTGACACCAAATACATTATCGAAGGAATTACACTTTTCTCGGCTATTATTGGTGTTCTCACAATTTTCAGTTTTAATAAAAGACCAAGACAGATCCTGTTGAATAATATCAACATGTTCATAAACGCTTTGTTGATTGGTTTGCTGGCGTACTGGCTGCTAAACTTATCCGGAGGAATTGATTTTCCTGAGAAGGGTATTGAGCCGATTTTCCCAATTGTGGCACTGTTCTGTTTGTTTGCTGCAAACATCTACATCCGCAGGGACGAAAGGCTCGTAAAATCTGTAGACCGACTTCGGTAACCTTACAACGATTTTTTTTGAGTGTAAACAGTTCCATTTTTTGGGACTGTTTTTTTATTCCTGAAATAATTTAAGGTAAAACATTGCTCCGGCCGTCTTACCCAGAAATCACCGCTGAATTAAAATTGTGTAATTTTGCGGTTCAATTTGATTAGATGAGCTATTACAAAAGAGCGATAGATTATATTTTACCCTATAAAAGTTCGCTGGGCGCAGGTATTTTCTTCAACATTCTTTATGCACTGTTCAATATCGTGGCGATGCTGTTCTTCATCCCGGTACTGAATATCCTTTTTGACAAAAAAACACCAAAAATCGAAGCAAAGCCGGAATTCTCCGGAGAAATTTTCCAGATCGGCACTTACCTGAAGGACAGTTTCAACTATTTCATTCAGGAGCTTGAAGCCAACAGAGGCCCGGAATATGTACTTTTAATTACCTGCATTATTTTCATTTCGATGTTCCTGTTCAGGAATATCTTCAGCTATCTTTCTGAATTTTACCTTACTTATTCCCGGACCGGCGTTTCCAGGGACTTCAGAAGCCAGCTGCATAAAAAGATTCTCGATTTACCGGTTTCATTTTTTTCCGATACGCGAAAGGGCGATGTTTTTGCGAGAATAACGTCGGATGTTGCAGAAATTGAAGGCAATATCTTGAACAGTCTCATTGATATTATCCGATCCCCAATTGTGATAATACTTACGATGGGTTATCTGCTATATTCCAATTTCCAGCTTACCGTTTTTACACTGATTGTTTTTCCGGTAATGGGCACGCTGATTTCGATAATCGGAAAAAGTCTTAAAAAAGACACCGGCGAAGCACAGAACGAACTGGGAAAAATGTATTCGTATGTGGATGAAACACTGGTTGGGCTTAAAGTCATCAAAATTTTTGATGCGTCTACGCAGATACAGAAAAGATTCGACAATACGCTGAATACCATCCGCAGTCTTTCCCTTAAACTCTTCAAGAAAAAAGCGCTCGCATCGCCTGTGAGTGAACTTCTCGGCGCCTTTACAATCGGCATGATTGTCTATTTCGGAGGAAAACTAGCGCTGCAGGGCGAAGGCCTGTCCGGAGCCGAATTCATCGTATACATTTCACTGTTTTACACTATTCTTGATCCTTTGAAAAAGCTTTCAAACTCCATTTCGAATTTTCAGAAAGGTGAAGTTTCTGCCCAGCGTGTTTTTGAGATTCTTGACGCAGACTATCAGATCAGGGAAATTGAAAATGCTGTTGAGATTGATGATTTTAAAGATAAAATAGAGTTCAGAAACATCAGTTTTGGATATGAGGACCGCAAGATTCTCGACAACTTCTCCTTAACCATTCCGAAGGGAAAATCCGTAGCACTTGTAGGGCAGAGCGGAAGCGGAAAAAGCACCATTGCCAACCTGATTACGCGTTTTTATGATGTTCAGGAAGGTGAAATCCTGATTGACGGTATCAACATCAAAGAACTGAAGCTGTCCAGTTACAGAAAGCTTTTCGGGCTGGTTACGCAGGACAATATCCTTTTCAACGACTCCATCAGCAACAATATCGCATTAGGAAACCTTGAGGCAGCCAGACCCACCGTTCAGAAAGCAGCAAAAGTAGCCAATGCGGACGATTTTATTTTGGATTTACCGCATGGATACGATACCGGAATCGGTGAAGCAGGAGGAAAACTTTCCGGTGGACAGAAACAGAGAATTTCCATCGCAAGAGCCGTACTGAAAAATCCGCCGATTATGATTCTGGACGAAGCCACTTCCGCACTGGATACAGAAAGCGAAAGACTGGTTCAGGACGCACTGGAACACATGATGGAAAACCGGACTTCACTGGTAATTGCACACCGGCTTTCCACCATACAGAAAGCGGACCAGATTGTCGTAATGGAACGCGGAAAAATCATGGAACAGGGAACGCACAGCGAACTTTATGCTCACGACGGCGTTTACAGAAAACTCGTTGATCTGCAGAATTTCGAATAAACCAATATCTATTCCGTCTCTTCAAAAACCACTTTTGTATTGAGGTCTTTGAGTCTGATCTTCACAAAATCGGTGATTTTGGTTTTGTCCTGTGCTGAAAGTCCTTCCTGATGGACAATCATGGCGACTTTTGAATTTGTTGGAACTGAATCATTCTGGATTTTCGTATTCGTATAGGAAAACCCGGAAATGTCTTCGTTCTGCAGTTTAAGTTCCTGAAAAATTTCTTTTGAAACCCTGTTTTCGGAACTGATACTGTCCTGAATACTGATCACTTTTTCCAGATTTCTCGTACTGATGGCCGTATTGTTCTGTTCCAGCGTATTGGTGTTTTTAGCAAAGTTAAAACCCTGTTTGATAATGATTTTCGTGCCATGAAGATCATATTTTGCGGCCTTTTTAATCATGTCGGAAAAATCCTCCTGCGTCAGTTTTTCTCCGCCGTACGTCAGTTCAATTTCATTTTTCTCGAAGGAAATCTTCTTTGAAAGCAGGAAGTTGTTTGCAAACAGTGCATCAGATGTAATGTACCGGTTGGCATTCTGCTCAAAAGTGTTCTTTAAAACCATCTGATAGCCAAACCAGATGCTTGGAATTAAGGTAAGAACAGTGAGCGTCCACATGAAAAACTTCCATCGTTTTTCGTTTTTGGGATCCGAGAAGCTGTATTCCGGAAAATCCAGGATTTTCACCATAACAAAAGTGGCCACGGCAATAAAAACTGTATTGATGACATACAGATAAAATGCACCGAAAAAATAGTTGAGCTGTCCGGTTGCAAGTCCGAAACCTGCCGTACAAAGAGGCGGCATCAGCGCTGTGGCAATCGCAACTCCGGGAATTACATTGCCCTTCAGTTTACTTCCGCTGGCGAGCATACCGGCACAACCGCCGAAGAACGCAATCAGAACATCATAGATATTCGGTGAAGTTCTGGCTAAAATTTCGGAATGTGCTTCACTCAAAGGGGAAATCAGGAAATAGAGCGTGGATGTTACCAGACCCGCAACCGTAGCAAACAGATAATTCTTAATCGAATTTCGGAGAATTGGCGGATGGTTGATTCCTACTGCGAATCCAATTCCCATAATCGGGCCCATCAGCGGAGAAATTAACATGGCACCGATGATTACCGCCGTTGAATTCACGTTGAGCCCAAGGCTGGCGATAAAAACCGCAAATATCAGAATCCAGAGGTTTGTACCCCGAAACGGAATATTGCTCTCGATATTCTGCCGGACTTCCTCAAGATTTTCTTTCTGTCTAAAAAGGCTGAAAATGGCCTTCAGTTTTTCGTTCATAAAAAAATGCCTCCAAAGAGGCAATTTACGTAAATAATATTTTTATGTAAGTACTGAAATTCAGTTACTCTTTCATTTTCGCGATTATATCGATACCGCCTTTTGTCTTGTCGCCGATTTTACAGATAATCTCGGAATCAAGCGGCAGGAAAACATCCATTCTTGATCCGAACTTGATGAATCCAAATTCGTGGCCTGCTTTGGCGGTGTCTCCTTCGTTACAGTAAAAAACAATTCTTCTCGCAACATAGCCCGCAATCTGCCGGAACACCACTTTATGTTTGGTTAAACTTTCAACAGCAACAGTTGTTCTTTCATTCTCAGAAGAAGATTTTTCATGCCACGCAACCAGATATTTTCCGGGATGGTATTTTTTGTAAATCACTTTTCCGGATACAGGATAACGGCAGATATGTACATTCAGCGGCGACATGAAAATAGAAACCTGTATGGCTTTTTCCTTCAGAAATTCATCTTCCTGAACTTCTTTAATCATTACGACTTTCCCGTCAACAGGAGCAATTACATTTTCTTTATGGTCCAGAATCTCACGGTCCGGAACACGGAAGAACCAGAAAACAAGTCCGTAAATCACCAGCAAGGGAATGATGACCAGTAACGACCACATTTTCAGGAAATAAACAGCCAGAAAACCAAGCACTGCAACAGCAACTGTTGCGACGATGATGGTTCCGGTTGATTCTCTGTGAAGTTTCATAAGGTTTTGATTATGTTATATTAATCGGTCCAAAACAAAGTACAAATATACAACAGGAACACAGATAATGAAACTGTCGAGTCTGTCGAGAACGCCGCCATGTCCCGGAATGATGTTTCCGCTGTCCTTTACTCCAAAAGTTCTTTTCAGCTGACTTTCCACCAGGTCGCCCAAAGGCGCAAAAACGGAAATAAGGAATCCTACAACCATCCAGTTTCCGCGCAGTTCAGGGAAATATTTTTCCACAAAAAATCCTGCAACCAGTGTAAGAACTACTCCGCCGGCAAAGCCTTCCCAGGTTTTCTTAGGGGAAATCTTCGGAGCCATTTTATGTTTTCCGAAGAACTTTCCGGTAAGATAGGCAAAAGTATCGCTGCTCCAGATCAGGATGAAAAGAAAGAAAACTTCCAGCGAAAAAGTGTTTTCATACACTGAATATTTTGGAAGCCCAAGCGCGAGCCCGAACGGAATTGCAACATAAATAGTGGTAAAGATGAGTTTTCCGCTGTCGAAATACAGTTCGCTTGCAAACTTGAAAAGGGTAACCACCGCAATGAGAATCAGCAGAATAGCCAGAATTTCCGTAAAGCGGAAGTCAAAGTAAAAGCCGTGCTGAAAATACCGCTTCGAGAAAAGATAGAACACAAAAGCGGCAAGAGGAAAGACCAGCCATTTTTCGTATCCGTTCCCGAATTTCATGATACGCATACATTCCATTGCACCCACGAACAGGAAAAAAGTAATCAGACCATAGTAAAGATAATGCTGTTTCACGAGCCCCGGAACAACGCTGTTGATAAGTTCAGACCCGAAAGGATGCGTACAAAGCATCAGAATGGCAACATAGAATAATCCTGATATCGTTCGCTGGATTAGATTTTTGTCCAAATTTCTGAGTTTATTGATCAGTCTTCCAGAAGAAGAAGGAAAAGTTTGGTATTGTCCTCGGCCGGCGCATCAAGCTTGTTCTGATTACCGCTGATTGAGGTTAGATTCTTGATATTGCCGTTCCGCTTGATTTTAGACATTGCTTCATTAAGATTGGAAACGATCTGCGAAACATTCGCCATTACGATAATTTTGCCCGGTAAACGCGAGGAATGGTAATGCTTGATGTTATTGTGCGAAAGCATGATGCGGCCGTCGTATGCAATAAGATATTCGCAGGTGATAAAGGCGGCGTCATTGGAAAGTTCAAGATCCTGCGTATAGGAAACCTTCACAACATCAAGAAAGTTCTTAAGATCCTGATCGCAGCAGAAAACAGATTTGATGTCTTCAATCTTCAGAATCTGATTGAGCGTCTGCAGCGCTTCAGCTTCATCGGCACAGTAATTAAAGAAACCTCCGGAATGGGTGAACAGCTGGGCAAATTTATAGTCAAGATCAGCATTTTTCAGCGAATCTCCCAATTTTTCCAGGCTCTGATCGTCCTCTTCAGGCTGGTTCATAATTTTACCTACAAGTTTCTTGAATAAACTCAATTTAAACCGATGTTAATTATTCAAACAAAAATAAAAAATAATTGTTGTTTTGATATTCATTTAACTGAAAAAAAACAAAAAATCCCTTAATTTTTTTCGGATTAGATTAAAACTAAGGGATTTTGTATTCCTGCAGTGCTTAAAGTTGCGTTGGCGACTCGGGAGCTGCTACATTTTCGTGTTGGTTGGAAAGATTTTCCGAATTGGCCACCGGGTTTTCTGTAAGTTCCGGATCCCAGGCTCTTTTTCCGAAAATTTCCTCAAGGTCTTCACGGAAAATCACTTCTTTTTCCAGAAGTTTTCCTGCAAGAGCATCCAGTTTCGGTCTGTTTTCAGCCAAAATTGTAAGTGCTCTTCGATACTGTTCCTCGATAATTCCTTTAATTTCAACATCTATTTTCTTCGCTGTTTCTTCGGAATAAGGTTTCCCGAAGTTGTATTCCGACTGGCCTGAACTGTCGTAATAGGAAATATTCCCGATATTTTCGCTCAGTCCATAAATGGTTACCATTGCCTGCGCCTGTTTCGTTACTCTTTCAAGATCCGAAAGCGCGCCAGTTGAAATATTTCCGAATGCGGTCTGCTCTGCCGCTCTGCCTCCAAGGGTTGCGCACATTTCGTCCAGCATCTGTTCGGTAGTCGTTAAAGATCTTTCTTCGGGAAGATACCAAGCTGCTCCAAGCGATCTTCCACGCGGAACAATCGTTACTTTCAGAAGTGGTGCAGCGTGTTCCACCAACCAGGAAATTGCAGCGTGACCGGCTTCATGATAAGCAACACGTTTCTTTTCAGAAGGTTTGATGGCTTTGTTTTTCTTTTCAAGACCTCCGATAATACGGTCAACCGCATCAAGGAAATCCTGCTTTGTTACTGCCTCGTGGTTGTTTCTGGCAGCGATAAGCGCCGCTTCATTACAAACATTGGCAATATCTGCACCGGAAAATCCGGGAGTCTGTTTTGCAAGGAATTCACGGTCAACAGTGTCGTCCAGCTTAATTTTGGAAAGATGAACGTCGAAAATCTGTTTTCTTTCGTGAAGTTCAGGAAGATCCACATAAATCGAGCGGTCGAAACGTCCGGCTCTCATCAGGGCCTTATCCAGAATATCGGCGCGGTTTGTTGCAGCCATTACGATTACATTCGTATCGGTTCCGAAACCGTCCATTTCTGTAAGAAGCTGATTCAGAGTATTTTCTCTTTCATCGTTTCCACCGGTGAAATTTCCTCTGCCTCTGGCTCTACCAATGGCATCAATCTCATCGATGAAGATAATTGCCGGGGATTTGGCTTTTGCCTGTGCGAACAAATCACGAACTCTGGAAGCTCCTACACCAACGAACATTTCAACGAAATCTGATCCGGAAAGCGAGAAGAACGGAACTTTTGCTTCTCCGGCCACTGCTTTTGCCAACAGGGTCTTACCTGTTCCCGGAGGGCCAACCAAAAGAACACCCTTCGGAATTTTACCTCCTAGTTTTGTATATTTTTCTGAATTTTTCAGGAAATCCACTACTTCCTGAACCTCTTCTTTTGCGCCTTCAAGACCTGCAACATCTTTAAATGTTACCTGAATTTTATCTTTTTCATCAAACAGCTTTGCTCTGGATTTCCCGATGGAAAATATCTGCCCGCCAGGTCCGTTTGAGCCTGCCATTCTTCTGAGGAATACAAAATAGATAATGGAAAGAATAATAAGACCGACTGCAATCTGAATAAGGAAACTTTCCATAAAGCTTCCTGCAAGCGTCACCTCGTTGGTGGTTTTCAGCTGTGCATTTTCTTCTTTCAGCCTGTCGAATTTCTCAAGAAATACCTGCAGATCGCCGTATTTCATAGTGTAATCCGGTGCAGGCGCCGCATCTATCGCAGTAAAAGGATTGTTGGGATTCTGCTTCGGAGCGTTCTGTACCAGTTCTGTTTTTGCTGCCTGGGTAAGGAAAACATCCCCTTTGTATGTATCTCTGTACAGTGTAATATCCTGTACCTTACCCTGCTCCATCAACTGGAAAAATTTATCTTCGCTGATTTCTTTCTTTGAGGATTCGCCGTACATGCTGCTTCCAAAATACAGAAGCACCGCAAGAATTGCGATGGGAAAAAACCAGTTAAAACCTTTATTGTTCATCTATTGGATTCTATTTCGGTTAGTTTTCAATTTTTGTAATCTGTGCGTCGCCCCAAAGTTCCTCGATTTCATAAAACTCACGGATATGGCGCTGGAAAACGTGCACCACAACGGATACATAATCCACGAGAACCCACAATGCATTGTCGGTTCCTTCCACATGCCAAGGACGCTCTTTCAGTTCGTTACGCACTTTTTTTTCTATATTGCCGGCAATTGCGGACACCTGTGTATTGGAATTCGCACTGCAGATGATAAAAGTTTCTGCAACTGAATTTTCAATTTTGGAAAGGTCGAAAATCATTACATCCTCACCTTTGGTATCCTGAATGGCTTCTATAATTTTGTCAATTAAGACCTGTTTTTCAGTAGTTTTGTTCATTAAAAATGGATAATCTGCAAATTTATTGTTTTTTATTAATTTTCCGGCCCCGTAAACTCTTAAAAGTTTCTTAAATGAGCACCCTTTTTTACGTTGAAGAATGTTTTACCACTCAGGAGGAGACCGACCTGTTCTGCAGCGAACATGACAATTCCGGAAAAGCAGTGTACACATTTAACCAAACCAAAGGAAAAGGCCAGTACGGAAACATCTGGAAATCCCACGCAGATCTTAATCTTGCTTACTCGGTTTTACTGGCTTCGGAGCGCATAAAATACTCTAATTTTATATTCAATTATTATACCGCTGTTACTGTTCGTGATTTTATTGCCAATTTGACCCGGGAAGAGGTGAAGATAAAATGGCCCAACGACCTGATCATCAACCGGAAAAAAATATGTGGCATGATTACCGAAATGCGTAAAATAAAAGGCAAAAGCTATTTCATCACCGGAATCGGAATCAATATTCTTCAGGAAAAATTCGAGAATCTACCAAAGGCAGGATCACTGCTGACGCAAACAGGCAAGCGGTTTGACCTTCACCAGACGGCTTCGGAACTTCATGAATATTTCTCGTCGCGGGTAGAAACATTTGTAAATGAAGATTTAATACTGAAGGAGTACAATGCGCATCTTTTCGGCAAGGATTCAGTATCTCTTTTCAACCTGAACGGAAACAGACAAAATGGCATAATCCGGCAGGCACTCAGCAATGGCCGACTTGAAATTGAACTTGAAAACGACGGCTTAAAGACCTTTTACCACAAAGAAATTGAAATGCTTTACTGATTCGCTCTTCTTAAATACAGAATCAGCGCAATCGGAGCAAAGACGAAATTCGGCAGCCACATAGCCACCATCGGCGTAAGAGTCTTGTTTTCGGAAACGACTTTCAGCGCTTCAAAAGAAAACACAAAAACGAAGGCCAGCGCAATTCCGATCGCGAGATTCAGCCCAAGTCCGCCTCTTCTTTTTTCGGAAGACAGAGAAAGCGCCAGAAAAGTAAGCACAATGATTGAAACCGGCATGGAAGTCCGCTGATACAGCTCGTTAAGGTAAGTATTGAGGTTGCTGTTTCCTTTTTCCTTTTCTCTCTGGATAAACTTCACCAGATCCGGAGTGGTTTTGTTCTGACCCAAAAGCTGATCCGGGAAAAGCTCTTCCGGCGGATGTCCGAAACTTTTTTCGATCATATTGCCGTTGTTGAGTTTCTCCGTATCGTCTTTGTTGACCGTTTTCTCGTAGAAATTATACATTACGAAGACTTTCTTCTTTTCATCCCAGGAAACTTCCGATGAAGAAAGCTGATAGATGAGTTTTTTGTTTTTGTCGAAACGCTGAAACGCAAATCCGGAACCCCTTCTGTCCTTTTTATTGTAATTGGAGATGAAAATATACTCGTTCGGATTTATCTGTGCTGAAACCGGCGCGCTTCCCAGGACTTTTTCCTTATTTACAGAATTCATCGTATAGGCTTCTAGCTCATTTTTCTGAATATTGGCCCATGGCAGAACAAAATGGTTGATTAAAAGCGAAACGATTCCGATAAACAGCGAAGTGATTAAATAAGGCCTTGCAAAACGGTGAAAACTGGCGCCGCTACTGATAATGGCTACAATTTCGGTGTTATTTGCCATTCTGGAAGTGAAAAAAATCACGGAAATGAAAACCAGAATCGACATGAAAGTCATAATGAGGTAAACAATCCAGAAAGGATAATAATTAATCAGGAAATGGGAAACGGTGAATCCACTCTGTTCAATTCTTGGAACTTTTGCCTGAACGTCGATCACCAAAACCACCACCGAGAGCAAAATCAGGATAAACCCGAATGTCCCGAGGTATTTTTTAATGATATAACGGTCAATTATTCCCATAGAATTTTCTTTACAGCCGCTGTCTTAAAACCGGATCTACCGCTTTTTTCCATTCGTAGAAATCTCCGGCCACAATATGTTCCCTCGCCACTCTAACCAAATCCAGGTAAAAGGCAAGATTATGAACCGACGCAATCTGTTTTGCCAAGTACTCTTTCGACACAAAAAGGTGCCGTACATACGCTTTGGAGTATTCGTGATCAACAAATGAAGTTCCGAACTCATCAAGTTCAGAAAAATCGTGCTTCCATTTTTCGTTTTTGATGTTGATAACGCCTTTCCATGTAAACAGCATTCCGTTTCGTGCGTTTCTGGTTGGCATTACACAGTCCATCATATCAATTCCGAGACCGATGCTTTCAAGGATGTTCCACGGAGTTCCCACGCCCATAAGATATCTTGGTTTTTCTACAGGCAGAATATCGGTAACTTCATTGGTAATACGGTACATTTCTTCTTCCGGTTCACCTACTGAAAGTCCGCCAATGGCGTTTCCTTCCGCATTCTGTTCAGCGATGAATTCAGCAGAAATTTTCCGCAAATCAGAATATGTTGAACCCTGAACAATAGGAAGAAGTCTTTGTTTATGACCATAAAGTTCGGGATTTCCGCCGCACCATTCTATACATCTTTTAAGCCAGCGGTGCGTCATTTCCATTGACAGTTTGGCTTGGTTGTATTCGCACGGATAAGGCGTACATTCATCAAAAGCCATAAAAATATCGGCTCCGATTTTCCGTTGGATGTCCATTGAAATCTCGGGAGAAATAAAGTGATAGCTTCCGTCGATATGCGATTTGAATTTCACTCCTTCTTCCGTCATTTTTCTGGAATCGGACAGTGAAAATACCTGAAAACCACCAGAATCGGTCAGAATAGGCAAATCCCAGTTCATGAATTTATGAAGTCCGCCCGCTTCCAGCATCACATCCATTGTTGGGCGCAGATAAAGATGATAGGTATTTCCGAGAATAATCTGGGCTTTGATATCTTCTTTCAGTTCGCGCTGATGAACAGTTTTTACGGAAGCAACCGTTCCTACAGGCATAAAAATCGGCGTCTGAACCGTTCCGTGATCGGTTGTGATCAGTCCGGCACGCGCTTTTCCTTCAGTGGTTTTATGTATTTCGAAAAATTTCTGCATATTTTAACGTGCAAAGGCAGGAACTTCTTCTGATTCCTTCAGTTTTTTCATGATATACTGTTCAGCTTTCGGATCTTTCTCTAAAATCATTTCTTCAGCATCTTCCAGAATAGCTTCCATTTTTCCGCTAACGGAATAATACTGATAACTGTCAACAAAATCCTTGGCTTTTACTTTTTTCTGATCGAGAATGAAACGTGTTCCGGACTCGATATTTCCTTTTGGATTGATGATTAAGGTCTGATCGTTTACGGCCATCTCAGCCAAAACTTCCGCCATCAGGTCTTTAGAAACCAGATTTTCAGGTTTATCCAGAACACCGGTACAGCCCGTGAACAGAACAGAAACGAAAAAGAAGGCAACCCATTTTCTCATAGTTTCCCTATCAGCGATTTCCATTTTAGATTAAGGACGCCAAAAATGGCTTCACCGATGATTCCACCGTTCATTTTGCTTTCGCCCTGAATTCTGTTGGTGAAAATAATCGGAACCTCAACAATTTTAAACCCTTTCGAGAAAGCGCGGAACTTCATTTCCACCTGAAAACCGTATCCTTTCAGTTTCACTTCATCCAATCCGATCTGTTCCAGAACTTTACGGGTGAAACACATAAAACCGGCTGTGGTATCGTGAATGGGCACGCCCAAAACCGTTCTTACATATTTGGATGCAAAATACGAAAGCAAAACGCGCCCCATCGGCCAGTTTACCACATTCACGCCTTTGGAATAACGGGAACCGATGCTCATATCTGCGCCGTCGAGACATGCCTGATATAGCTTGTCCAGATCGTTAGGGTTGTGCGAAAAATCGGCATCCATTTCGAAAATAAATTCGTATCCGTTTGCCAGCGCCCATTTAAAACCATGAATGTAAGCTTTTCCCAATCCATCTTTTATCTTACGGACGCTGATATGAAGGTTGTGCTGAAAATTTTTCTGCAGTTCTTTCACTATTTCGCCGGTTCCGTCGGGCGATGAATCGTCGACAACAAGGATATGAAAATCCTGCTGAAGCCCGAAAACCGCAGAAATTATCGCTTCGATATTTTCCTTCTCGTTATAAGTAGGTATGATGACCAGCTTTTTCATTCAGTCTGCAAAGATAATCTAATTTGTATTGGCGGTTTTAATTTTTAATCTTTTTTAAATAATCCTATTTTTGCAAAAAATATACCTTTGATTTCAGCTTTGCTCTTTGCAAACAAAGTAAGACTAACCGAAAATACCGATTGGGTAATTTTCGTGCTAATCGCCTGCGTTGCGCTTCTCCTTTTTATGATGATTTCGCTGCAGCGCGATTCGAATATCAGGGAGTTTCTGCTTCAGGGTTTTGCCGATTCCAGTAACGGTTTTGTAAGCTGGGTAATTACGTCGGCTGTATTCTGCATGGCGATGGCCGCTTTAATATCGCAGTACATTCCTGTTGTTCCGAAAATAATTTCAGATTTTCATCCCTTAGGATTTGAACTGAATAAATACGGTTATACGCTTTTCTGCCTGCTGCTTTTTTATATGGTGAGGGCACTGCTTGGTTTCGTATTTTTCCAGGCAACCGGCAATCAGAAAAAGTGGGCCGTTTTCTATTTCACGAACACCAGATTCTACTTTGTGCTGTCGCTGATTCTGCTTGTCGCCCTTGTTGTTCATTATTATCTGGGCGTCGATAAGCGACTGATGTTCAGCATTTACACTGTTTTTTTCGCTGCGGCATTTGTATTCAAAACCGTTTATTACCTTTTACACAGAAACCGCGTTTTACCACAACAATGGTATTATAAATTTTTGTATATTTGCACCCTCCAAATAGTACCCGTTTTACTGCTTTGGAAAGTCTTGTTTTTTTAGACAGAAAATACAAAATTTAGAATGAAAATTAAGTCCATACTGGTATCACAGCCCGCTCCTAACGAATCTTCTCCGTACATGGAAATTGCAAAGAAGGAAAAAATCAGGATAGATTTCAGGCCTTTTATTCATGTTGAAGGAGTAGACAACAAAGAGCTGAGAACCCAAAAAATTGACCTTTCTCAATACACCGGAATAATTTTCACCAGCAAAAATGCAATTGATCATTATTTCCGTCTGGCTGAAGAAATGCGTTTCACAGTTCCGGATACGATGCGCTACATCTGCCAGAGCGAAGCTGTAGCCAACTATCTGCAGAAACACATTGTGTACAGAAAGAGAAAAATTGCGTTCGGAGAGAAAAACTTCGCTGATCTTGCTGCTCTTTTCAAGAAATATCCTTCGGAAAAATACCTCATTCCTACTTCTGATGTGATGAGCCCGGACATTCCTGCAACGCTCGACAAAGCCAATGTAGACTGGACACGTGCGATTATGTACAGAACTGTATGCTCAGATCTTTCCGATATCAAAGTGATGGAATATGACATGCTGGTTTTCTTCAGTCCGCAGGGAATCCGTTCTTTAAAGCAGAATTTTGACGATTTCAAACAGGGCGAAACCAAAATTGCTGTTTTCGGAAACACCACTCAGAACGCAGCAGAAGAAGCAGGATTCAGAGTTGACGTAATGGCGCCAAGCAAAGAAACACCTTCGATGACGATGGCCATTGAAAAATACATCCGTAACCTTAATAAGTAAGGTTCACCATAAAAACAAAATTAAGACCGTCTTTTCCTTCACCGGAAAGATGGTTTTTTATTTATAAATTTGATCTTTTTACAGAAAAATGCAGCCCCCAATAGCAAAAAAAACAGATAAAATACTTGAAATTCACGGCGATCAGCGCTCCGACAGTTATTTCTGGATGAACGAGCGGGAAAACCCCGAAGTTAAGGAATACCTTGAAGCTGAAAACGCTTACTGTGACTTCATCATGAAAGACACGGAGAAATTTCAGGAAGAACTTTTCGAGGAAATGAAGGCGCGCTACAAGAAAGATGATCAGTCGCTGCCGTATTTTTTCAACCAGTATTGGTATATTGTTCGCTACGAGGAAGGAAAGGAGTATCCGATTTTCACCAGAAAATTTCAGTCGCTGGACAATGAAGAGGAAATTCTGATTGATGCCAATATTCTTGCGGAAGGCGAGAAATTTTTCGAGATCGGAAGTATAACCGTGAGCCCGAACAATGAGATTGCGAGTTATTCCGATGATAAAATCGGGCGGAGAATTTACACGATTCACTTCAAGAATCTTAAAACAGGTGAAATTTATGCCGATGAAATCAGCAACTGTACCGGAAAAGCGGTTTGGGCGAACGACAATCAGCACATCTATTATATAAGGAAAGATGATTCGCTTCGCGCATTTCAGGTTTATCTTCACAAACTTGGAACTTCCGAAGAGCAGGATCAACTGGTTTTTCATGAAAAAGACGACGGTTTTGATGTCAACGTTTTCAAAACGAAAAGTCTGAAATACATTTTCATCGCTTCTTCCAGCTCGACTTCAGACGAACATCATTTCATACCCGCAGAAGATGTTGACGCAGAATGGAAAGTAATTCAGCCAAGAACTGAAGATCTTGAATATTCCGTAGAACACTACAAAGATGAATTCTACATCATTACAAATGCGGATGACGCCACCAATTTCAAACTGGTAAAGACGAAGGTTAAAAACTGTGGTTTGGAAAACTGGGAAGACGTTATTCCGCACAGAAAGGAAATTCTGCTTGAAGGTTTTGAGATTTTCGAAAATTATCTTGTGCTCGAAGAGCGCAAGGAAGGTCTTCTTCAGATCAGAATTATTGAAAATAACGGTGGAACAGAACATTATCTACCGTTTTCGGATCCGGCCTATGCGGCTTTTATCGGAATCAATCTGGAATTTGATACTCAAAAACTTCGTTACGGTTACACTTCGCTCACCTGTCCAAGTTCTACTTTCGAGTATGACATGAAGGAAAAAACAACTGTTTTACTGAAACAGCAGGAAGTTCTTGGCGGGAAATTCAGTTCGGAAAATTATGTTTCAGAAAGAATATGGGCCAACTCGCGAGACCGAAAGTCAAAGATTCCGGTTTCACTTGTTTATCACAAAAACACCAAAAAATCTTCTGAAACTCCGCTGCTTTTGTACGGTTACGGAAGCTACGGACATACCGTTGATGCCAGTTTTTCGAATGTAAGACTATCGCTTTTAGACCGTGGATTTATTTATGCCATTGCGCACATCCGCGGCGGGGAATATTTGGGTAGGGAATGGTACGAGGAAGGAAAAATGCTCTTCAAGAAGAATACTTTTTACGATTTTATTGATGCTGCAAAATTTCTTATTTCCGAAAACTACACGTCTTCAAAACATATTTATGCGATGGGCGGAAGCGCAGGCGGAATGCTGATGGGAACAGTAATGAATCTTGAACCGGAACTGTTCAACGGAATCGTTGCGCAGGTTCCTTTTGTTGACGTTGTGACGACAATGCTTGATGAGACAATTCCTTTAACAACCGGTGAATTTGAAGAATGGGGCAACCCAAAAGACCGCGAATATTACCGTTATATGAAGTCCTATTCGCCATATGACAATATTGAAAAGAAAAATTATCCCAACACTCTGATTACCACAGGATTTCACGACTCTCAGGTTCAGTACTGGGAACCTGCGAAATGGACAGCCAAGCTGCGCGAACTGAAAACCGACAGCAACATCCTGATTTTCAAGACTGATATGAGTTCCGGACACGGCGGCGCGAGCGGCAGATTCGAAAGCTTAAAGGAAGATGCGCTGGAATTTGCATTTTTATTCAAACTGGAAAACATTACAGCATGACAGAAGCAGAACTTTGGAAAAAAGTAGAACAGTTTTTTGAAGAAAATTTTCAGACCGAGAAAAATGTTCCGATTGAAACGATTCTTTTTCTGATTGGCGTTCAGGAACTGGGCGGCGGAAAGCAGAAATATACAAAAGACGACAAGGTCAATCTGATTCATATTGCCGTTTGCCGTTTACTGGAACCCTTTGGATATTACCGTTTTACCGAATATGATCCGGACGGTTTTCCCCACTTTGAAGAACTTCAGCAATTGCCGGAATTGAAGCCCAACGAACAGCAGATTCTGATGAAAAAAGCTGTTATTCAGTACTTTATAGACGAAAATCTGTTTGATGAAGCGACTCTCGCGCTTATTGATTAAAAATATTACGTTAAAAATCAGTTTTTTAAGACAAAATGCACAATAAAAAGGTGCATTTTTTGTTTGTATATTCTTAAAATGATTAATTTTAACATTTCAAAGTCAAAAATTATCTGATGAACAATAAATTCATCCCGATTATATCTGTGTTTATGACGATTTCATTAATTGTTTTCGTCGCTTTGCAATTCTATTGGCTGAAAGGTTATTACGGCGCTTTGGAGCAGGATTTTTCCAACAAGGTTCACGCAGCTTTGGAAGAAACTTCAAAAAAAATCAGTGATATCGAAATTGAAAAATATTACGAACAGTACAAAGATTTCGACAAGGAAGCTGTAAAAAACGGAAACCAGCCGTCGCTCACGATGATTCAGACCGTTGAAGATTCGGCCAGCAAAAGACAGATTACCACTTACAAAAACATTATTGAAAAGCAGGATATTCCGATTTCCCAAAAAGGCGACAGTCTCAAGGTTACAAAAATGTATACCGATGAGGCAATCACCAAAATCCGTAAGAAAGACGATGCGCCAACACCGCTGACTTCGGAACTGAATACTTCCATTGAGAGCGGCGAATTCAATTTCCGGGAGTTTGCCAAACTTAACGCAACCAACCTTGCCATCAACAAACGCGTTGACGCAAAAATCCTGGACTCTGTTTTGGACAGAGAACTTGCTTTAAAGGGAATTGATACCAAATTCGGTTACGGCGTACTTGATAAAACCAGAAAACTCACCGCCATTTCCAATGATACCTATATAAACGAAAACAGCGGCGACAGCTATTCCTATCCGCTTTTTACCGACAGTAAAGACCGTACTTTATATACTTTAGCGCTCGTTTTTCCAAGAAAGGATTATTCGCTTGCCAAAAATAACCTGCCGATGCTTCTGGGAACGTTCATGTCGTTGCTGACGATTCTGGGTATCTACATTATTTCCATCAATTATATGATGCGTCAGAAGAAAATTGCAGAAGTGAAGACCGATTTCATCAACAATATGTCGCATGAATTCAAAACACCTCTGGCAACCATTTCTGTGGCAACCGACTCTTTGGCGAATGACAAGATTGCTACCAATCCGGAAAAAGTGAAGTATTATTCCGGGCTCATCAAACAGGAAAACCTGAGGATGAAAAAACAGGTGGAAAATGTTCTGAACATGAGTAAGCTTGAACGGAATGAAGTACAGCTTTTCCTGAAGGAAACCAATGTCCGCGAACTGATTAAGAAGATTTCAGAATCTTTCGGGCTTATTGTTGCACAGCGGAACGGAACGCTTACGCAGGAGTTTGAAGCTCCCAAATATAATTTCAAAGTAGATGAATTTCACCTTTCCAACGCGCTGATCAATCTGCTCGACAATGCCAACAAATATTCGCCGGAAACACCTCAGATTAAAGTAAGAACCAAAAATGAAGGCAATTTTTATGTGATCGAAATTTCCGATAAAGGAATGGGAATGGAAAACGACAACAGGAAGAAAATCTTCGAAAAATTCTTCCGTGAAGAAACCGGAAACATCCATAATGTGAAGGGGCAGGGCCTCGGTCTGTCTTATGTGAAGAAAATTATTGAACTGCACAAAGGCCACATTTTGGTAGACTCCCATAAAGGCAAAGGATCAACATTCACGCTGAAAATTCCGATGAATCATTAGAAACAGAATCATAAACATTTAAACTAAAAACAAAATATATGAGCAACAGAATCTTATTAGTAGAAGACGACCAGAGTTTCGGAGCTGTACTCAAAGATTATTTAACCATCAATAATTTTGAAGTTACCCTGGCTACCGACGGCGAACAGGGCTTGAAAGAATTTACGGAAAACGAATTCGACATCTGCATTTTTGATGTGATGATGCCGAAGAAAGACGGTTTTTCCCTCGCTGAAGATGTGAAAAAGATTGATAAAAACACACCGATTATCTTCCTTACCGCAAAAAATCTGCGTGAAGACATTCTGAAAGGCTACCAGATAGGGGCCGACGATTACATAACAAAACCATTTGATACTGAGCTTCTTCTGTATAAAATAAAAGCCATCCTTCAGAGAAGCGCCACTATGGAAAGCGAAGAGCAGGAACAGTTCAAGATTTCCAATATCTTTTTCGATTCGATGCTGAGACAGCTTCGCGTGCATGACAACGAGTACAAGCTTTCACCAAAGGAAAATGAACTTCTGAAATTGCTTTGTCTTCACAGAAACGACTTTATGCCGAGAGATCTGGCTTTAAGGAAAATCTGGAAAAAAGAAAATTACTTTACCGCAAGAAGTATGGATGTTTACATCGCAAAACTGCGTAAACTTCTGAAAGATGATGAAGGTTTGGAAATTATTAACGTTCATGGTGAAGGTTTCCGGCTTCTGGTTAAAAACTGATCGCTAAAATAGACTGAACACATCATAATAGCAGATTCATTACTTTTGAATTTGCTATTTTTGTATTCTAACAAAAAATATAATGAAAAAACTGAATATTCTTCTTCTTGCTACTGCTTTTATTACGTTTTCCTGTAAGAAAGAGGCAAAAGCAACTCATATTGAAGGCGTGGGAACTACCACAAACACATCAGCTCAGGCTAAAAATTCTGCAACAAGCATGCTGCTTCCTTCAGGTTCCACAGCGCCTGCAACCGGCAATACCGTACAGGTTGGCAACCAGAATTCAGCTGCTGTGACTCCGGGAACTGCACTGAATCCGGAACACGGAAAACCGGGACACCGCTGCGATATTCCTGTTGGAGCACCATTGAATATGCCGGCAGGAAATACCGCTTCAAACACTGTACAGGCAACTCCATCACAACCGATTACCATTAATCCTACTGAAATGCAACCGGCAACAACATCCGCACAACAAAAGACGGCTCCGGGCATGAATCCACCACACGGTGAACCGGGACACAGATGTGATATTGCGGTTGGCGCACCGCTGAACAGTCCGGCAGGAAACACTTCCACGCCGCCGACTCCTGCACAGACAGTAACAACAGCGAGCAAACCTCTTCCGGCAACGGTTGCAGCGCCCAGTACACCGGCATTGGATGCAAACGGCAAAGCGCTTGCAGTAAATCCGGCACATGGCGAGCCGGGGCACCGATGCGATATCGCCGTGGGAGCGCCTCTAAAATAAAATTCATAAATTTGCAGCACGCATGGCGAAAAGACTGAAAATATTGCTGATGATTTTTGCGTTGGGCAGTTTTATACTTCCTGGCCAGATTTCCTTTGCCCAGTCTTCAGAAATGTCGTGCTGCAAATCTTCAGATCAGTCGAATGACTGCTGTAAGAAAACACAGAAAGAAGAGAAACCGTGTCACGACTCCAACCAGCAGAATTCCTGTGGAGACCAGTGTACAGCCTGCGCAAGCTGCCATTTCGCAGCCGCTTTCTTTTATCCGGTTTCGCATGAAACGCTGATTTCATATTCCAAAATTCAGGTGCAGAAGGAAACATTTACTTACGTTACGCCTGAAATTTCCGACATCTTTTCAAAGATCTGGCAACCGCCAAAAATAGGTTAATTAATTATCTGACAGCCACAACTGTGACTTTTCCGGAAATATTCCGAAAAGACTCCGGCTGTTCTATTATTTCAGAAAAATTAATTTAACTTATTATAAATGAACATTTTACAAAAAAATATATTTACACTTCTTCTTTTCCTGGGAAGTTTCATCGCGGCACAAACCAATCCGGCTACTGTCTGGGTAAACGGAGCCTGCAGCATGTGTAAAGAGCGAATTGAAACCACCGCTAAACAAAACGGTGCCACTTATGCCAACTGGAATGCTGATACAAAAATCCTCAATGTTGAATTCAGCAGCGAAAAAACATCGCTGGATGCATTGCTTAAAAAAATAGCGGAAGTTGGGCATGACAACGAAAAGTATAAAACCTCGCAATCGGTTTATGACGGTCTTCCCGGCTGCTGCCATTACGACAGAGCTGAAGAAGCACCGAACAAAAATGTAACTTCAGATCAAAATCCTGACGTGGACAACAAGTTTCTGGTAAAAGGAAACTGCAGTATGTGTAAGGAACGTATTGAAACTACTGCCAAGAAAGCCGGAGCAACTTCCGCAGTTTGGAATGCCGAAAACCAGACACTGACAATGGATTTTGACCGCTCAAAAGTAACTTCATCCGAAATTCTAAAAAAAATAGCTGATGTTGGACACGATAATGAAAAATTCTCTGCTCCCGACGCAGTTTACAGTGAACTTCCCGGATGTTGCCTTTACGACCGCACAACCTCTTTTTTAGCATCAGCCACTCCGAATAACAGCGGGCATTTTGAAGTGGCTCAGAAAACAGCGCCCAAACAGTTTTTTGTAAAAGGGAACTGCAGCTCATGTAAAACAAGAATTGAAACTACGGCCTTGGAAATGGGCGCAAGATCTGCTATCTGGTCTCCGGAAACTCAGAAACTGGCTGTTGATTTTGATGAGAGTGCTTTTTCTTCCGACAGTTTACTGCAGAAACTCGCAGAAGTTGGACACGATAACGAAAAGTACAAAACTTCTGATGCAACGTATGCCGCACTGCCGAAATGCTGTTTGTATGACAGGAATTCAAAGTTTCCCGGTGAAGGCGAACAGGTGAAACTGGAAGGCGGACACGCGACCAATCCAATGCAGTTTGTGTCAACTTCTGACACGGAATCCAAAATCGCAAAACGTGAAAAGAATCTGGAACATGATGAGCATTTCGACACCAGCATTGAAGGAGTAACGATTACTAAAGTTCAGGAACCGACAGCGTTAAGCCGGAAATCAGCCGACCTTACTTTTAACATCGGACAGAAAGAACTTCTGAAAGCCGCTTGCTGTAATCTGTCTGAAAGTTTTGAAACCAATGCCACGGTTGATGTTTCATTTTCCAATGCAGTAACCGGAACCAAGCAGCTGAAAATGTTGGGTTTGGATCAGAAATATACTTCGTTAACGAAAGAACTTCTTCCTGAAATCCGCGGACTGGCAACTCCGTATGGCCTGAATTTTATTCCCGGAAGATGGATTGGCGGAATTCAGCTTACAAAAGGCGGCTCAACCGTGACGAACGGCTATGAAAGTATCACCGGACAGATCAATACTGAATTGCTGAAATTCAAAGGAGAACCCGAAACTACGCTGAATATTTTCGGAGACATCAATGCCAGAACAGAAGCCAATATCACGCATACCTCTTCCCTTTCCGACCATTGGTCGAACACCATTCTCCTTCACGGAAACGGCACTTTAGCCAAAATGGATTACAATGATGACGGTTTTCTGGATCAGCCAACCGGAACACAGATCAACGCAGCTTATCTTCTGGATTACAACGATTTAGACCATACCGGCTGGGGTTCGCATTTCGGAATTAATTTCGTTCAGGATAAAAGACAGGGCGGACAGATGGCTTTCAACAGACAACTCGACCAGAGTGAACAGAACGCTTATGGCGTCGGAATCGACATTTCACGTTTTCACGTCTGGAACAAAACCGGGCATGTTTTTAAAGACAAACCTTACCAAAGTATCGGCTGGATGAACCAGTTTACCTATCATCAGCAGGACAGTTTTTTCGGATTGAGAGATTATTTCGGAAAGCAGACAACGTATTATTCCAATCTGATTTTTGAAAGTATCCTCGGAAACACCAACCACAAATACAAAACCGGCGCAAGTTTCCTCTACGACAAATACGACGAAGATTATCTTCTTCAGAATTTCAAACGGACAGAAACCGTTCCGGGGATTTTCTTTGAATATACTTTAACAGGCCTGAAATACACTTTGGTAGCCGGTGCAAGAGCAGATTTTCATAACCTTGCCGGAACACAGTTTACACCAAGACTGAACTTTAAATACGATATTGCACCGAAAACCATTCTGAGACTTTCGGCAGGAAGAGGTTTCCGTACAGCCAATATTTTTGCGGAAAGCCAGGCGTACTTCGCTTCTGGTCGATTTATAGATATTCAGCAGAACGACGGTGAAATCTACGGTCTGAAACCTGAAATTGCATGGAATTACGGCGCGAGTCTGCAGCAGGAATTCAACCTTTTCGGAAACAAATCGATGATTGTTGCGGATTTCTTCAGAACAGATTTTCAGGATCAGGTTTTAATCGATTTGGATCAGTCTCCGCAAACGATGGCTTTTTATAATCTGGACGGTAAATCATGGGCAAACAGCTTCCAGACACAGTGGGATTTTTCGCCTGTAAAAAACTTCGATGTGCGTCTGGCGTATAAATTTTATGATGTTCAGGCAGATTATCAGGACGGAAGACGCGAAGTTCCGTTTATGGCAAAACACAGAGGTTTCCTGAATCTGGCTTATTCCACAGAAAAAAATGACAAAGGCGGTTTATGGTCTTTTGATACTACTTTCAATCTGGTGGGCAGGCAGAGACTTCCGGATATGTCTTCAAATCCAGCAGAATTTCAGCTTCCGGCATATTCCGATTCTTATATGACCTGGAATGCGCAGATTGCGAAAGATTTTAACAATAACATCAGGATTTATGCGGGAGCTGAGAACCTCACTTCCTACACTCAGAAGAACCCGATTATTGATGCACAGAATCCGTTCGGTAATTATTTTGACGGCGGAATGGTATACGCGCCGATTATGCCGCTGAACGTTTATATGGGATTTGATGTAAAATTCTAGAAACGCCTTTATATTTCACTGAAAAGGGTTTCATTTATTGAAATCCTTTTTTTAGTTTTAGGAAAATTTAACCGATGAAATATTTTTCTCTTTTGTTCTGCCTGTTTTTTTCACTTCAAATGATGAAAGCGCAGGAAATTTCGAAAAGCTATTTTAAAACCACGCAGGAAATCAACTCGTTTACAGAAGATGTCATGAATTCACTTTCGAAAAACAAAATCACAAATGCCTACAGTATTCTGCGGATGAAATGGATAATCCCGGAAAATGAACTGGATCAGCTTGAATCGCAGACGATCAAAAACTTTAATTTAATGGAAAGCCGTTACGGAAAAGCCAAATCCTATGAGTTTGTTAAGGATCAGAAGATCGGAAATACAGTTATGAGAAAGGTTTACCTGCTGAAATTCGATTATCATTACATTACGTTTCTCTTCACCTATTATAACAATGGTGAGGGCTGGCTGCTGAATTCCTATAAATTCAGTGATGAAATTGAAACCGCTTTCGAAAATTAAAAAAGGGCCTCAATTGAGGTCCTTTTTTGTTGTTTTTAAATAGCGTTTAAGCATTCAGCCATTTGGACGAGCTTAAATATTTCTGATCCGGATAATAGATAAACAGAACGTTTTTACCTTTTATTGTATTGATGATCGGCTTCGCCAAAGCTCTCGGAACTGCCGGACAACCCCAGCTTCTGCCGATTCTTTTGTGCTGTGCGGCAAATTCTTCACTCACATAATCTGCGCCGTGCATTACCACTGCTCTTCTTAATGCTGCATCATTGTAACCGTCGTCCATTCCCAAAAGCCGCAGTGAATAACCGTTTTCTCCTTCATAAGTAGCATCCGTTAGGTAAAAGCCCAAACTGCTCTGAAGCGAACTTTCAGTATTGGAAAACTTGGTGGCAAATTCTTCGCCAGTATTTTTTCCGTGTGCTACTAAAGAATTGAAAAGAATTTCTCCGGTTTCAGTATTGATGATCCACAGTCTTTTTTCATTGGAAGAAAGCGAGAAATCACAAATTGTAAGAAGTTTCGTAGAGGCATCAATTTTTCCAGCTTTTTTCAGGTTATCAAAGCCGGTAAGTGCTTTTTCGAAAACATCAAAGTTCAGTTTATTGATTCCGTCAAAGGAAATTTTCTGATAAAGATCTTCGGAAGCACTGAGTGTTTTTTCTGTATTAATGGCTGCGAAATCGGCTTTCACCATTGCAGCTGCAGTATCTTTTTCTGCTGAATTATTGCTTGCTGAAATAACTTTGTCGGAAGAAATATAGGAAGTTGCTACAGCAAATGTTACACCCAGGGCGACTATCAATTTTTTCATCTAATTATATTATGTTAAATTCATTTGGCGACACAAATTTATAAAAACATAAATATCAGATGGTTAAATTGTAAAACTTTAACGGTATTTTATAATTTCTTAACGTAATTATTATTCAGCAAAAGCACCCAACAGGACCAATATTGTGATATTAATGAAGCTGATAACAAAAACAGGCCGGATTTTTTCATTGCCTTTTGTCCTGAACATAAAAACCGTACTGTAAATAAAAGTGAAAAAAGAAATCACCAGAACTGGAATAATAAACAGCTGATGCACTATTCCAATAATATGGTAATTAAAGTATTCCGGAAAGAGATACTGAACCACCAAATAAATCAGAAAAAAGGTACACGCCAAAGCAATGTAGCTTAAATATTGATTCAGTTTATTCATAAAATTATTTATCCGGCACAAACTCCAGACTGATTGAATTCATGCAGTAACGCATTCCTGTTGGTGGTGGTCCGTCGTTGAAAACATGTCCCAAATGCGCGTCGCAGCGTTTGCAGACAACTTCAATTCTTTCCATGCCATGTGAAGAATCGCGGAGATAAGCCACTCCGTTTCTATCGGCTTCAAAAAAACTTGGCCAACCGCAGGTTGAAGCAAATTTCTGATCACTTTTAAATAGATGATTTCCACACGCAGCACAGTAATATTCGCCCAATTCATCAAAATTATTGTATTTCCCGGTGTGCGGTCGTTCCGTTGCGGCAGTTCGCGCAATGCTGTACAGTTCAGGTGAAAGCACTTTTTTCCACTCATCGTTGGAAGCGCGGACTTTTGCAGAATCTGTACGGGAATAATATGGATTGTTTTTTGCTGATTGATCTTCCATTGGAGCTGGTTTTAAAGGTGGATTCGTCTGCGAGCAAGCCTGCAGAAATGTAAATATCAGTATGAATTTTAAAAATTTCATTCTTCCAAAATTAGTAAATTTGATTCAATGAATGATGAGCAAAAACGGAAACAGCTCCGCAAATACAAAGCTTTCGCAACAGGACTTTTCGTTCTGATGGCGGTCATATTTATTATAACGACGATTTTACAGAAATCTGATGATTCGCACTGGATTGGTTATGTCCGCGCTTTTTCCGAAGCGGCAATGGTTGGAGCTTTAGCTGATTGGTTCGCGGTTACAGCGCTTTTCCATCATCCTTTAGGACTGAAAATTCCACACACCAATTTAATTCAGAATAAAAAAGAACAGATTGGTGGGAATCTCGGAAGTTTCGTGGTTGATAATTTTCTTTCTCCGCAAAATATTCGTCCGTATATTCTGAAACTGAAAGTTTCACATTTTGTTGGAGAATGGCTTTCAAAACCGAGAAATCAGGAAGTTCTGCTTCACGAAACAGCAACAATTGTACTCGATATTCTGCATAAGCTGGATGACAAAGCCGTGGTCAATTTCATTGCCAACAAAGCGAAAGAAATGTCGGAAGACGTAAAAGTGAACCGGATTATCGGCAACGGCCTCGATTATATTCTGGAAAGAAATGACCATCAGAGAGTGATGACCAAACTTGCGCAACAGATTAAAACTTACATCGTGAACAATCAGGATTTGGTTCGTGAAAAGGTGAAAAAAGAAAGTTTCACTTTGATTCCGAAGTTTGTGGATGATGCAATTGCCGACAAAATTACTTCCGGACTTTCCAAATTTTTTGAAGATGTTGAAAATAATCCGGAACATTCTTTGCGAAACGAAATTACTTCAAAACTCTTTGCATTTGCCAATGAACTGAAGGAGAATGAAGAATGGGAAGAAGAGTTCCGCAACGTGCGCGAAAATTTTCTGAAAGAAGAAAAACTCAACCAATATTCTCAGGACATCTGGAATTCCATTAAGAAATCAGTTTCAGCAGAACTCGAAAATGAAGATTCCGCGCTGAAAAAATATATTCAGAGAAATATTGCAGAACTATCTGTCAATCTTCAGAATGATGAAAAACTTCAGTACAAAATTGATCACTGGATTCGTGTTACGGCGTACAAATACATTCTGAAAAACACACATCAGTTCGGCGATTTGATTTCTTCAACCGTTGGAAACTGGGAAGGCAAAGAACTTTCGGACAAACTGGAACTGGAAGTCGGAAAAGACCTTCAGTTCATCCGTGTGAACGGAACTTTGGTGGGCGGTTTGGTTGGACTTGTAATTTATACCATCGCACACTTCTTCATATAAAAAATCCACGAATTTCTTCGTGGATCTCATCTTATTTGTATCTGAATTTACATCGCTGTATAACCACCATCAACATTCAGAACAGTTCCTGTAACGTATGACGAAGCATCGGAAGCGAGCCACAGATTGGCTTCAGCAACTTCTTCCGGCTGCGCAAATCTTCCAAGCGTACTCAACTGTTTCGCATAAGCAACCGGATCCAGGTTGAACTGTTTCAGTGCGCCCTGCAACATTGGCGTATCAATTGCGCCCGGTGCAACGGAATTTACGCGGATTCGATGTGGAGAATAATCCATCGCCGCCGATTTTGTAAGTCCGATTACCGCATGTTTTGCAGCAATATAAGCCGGCGTTCCCGGTTGCGGACGGATTCCGCTCACAGAAGAGGTGTTGATAATTGAACCGCCATTTCCCTGTTTCAGCATCTGCTGAACTTCATATTTCACACAAAGCGCAACACCTTTCAAATCGATCGACATTAAACGGTCCCAATACGCTTCATCGAAATCTGCCAAAGGTTTGTCATCCGGAGTAATTGCTGCATTGTTCACGGCAACATCAAGTCGGCCGTAAGTTTCTACAGTAAATTTCACCATATTCTGAATATCTTCCGAATTGGAAACATCGGTTTTTATGAAACTGCATTCACCGCCTTCCGCTTTAATTTTATCAGTCTGTTACTGACCTTTTTCTGAGTTGTAATCGGCAATCACCACTTTTGCGCCTTCTCTGGCAAAAAGTTCTGCGGTTTTTGCGCCCATTCCCATCGCGCCACCGGTAATGATAGCGACTTTATCTTTTAATCTTCCCATAAAAATTTATTTTTTAATCTTTTAAAGTTACGGAAAAAGACACTGTTTAAACTAAATATTAACAGATTTTAGCGTTAAGAAATTCAGAAAATTATTTTGTCTGTTCAAGAATTTTCTTGTTGATTTTGGAAATCAGTTCCGGACCTTCGTAGATAAATCCGGTGTAAAGCTGAATCAGACTTGCGCCTGCATCGAGTTTTTCAATGGCGTCTTCTGCAGTGTGAATTCCGCCGACACCGATAATCGGAAATGCTTTTCCGCTTTTCTCGGAAAGAAAACGAATCACTTCAGTTGATCTTTTCGTTAAAGGTTTACCGGAAAGTCCGCCCGTTTCCTTTTTATTTTCAGATTTTAAACCTTCGCGGGAAAGCGTAGTATTGGTTGCGATAACTCCGGCAATTTTGGTTTCTTTTACAATATCAATGATGTCCAAAAGCTGTTCATCAGACAAATCGGGAGCGATTTTAAGCAGAATCGGTTTCGGTTTTTCTTTTTTTGAATTCAGTTCCTCAAGTTCACCTAAAAGTTTAGTTAAAGGTTCTTTATCCTGAAGTTCACGAAGATTGGGTGTGTTGGGTGAAGAAACATTTACGACGAAATAATCAACATAATCAAATAGTTTGTTGAAGCAGATGATGTAATCATCGACAGCGTTTTCGTTGGGTGTTACTTTATTTTTTCCGATGTTTCCTCCAATAAGAATGCCTTTTTTGTTTTTCTTCAAACGTTCAACTGCAGCATCAACACCTTCATTATTGAAGCCCATTCTGTTGATAATTCCGGAATCTTCAATGAGACGGAACAGTCTTTTTTTATCATTTCCGGGTTGTGGTTTCGGCGTTAAAGTTCCGATTTCCACAAATCCGAATCCCAAATCATCAAATTCCTGAAAAGCGACCGCATTTTTATCCAGACCTGCAGCCAAACCAACAGGATTTTTAAATTTCAGTCCGAACACTTCGCGCTCCAAACGTTTATCAACAACAGGTTTCGGTAAAAAAAGTTTTGCCAATCTACCAAAATTTTTCAGCAGAGAAAATGTTACGTGATGAGCTTTTTCGGGATCAAGACTGAACAGAAACGGACGGAGAATGCTTTTGTACATTGTAAAAAAAGGTTTTACAAATTTACTTAAATAAACCCTCAGAACACAAACTTACCTTGATTGAAAAATCTGTTTGAATAGAATTACTACTTCATAGCCCTGATTGAGCGGCATGTTTGAGCTCTTTTCTTGCGGCGGCTGCGCCGCCGCAAGAAAAAGCGAGTAGCGAAAGCAGGTTCCCGGCTCCTAAAAAATGCTGAAAAGTCTTTCAATTTCCTTACTTTTGCACTTCAAATCAAGAATTTATGGCAAAGCAGGAAGATGTTTTCAAAAATGTGGTTTCCCACGCAAAAGAATATGGTTTTATTTTTCCTTCGAGTGAGATATATGACGGACTTTCAGCGGTTTACGATTACGGACAGAACGGCGCTGAACTGAAAAACAACATCAAGCAGTATTGGTGGAAAGCAATGGTTCAGCTGAATGAAAACATTGTCGGGATTGATTCTGCAATTCTGATGCATCCGACAACTTGGAAAGCTTCCGGCCACGTTGATGCGTTCAACGATCCTTTGATTGACAATAAAGATTCCAAAAAACGTTTCCGCGCCGATGTTCTTATTGAAGATTACTGCGCGAAAGTGGAAGACAAAGCACAGAAAGAAATTGATAAGGCCGCAAAAAGATTCGGTGATGCTTTTGATAAAGAACAGTTTGAAAGCACGAATCCGCGTGTGATGGAATACCGCGAAAAGCAGAAAACCATCCTTTCAAGAATGGCTAAATCTCTGGAAACTGAAAATCTTGCAGACGTAAAAGCTTTGATTGAAGAACTGGAAATTGCCGATCCTGATACCGGTTCTAAAAACTGGACCGATGTTCGCCAATTCAACCTGATGTTCGGAACAAAATTAGGTGCTTCTGCGGAAAACGCAACCGACCTTTATCTCCGTCCGGAAACCGCACAGGGAATTTTTGTGAACTTTCTGAATGTTCAGAAAACATCAAGACATAAACTTCCTTTCGGAATTGCACAGATTGGAAAAGCGTTCAGAAACGAGATTGTTGCAAGGCAGTTTATCTTCAGAATGCGTGAATTCGAGCAGATGGAAATGCAGTTTTTCGTTCCGCCGGGAACTGAACTGAAATTTTACGAAGAATGGAAAGAAAAACGTTTGAACTGGCATTTGGCGCTTGGTTTGGGACAGGAAAACTATAAATTCCACGATCACGAAAAACTGGCGCATTACGCCAACGCTGCAGCAGATATTGAGTTTAAGTTTCCGTTTGGCTTTAAAGAGTTGGAAGGGATTCACTCGAGAACCGATTTCGACTTGGGCGCGCACGAGAAATTTTCAGGAAGAAAGCTTCAGTATTTCGATCCGGAAAGAAACGAAAACTATGTTCCGTATGTGGTGGAAACTTCCATCGGTCTGGACAGAATGTTCCTCGCTTTAATGTCGCACTGCCTGAAAAACGAAACTTTGGAAGACGGTTCCGAAAGAACGGTACTTTCACTTCCACCGGCTTTGGCTCCGGTAAAAGCTGCAATTCTGCCTTTGGTGAAAAAAGACGGACTGCCTGAATTTGCAACAAAAATCTACGACGATCTGAAGTATGATTTCAACGTTTATTACGAAGAAAAAGACGCCATCGGAAAACGCTACAGAAGAATGGATGCCATCGGAACGCCTTTCTGCATCACCGTTGACCACGATTCTCTGAATGACAACACCGTAACTTTAAGAGAACGCGATACAATGAAACAGGAAAGAGTTGCTGTCGCCGATTTAAGAAGAATTATTGATGAGAAAGTAAACTTCAGAACGCTGCTTTCGAAAATTTAATAAACTTTAACAGCACAAATATTTTCCCGCAGTTTTTGCGGGATTTTTTTTGAATATATTTGATTATGAAAAAGTTCTGGACTACCTTCGGTGCAGCTATTGTTGGAACTATAGGCGTTTTACTGGCAACCAAAAACGGTTTCCTGCTGAAAGCGGTCGGAAAGAACCTTACAAAAAAACCGCTGACGCCTTCCATTGATGATGCGCCGCACTTTGATATTAATCCGGTTCCGAATGGAATTCCTATTGACTGGGATATTGACGAAAAGTACAACACTACTGTTCTTCCGCAATCAGTTATTGAAAATCTCGAAGAAACCAAAGCTTCATCTCTTCTGGTCATCAAAAACGGAAGAATTCTTCATGAAAAGTACTGGAACGGCCATCATTCCGGCTCGCTGATGAATTCTTTTTCCATGGCGAAAGGCATTTTGGGAATGTTGGTTGGAGCCGCCATTGACGAAGGAACCATCAAAAGTGAAGACCAGCTATTCTCCGGTTTTTATCCGGAATTCGCAGAAGATGAATTCGGTAAACATCTTACATTGAAACACTTAATGCAGATGCAGGCCGCGCTGGACTGGGCCGAAGAATACCATCATCCGTTTGCGCCCAATTCACGGCAGTATTTCGTTGAAGATCTTGAAAAACAGGTTTTTGAGCGTAAACTCAGGGAAATGCCTGGAATAAAATACGAGTATCAAAGCGCTGCGCCTCAACTTTTAGGATTTGCGTTGCGTAAAGCAGTCGGGAAGTCTTTGGCTTCATATCTATCAGAAAAAATATGGATTCCGTTGGGAATGAATTATTCTGCAAAATGGAGCATTGATTCAAAAGGCATGGAAAAGGCGTTCTGCTGCATCCATGCGACAGCCAGAGATTTGGCAAAAATAGGTCTGATTTTGCTTCATGACGGAGAATTTCAGGGAAAACAGATCATCAGCAAAGATTTCATCAAGAAAATGAAGGAACCGACCTCGGCAAATGATGCTTTTGGATATTCGGTTTGGGTGAACAAAGACTGCCACGTGAAACACCAGTTTCTCTATGGTTTTCTGGGCCAGTTTCTTGTGGTTATTCCGGAAAAACAGCTGATTATCGTCAAAACCGGACATGACAACAATCTTCCTGTCGACGATAAACTTCGGCCGCTGCAGGTGAGTTTTCTTGCAGAAGAACTTTGCAGAATATTCTAAGCAGTTTCAATCTTTAAATTGGTTAAATTTGTAGTAATAATTCTTTGTCAAATCCGGACGAAGCTGAAAACAGTATGAAAAAATTTTTAAAGGGTTTTGCTCTTGCACTGGCCGTATTGGTTGCTTTGGCTTATACTTTCGATTACGATTATCTTTTCAAAGGCGTTGCAAAAACGTATTTGCGGGGCACGAACAGCGCTACCATTGATGACGGAAAACTCTTCCCTGCCAATAACATTCTAACCGGAAAACCAAAACTTTGGGAAAAGGATTCTGCCTATAATACGAAGAAACTGCCTTCAAGATTAATCAGTGATCTGAATGCAACCAAAACGGCATCGCTGTTGGTGATCCGGAACGGGAAAATGCTTCATGAAGAATATTGGGACGGATTTACAGCCGAAACACCAACAAATTCGTTTTCAATGGCAAAAGCAGTGACGGTGATGCTGATGGGAAAAGCCATTGACGACGGAAAAATTGAAGGCGTTTACCAAAAATATTCAGCTTTTTACGAGAATTATGCGAACGTTCCATTTGGCAAAGACCTTACGCTGTACGATCTTGCCGTGATGGAAGCTGGACTGGAGTGGAAAGAAGACTATGAAGATCCTTTAGCGCCGAATGCAAAAGCCTATTACGGAAACAGCCTTGCTGAAGCTACTTTTCTGAGAGATTTCAAGGAAAAACCGGGAACGAGATTCGAATATCAGAGTGGCGCTACTCAGCTTCTGGGTTTTGCTGTCAGAAAAGCAGTTAATATTCCTGTAGCGAGTTATCTTTCAAAAAAAATATGGATTCCGCTGGGAATGGAAAAAGATGCAAAATGGAGTTCGGACGACAATAACATGGAAAAAACCTTCTGCTGCATTCACGCAATACCGAGAGATTTTGCAAAGCTGGGACAACTGATGCTGAACAACGGAAAAGTAGACAGCGTACAGGTTCTTAATCCCGATTTTGTACAGAAAATGATTACGCCGACAAAAGAATCCGGCGGAATTTACGGAATGGGAATCTGGATCAACAACGACAATCCGGTGAAACATTATTTCTTCCTTGGTTTACAGGGACAGTATATTATTGTTGTCCCTGAATATCAAATGGTTATTGTAAGAACCGGTAGTTATAAAGGCCAGACAAAAAAAGACAGAGGCCGTCCCGATCAGGTTCGTTTTATTGTGAACGAAATAGTAAATAATTATCTGTAATTTTATAAAAAATATAATTCCTTATGTCTAACCGCGACGAAAGAATCGACAGCTATATTGAAAATGCCCAGCCATTTGCTCAACCTATTTTAGAACATTACCGCGAAACAGTTCATGAAGCATGTCCCGAAGTTGAGGAAGGAATCAAATGGAAGTATCCTCATTTTATGTACAAAGGCAAAATTCTCACTGCGATGTGTGCGTTTAAAAAACACTGCGGAATGGGTTTCTGGCTTGAAAGTGAAATGAAAACGGTGAAAGAATATACCAAAGACCGCGAGAAAAACGGAATGTTTACACTCGGAAAGATTGAAAAAATGGAAGATTTGCCATCGAAAGCAAAACTCATCGCCGCTATTACGGAAGCAATGGAACTTACCGACATGGGCGTTACCCTGAAGAAAGCAGAACCGGCCAAAACAGCGCTGCCTGTTCCCGATTATTTTGAAACAGCTCTGAAAGCAGATAAAAAAGCATGGGAAGTGTTCGACAAAGCTTCACCTTCCTTCAGGAAAGAATACATCAACTGGCTCACAGATGCCAAAACGGAAACCACCCGAAATAAAAGAATGGAACAGGCTGTTGAATGGATTTCTGAAGGAAAAGCACGCCACTGGAAATACGAAAAATGCTGATGATGAAAAAACTTGCATTTCTTTTCACTTTTATATTTGCATTCGGATTTTCCCAGCAGAACCCGGAATTCAGGAAAGTGAAGGATTTCTACGACAATCACCGTTTTATGCTTGCCAAAGAATTCAAAAAAAGGCTGGACAGTGAGGAACGGCCTTTTGAAAGATCCGTCATCAGAAGTGATTTTGAAGAATTCATGCAGAAAATGGACAGCATCCAGAACACCGCACTGATTGGCGCATTGATTACCGTGAAAAACAATGAAGACCTGAAAAACATTCACGATCACACTTTACCGGAAACCATACTTCATCCGAAAAGTCCGGACAAAATTGAAACGCAGGCCACTTATCCCGGCGGAATGCAGCAAATGCGCAGTGAAGTTGCCAAACTTTTTTACTTCGACGGCATCGTCGGTCCTGATAAAACCATGAAAACCGACGTGGTTTTTGTAGTGGAGAAAGACGGAAGTGTGTCTTCTGTCAACGCTTTCGGTGATAATTTTACTTTCAACCGACAGGCCGAAATTGCTGTTTATATGCTTCCGGAAAAATTCTCGCCGGCTAAAGTTAACGGAATGGCTGTTCGTTACCGCTTCCGCTTACCTTTAACAATGAATTTTCAGTAAGGCGAAATAATTTCAGCAAAAAACTATCACAGTTCATGTTTACGGACGAATATTTTATGAAAATGGCCTTTAGTGAGGCCCAGAATGCACTTGAAAAAGATGAAGTTCCGATTGGCTGCGTCATAGTTTCAAATAACCGTGTTATCGCCAAAGCGCATAATTTAACCGAAACGCTGAACGACGTTACCGCTCATGCAGAAATGCAGGCCATCACATCAGCCGCAAATTATTTAGGCGGAAAATACCTCATCAACTGTACAATGTATGTTACTCTTGAACCGTGTGTGATGTGCTGCGGCGCTCTGAACTGGTCTCAGATTTCAAAAATCGTCATCGGCGCCCGTGATGAACAGCGCGGTTTTATCGACAAACATCTTTCACTTCATCCGAAAACGCAAATGGTAACCGGAATCATGGAAGCAGAATGTTCGGCAATCGTAAAGGATTTCTTTAAATCGAAGCGTTAGGCGTCTTTGCCTAGATAATAAAGCCCTTTCAGGGTATGAAGACGGTCTGCGACGTGAATTTTATCGGTGAGCGGCTTGTAAACATGTGAAACTCCGCCGGTTGCCACTACGAAACAGTCGTCCTGAACTTCATTGTTGATTCTTTCGATAAAACCTTCCACCATTCCCAGGAATCCATAAACCATTCCGCTCTGCATACAGGTTACCGTATCCAGTCCGAGAACAGATTTTGGCTTAACCAGTTCAATTTCAGGAAGCTGGGCAGTCTGCCCAACCAGCGAATTTAACGAGGTGATAATTCCCGGAGCGATAATTACGCCCAAAGTATTACCATCTTCTGCCAGGCAACTTGCAGTAAGCGCCGTTCCGAAATCAATCACAATTTTTTTTCTTCCCGGATACATGTGATGAGCAGCAACAAGATTCGCATAAATATCTGTACCCATCTGTTTTGATTTTGCCTGAACTCCGGATTTCGTTTCCCTGTCGACCAGAACCGGTTTTTTACCGTGGATTTTTTCGATGGCTCTTGTAATATCGTAGGTTAACTGCGGAACAACAGAACCGATAATAATTTTTTCGATTTTCTCAACTTCAATTTTATAATACTGATACAGCGTGAGAAACTGCACGAAAAGTTCGTCGCTGGTTCTGTACGGTTTCGTATTGATTACCCAGGAAATATCGCAGTTTTCATCGTCAAAAAGCCCGAAACGGATGTTGGTATTTCCGATATTGATTACAATTGAGTTCACAGTTTACAGGATTATTAAGGTGAGTTTTTATCAGATTGAAAATTCAGTTTTATTTTAATTCAACAGTATTGTCATCAGGATTTACATCTGCCAGACGCTGCGAAAAATCAATTCCCAAAACCGAAATCTGCGCTTTGCTGTATGGAACCGTAAAAGTATATTCTTTCTGCGTCCACGGCCAGTAATCCAAAGTCTTAAAATCGCCGTAGATATCTTTCTGCTTCCATTCCTGAGTGATGCTTGACGGAATCTGGTAATTCACCACCTTATTATCTTTTGTAAGGATGGAAAAATCAACCGGCATAGGAATTTCGCCTTTGTTTTCCAGCGTAACCGTGGTTGAGTTCTTTCCGTAAGTAACATTCTTCACAGCGTAGTCGATTGTCTTAACCGTGTTGATCCAGTAATGATGAAACCACTTCAGGTCCATTCCGGAAACTTTCTGTGCAATATGCATGAAATCGCGGTCTGTTGGGTGTTTCAGTTTCCACTGGCTGTAAAACTCCTTCATGGTAGACGAAAGGTTCTGTTCGCCCATAATATATCCCAGCTGCACAAGGAAAAGTTCTCCCTTTACGTAGCTTGCGAAAGAATAGGCGCTTCCGTGGTCGTGATGGTCGGCAAGCCATCCGGCAGGCTCTTCAAGCCCGCTTTTTGTAAAACGAACATAACTGTTGATACTGCCCACAAACGGATTTGCTGCAGGCTGCGCAGGCGGAAAAAGCTGATTCATCACATAACTGTCATAATAGCTGGTAAACCCTTCATCCATCCATGGTTTTGTGCTCTCGTTGTAAGCCATAATCTGCTGATTCCACGAGTGTCCGCCTTCATGAACCATCAATCCTACGAGACCTTCCAGAGAAGTTCCTTCGCCAAGCATCATGGTACACATTCCGTATTCCATGCCACCGTCTCCGCCCTGAATAAACGAATAAGTCGGATAAGCGTATCTGCCGTACGTTGCATTCATCAGCTGAAAAAACTTCGACACATACGGTTTGGATTCTTCCCAAAGTTTGGTTTTATCGGATTTCTGGTAAACGTAATACACTTTAGGGCCGTCGAGTACTGTGAAATTTTCCACCGTATAATCCGGATCTGCGGCCCAGGCAAAATCAAGAATATTTTTTGCCGTCCATCTCCACGTCGCTTTACCGTTTTTATCTTCCTTCGGAGTGGCTGAAGCGTCGTAACCTTTTACTTCCATAGGATTTTCAAGAACGCCGCCCGCTCCTACTACATAATTCTTATCAATGCTGATGGAAATATCGTAATCGGAAAAAGGTGCATGAAACTCGCGCCCTATATAATCAAAAGTTGCCCAGCCATCGTAGTCGTATTCTGCGATTTTCGGATACCACTGTGTCATGGTCATTTCAATTCCTTCGCGGTTATTTCTTCCGGCACGACGGATCTGCATCGGGATCACTGCATCCCACTCCATTGTGAAAGTGGTAGTGGATTTTGGCTTGATGGATTCCGCAAGCTGAACTTTCATAATGGTTCCCTGAATCTCAAACTTCAGATTTTTGCCGTTCTGCTTAATCCAGTGGATATTCTGTGCGCCTTCCTGATCTTCCGGAATGGCAGCGAGACGCGAAATACCGTCTTTCTGCAGCCGTGAATCGCCCTTTCTACCTTGGCTCTGCACACGCTGCGCCATCATGGAACCTGGCTTAAAGGCATTCCAATAAAGATGAAAGTATACTGTTTTCAGTTCGTCCGGTGAGTTATTGCTATAAGTAAGCGTCTGATTTCCTTTATAAGTATAATTGGCTGCATCAACATCAATGTCCATTTTATATTTCGCAAATTGCTGATAATAAGCATATTGCTGCGAAAAAAGCAATCCTGAAAAAAGCAAAAAAAGCGTTCCGAAAAAACGTAAAATCATAAGTTTTCAATTAGAAGCGGAAAGATAACAAATTTTGGAAAAACCGAACCCTGCTGAGATGAGCAGGGTTCAGTACAAATGTTTTTAAGAAATTATCCTTTTGATGAATTCAAAATTTTCTCAATAATTTTTCCTGTAATCATATACGTTGGTTTCACACCGGTAAGGCCAAGCCCGCCAGAAGAAAGTGTGGAACCGGTTTCCAGCGGATTATCCGATGCGTAATATGCATAGCAGACAAACAGATCCGGCGAAATATGGTGACGGATTTTGGAAGCCACCTGAATCGCTTTCTGATAATGCGCACCTTCCATTTCAAGACCAACGGCATTCCACGTTGTATTCATGAAGTAAGAAAGGATATCCTTATTCTGAAGTGAAGTACCCAAAACAGTGATCATAGAACCTTCAAACGCCTTAATTTCATCATCCACAAAATCGTCCAGCTTCAACGCATTTTCAAATACATAATTATCGGCTGTTCCTTCAAAAATATGAGAAGTCGGAATCATAATATCACCTTTTGCGCCGGTAAGAATTCCTGCTTTCCCCATAATGGAAACCGATTTTACATGCATCGTATACACTTCCTGGTTGTATTCATAAGGCCGCAGCAACTCATCCATAATTTCAAAGGCCTGCTCGCCGAAAGCATAATCAAACACCAGAATAACATCCTCGCCGGTATATTTTGCAGAGGCAAACGGTGTATTTTTCAGATTGGTTTTGCTCAAATCGATGATCTGAACATCAATATTACTTCCGCTGTCGTCATCAATATAAATCAATCCGGATTTCTGGGAATGATTCAGAATTTTCTCCTGAAGCGTTTTTTTGTTGGAAATTTCCTCGTAAAGCGAATAATCAATTTCTTTCTTCGGTTTCAAACCTAATGCATCATTGGAATACAGCATATTCTTCACCGAATGCATATTGGCAGAAATTACATGCAGCGGCCTCATGTGCAGACCGTTTGACGCCAGAACTTCTTTTACTTTATTGGCCCAGCGATCACCAAAAAGATGGTGCCCAACTCTTTCACGAAGAATTGCACTGAAGAAAATCTCCCGTTCGCGCGTTCCTTTCAGGTCGTCCAGACTGTTTTTTCCGAGATAATAGATGATTTTAAAAAGACGGTCCGGATTTTTGTCGTCACCGAAGTTGTTATAAGCCGCCAAAACCTCATCAAAGGTTCTTCCTAAAAGTGATGAAAGATGAATCAGCGCCACTTCCTTTTCCTTGCGGCTCATTTTTTTCTCACCTTTGGCTACTTCCTCAATAATTCGCCATGCGCGGCTCGGACGGTAATCTTCGTCTTTAATATAACCCAGCTCGCGGATTTTGTCCGCCTCTATATATAAGAACGTAAGGTGCGTAAGGATATCGTAAATCTCGGAACGCCCCAAAAGAACTTCAATGTTCATCTGGTGCTCGTCTATCCGGTAACAGTTTCTGCGTCTTTTCTTCGGAACGATTACTTCAAAACTTCCCTTCTCAAAACCTTCATCCGAAGTTAAATGAACAAAAGAGGTTTCCTCAATTCCTTCGGGAAGACGGTCCAGAACGTACAGAAGTCCGTCCAGCTCCACTTTATTGGCAACGCTCATGCTCCCGTAAATCTCGGGAGAAATAATCATCAAAAGGTTTCGGATGGTTTCACCGGAAACGCCGCCCGGTTTAAAAAAGCCCCTGTAGAAAAGGTGGCGCATGGTAACATACAGTCTTTCAATTGCTTCTGTAGTTTCTCTTGCCCGTAAGTTTGTTGCCATAAATTATATCGTATAAAAGTTAAATTTATAATTAATGACGCACAAAATTACAAAAAAATCAGTTAATGATTGTTTAATAAAATGTTACCGCCGGAATCTGAACCATTTTTCAAGTTCATGTGGCTCTCCTTTAAGATATTTTGAAACCATTTCCATACCGGTAACCGAAAAAGTGATTCCGTTTCCGCCAAACCCCAACACAAAGTAGGCAGAAGGAAAATCCGGATGTTCACCAATATATGGCAGTCCGTCCTTGGTTTCCCCGAAAGTTCCTGCCCAGGCAAAATCGGTCCGGAAATCCAGTTCAGGAATCATTTTCTGAAGCAGCCGTTCCAGCTTTTTGGCTTTCTTTGGAATCATCTCATCGCGTTTTTCAGGATTTACAAAATCCTTGTCTTCACCACCGATTAAAATACGGTTATCATCAGTTGTCCTGAAATACAGGTAAGGTTCAGCAGTATTCCAGGCCAGCATTTTGTTGAGATCTTTAAGGTCTTTTTTCTGCTGTTCGCCAACAATAGCGAAAGTTGAAAGTAGTTTCACAAAGTCGTCTTTCACGATTTCGGTACTTTCAAAACCATTACAGAAAATAAGTTTCTTCGCTTTTATGGTGTTTCCGTTTGTAGTAGTACAAAGAACGCCACTCTTCCGGTAATTAATTCTGCGGATTTCGGTTTTATCAAAAATCTTCAGTCCTTTTTTATGGTTGTATTCCAGAACATCGTGGGCAAGAAGAAAAGCGTCTGCGCTTCCGCCCTGTTTCGAAAGAATTCCGCCCCAGGTGTCTTTAATGCCAAATTTTTCATCAATTTGTTCTGCATCCAGCCATTTTACAGGAAAACCTGCTGCTTTTCTTGCCTCAAGTTCCTTCTGCATCCATTTGACATCCTTTTTATAAGCAGCGAAATACAGTGAATCTTTTTTTCTGAATCCGCAGTCCGACTTCACTTCTTCGGAAACTTTCCCGAGCAGATCAACCGCTTCATAACATGCCCAGTACGATTTCTCGGCGCCTTCTTTTCCAATTAATTCAATTAATTCGTGCAAAGGAACATCTATTTCATACTGCAGCATTGAAGTTGTAGCGGATGTGCTGCCGTTGCAAACCTCGCGGCGGTCTACCACAACCGTGTCATAGCCGTCTTTCATACACTGGTGCGCAATCAGACTGCCGGTTATACCGCTGCCGACAATTAAAACATCAGCAGAAATGTCTTCAGTAAGTGAAGGATAGGAATTGATAATTCCGTTTTTAACAAGCCAGAAAGGTTCGGAAGTTCTAAGGTTCAAAACTGCATTTTTTACAAATTTCACGGAAAACACGTGGTTGGATCTTATATTTTGTGCAATTTATTTTATATCAACATTAAATTTTTAAAAAATTTCAGACAAACCCCCTAAATTTTTAGGGTTGAATATTTTTTTGTTCAATTTTTTTGTAATTTTGCCCCAACAAATCCATAATACAATGTCCACATTACGTTTTAAAGCACTTGCTGAACTTCCTTTCAGAAATTACAGAAAGGATAATGCAGTTGATGTTCCGAAAAAACTGTCGGAACTTTTCTGCGAAAATGTTTTCTCTGAAGAAACCATGAGAGCCTATCTTACCAAAGAAGCTTTCACCTCCATTCAGGACGCCATCAAAAAAGGCACAAAAACGCCAAGAAACATTGCCGACCAGATTGCTGTTGCAATGAAAGACTGGGCATTATCAAAAGGCGCAACGCATTACACACACTGGTTTCAGCCGTTAACAGGTTCAACAGCCGAGAAACACGATTCATTCTTCACCCCTTTTGAAAGTGACCGCGCAATCGAAAGATTCAACGGAGGAATGCTTATTCAGCAGGAACCGGACGCTTCTTCTTTCCCGAACGGAGGAATCAGAAACACTTTTGAAGCAAGAGGTTATACTGCATGGGACCCGACATCGCCAGCATTCATCATCGGAACAACACTTTGTATTCCGTCCATCTTTATTTCGTATACCGGAGAAACTCTGGATTACAAAACGCCTTTGTTAAGAGCGCTTCACGCCGTTGATGAAGCCGCAACTGATGTGTGCAAATCTTACTTTGATAAAAACGTATCGAAAGTAGTTCCTACCTTAGGCTGGGAGCAGGAATACTTCCTGATTGATTCAGCGCTTTATCAGTCCAGACCGGACCTTATTTTTACCGGAAGAACACTTTTGGGACATTCTCCGGCAAAAGGCCAGCAGCTGGATGACCATTATTTCGGATCAATTCCGACCAGAGTAATGAACTTCATGAAAGAACTGGAAATTGAGTGTATGAAACTGGGAATTCCGGTAACAACAAGACACAACGAAGTGGCACCCAACCAGTTTGAGCTTGCGCCGATGTTTGAAGAAACCAATGTTGCTGTAGACCACAACTCACTGCTGATGGATATTATGGCAAGGGTGGCGCACAAACACCATTTCCATATTCTGTTCCATGAAAAACCTTTCGCAGGCGTGAACGGCAGCGGGAAACACAACAACTGGAGTTTGGCAACAGATACCGGCGAAAACCTTTTGAGCCCGGGAAAAAATCCAAAGAAAAACCTTCAGTTCCTTACATTTTTTGTGAATTCTCTTAAAGCAGTTCATGATTATTCTGATCTTTTGAGAGCAAGTATCGCATCAGCAAGCAACGACCACCGATTGGGCGCCAATGAAGCTCCGCCAGCGATTATTTCTGCGTTTATCGGAAGTCAGCTGTTTTCAGTACTGGAAGAACTTGAAAAAGTAACCGACGGAAAACTTTCTCCTGAAGAAAAAACGGAACTGAAACTGAATGTTGTAGGAAAAATTCCGGAAATCCTTCTGGACAATACTGACAGAAACAGAACTTCACCTTTTGCCTTCACAGGAAATAAATTTGAATTCCGCGCTGTAGGTTCTTCTGCAAACTGTGCTGAACCGATGACCGCTCTGAACGCCATGATGGCCAAGCAGCTGAAAGTATTTAAAACTGAAGTGGACGCTTTAATCGAAAAGAAAAGTTTGAAAAAAGACGAAGCCATCTTCAACGTTTTGAGAGAATACATCAAAGACTGTAAGCGTATTATGTTTGAAGGCGACGGATATTCTGACGAATGGGCAAAAGAAGCTAAGAAACGCGGCCTGAGCAACCTGAAAACTACGCCGGAAGCTTTGAAGCAGGAACTCGACAAGAAATTTGTAGCGCTGTATGAAGAACTGGGAATTTACAATCACCGTGAGTTTGAAGCCAGAAACGAAATCAAACTTGAGAAATATTCGGCCAACATCGATATTGAAGCCAAAGTACTTTCAGACATCGCAAGAAACCACATTATTCCTGCCGCACTGAACTATCAGAACAGACTGATTGAAAACGTAAAAGGCCTGAAAGACATCTTTGGAGACAAAGAATTCAAGCCACTGGCAAAAGAACAGATCGAACTGATAAAAGCCATTTCTGAAAACGTTCACCAAATTAAAAACGGTGTGGACGAACTCCTTTCCGCAAAAGATAAGGCATCTTCGCTGCACGGACAGAAGCAGGCAGAAGCGTACTGTAACGACGTGAAACCACGATTTGAAAAAATCCGCGAAGCCAGCGACTCGCTCGAAATGATGGTTGACGACGAACTTTGGCCAATGACCAAATACAGAGAACTTTTATTTACAAGATAATCCACAGCCTGCATTTTGCAGGCTTTTTTTTGAATGAAAATACTAAGAAAAGTTCAGGATGATTTTTACAAAGAGTTCAAAAGACTGGAAACAGGAACAGATCTGAAAAGCGCAGTCGCACTTTACCGCAATGTTGGATACATTCAGTCAAATTATGGACAATATACCGAATGGAAGGCAGCATCTGTCTGGAAAGAAAGCTTTGAAATTAAAATCTCCTGAAACAATCCCTGGCACAATTGCTTTAACACATTGAAAAACACCCTAACACTGATGAATAAACAGTTTTTGCTAAAATTTGATTATTTAATTAACAAATAATAAATTAATTCTGCTTATATAATTTCCGGCAGGATTTATATTATTTACAGCTTCTATGGTGAAAAATGTTAAAAAATCTTAACGAAATAAAAACCGCAAACCCCTATTTTAGGCATTTGCGGTTTGTTTTTCTTTAACATAACCGAAAATTATGTTAAAATGTGTTAAATCGAAACTCCAAAAATCCAGATTTATCGGGCCTTCTGGCGGTTTTATCTACTTTTGTTCTGCGTTTAAGACAAAACCAAACTTTTTAACACAGATAATCAAATATATATGAAGAAAAGAGTTTTATTCTACTTAACTGTAATTACTTCTGTATTTTCACTACAATCTTGCGTTACCAATTACGTTGTTGCTGAACCGGCACTATACTCTAAAGAATACAAAACGAATGCCAAACTGACGTCTCTTACTTCCGAACAGTATGAGAATAACAAAAAGGCTTTAATCAACTCTTTTGCCTCTGAAAAGAACGCAAGAATGGAAGCTGTAGACAAGGCCATCAACAAAGCCAAAAAGAACGCAGCTATCGCCAGCGCTGTAAAACATGCGGCAATGATTGATACTCTTTTGGAAGAAGCTCAAACCTATATCGGAACACCATACCGTTACGGCGGAACAACAAGAAACGGAATTGACTGTTCAGCATTTGTTCTTTCAGTATTCGGAGCGTCTGCAGGTGTAACACTTCCACGAGTGGCTGCGGCACAGGCTCAGCAAGGAGAAAGAGTGGAAAAAGAAGACCTTCAGAAAGGTGACCTTGTATTCTTCTCACACGGCCGCGGAAGAATCTCTCATGTTGGTATCGTAGAAGATGTAACTCCGGACGGAGACATTAAATTTATCCACGCTGCCACATCCAGAGGCGTTATGATATCATCTCTTACTACAGACAGGTACTGGGCACCGAGATTCAGATTTGCAAAAAGAATTCTGAATCCGGAAAAAACAGATATCCAAAATCTGGCCAACAATATCCAGTAATTAAACTTAATAATTGATATAAGAAAACCTTCGCATTTTGTGAAGGTTTTTTTGTTTCCAGAACCTTAATTGATCGGAGGTTTTTTATAGCTATTCATCTTACAGAAACGCGGGGAAAGCATCATTCCTGCCATTTTAAGGTAAGTCCAGACGCGTGAGTGATATCTTCCTTTCATAATCAAAAAAGTGACTATAATACCGGTTCTCGGGATCTCAAATAAGATTAATCAAAGAATGCTTACAATCAGTAATCTAACTACACCAGTGAATTCTTGTCGTTGTAATTCAGTTTAAAGAAAATAAACGTCATAATGGAGAACGCCAGAAGGGAACTGCCACCGTAACTAAAGTACGGCAGCGGAATTCCAACCGTAGGAAAAAGTCCCATCACCATACCGATGTTAATGGAGAAGTGCATTAGGAGAATTCCACCGAAACTGTATCCGAAGACCCTGTTGAATATTGTTTTCTGGGTTTCCGCGAGATAAAATATTCTACCAATAAATACAGCGTAGCAAAGAACAAGCAGAGCGCTTCCAAAAAATCCCCATTCTTCGCCTACGGTACAGAAAATATAATCGGTTTCCTGTTCCGGAACAAATTTGCCCTGGGTTACAGAACCCTGTTTATAGCCTTTTCCAAAGAATCCACCTGAACCTATTGCAGTTTTGGAATACAGCAGGTTGTAGCCCGAAGTATCACGGAAGGCCTTTTCACCCTTATAAAGAACTTCAATTCTTTCCCGCTGGTGTTTGGGCATTTTCTCAAGAATCTTTGGTGCTCCGAAAGACAGTCCGGCAACAACAGCAAGCATACCCGCAATACTGACGATGGTGAAAACATTCCACGACATCCTGTGGTAGTTCAGGAAAATATAAACAGCCGTTATCAGAAGAATCGCAAGAAAAACGTAAAGCGGATTTACGGCAATGGATACAAGAAAAACCGATGCAATAAGCAGCCCGACAATAAAGAGCCAGCCGCTAAGACCTTCCCTGAACAGCGCAATGAAAAAAGCGGTAAATACCAGTAAGGAACCCACATCTGGGATTAAAAGTACCACAACTGCGGGTATTCCAATAATAGCAAGGGTTGTCCACAGTGACTTTCTGTACTTAAGATTAAAATCCGGACCGGCAACATAGTTGGCCAGCATCAAAGCTGTACCTATTTTAGCAAATTCTACCGGCTGCATTGTAAATCCACCGAATTTATACCAGTTCTTCTGTCCAAGGATTTCTGTTCCGAACGGAAATAACCCAACCAGAAGCAAAACGCCACCAATATAGATAATGCCTGCCATATTTTCGAAAAATTTCGAACGCAGAAAAAAGATTACGAGACCAACAAAAAGGGATACAACGAAAAAAATCAGCTGTTTTTTTCCCAGACTTTCATCAACACTGTAAATATTAAGAATTGCGAAACTGCAGATCAAAAAATACAGTCCGAGACCAAGTTTATCTATTCCTTCTGCCCACTTCATTTCTTCTTCGCATTTGAGGTTGAGGCCGCGGCCTTTATTTTCGCAAGAGAATCTGCCTTCTGCTTCGCTTTTATGGCTGCTGCCTTCGCATTCGCTGCGGCTCTTTCAGCGTTTTGGAGACGGACTTTCAGAGAATCTCTTCTTCTTGTTAAATCAAGCAGTGTTGCACCGTCTTTGATAATTCTGATACTGTCTTCAATATTGCTGAGCTGTACGGAATCCTTATTCGGTTCTTTCCACAGGCCCTTTCTTTTCAGATCAACCACCCACTGTCTTTTGTATTCGGGCATGAAACTCGCATTTACCAGTTTCTTGTAAAGATGTTCCCTCTTAAGGTCGCCGGTAATATATTTCTCGGCAATTACCGTCGCTGCCGGGCCTGCCCATGTCGCACCGAATCCCGCGTGTTCCATTACTGCGGCTACAACGATTTTCGGATTGTCTTTTGGTGCAATCAGCACAAAAATTGAATTGTCTTTTCCTTGCGGAACCTGTGCTGTTCCTGTTTTTGCGAGCTGCGTAAAATCCTGCGACTTTAATCCGCGTGCTGTTCCGGCCAAAACTACCTGTTCCATACCTTTCAGAACCGGATCAAAGTATTTTTTGTCCACAAGGGTCTGGTGTTTTTTCTTGAATCGTGGGTCGGGATTGGGTTTCCCATCAATTGATTTCACGATATGCGGCGTATAGTACCAGCCTTTATTGGCAATTGCAGCCAGGAAATTGGCCATCTGCAGCGGAGTAAGCATTACATCGCCCTGACCCATCCCGTTAAAAACGGCACCGGTTGCCAAAGGATCCCACTGTTTCGGATCTTTTTTGCTTCCACTCGCCTTGTAAATCTGTGCCATTCTTCTTTCGTAAAATTCGCCGCTTGGAATTCTTCCTTTTGAGCCAACAGCAAGGTCGTTGTTCAGAAATTCCCCTACACCGAAACTCGACATGATTTTTTTCCATTCATCCACGCCTTTTGAAGGGTTGTTGGGATATTTATTAACAATTGCGAGGAACGCGTAAGAAAAATAACAGTTGCTTGAAACCTGAATTGCCGGAACCAAAGGGTCGGCTCCTCCATGACCTTTTATACGAAGTCCACGATAGTTGAATCCGCCACCACAGGGAAAAATCGTTTTATCATCCATCACACCCATCTGCATACCTGCAAGCGCCGTCAGAAGCTTGAATGTAGAGCCGGGCGGATAGCCGGCCTGAATTGAACGGTCGAAAGTAGGTTTGTTTTCATAAATCGTATCCATCGCGAGACGGTACAGATTCTTGGATTTATCCGGACCTGTAAACAGATTCGGATCGATATCGGGGCCGGTTGCCATTACTAGGATTTCACCGTTGGAAGGATCCAAAGCGACAATGGCGCCATGTTTGTCTACCAACATTTCTTCCGCCATTCTCTGAAGATCGTAATCAATAGTAAGGGTAATATCTTTTCCGGAAATTTCCTCTTTGTCGAGTTCACCTTCTTTATAAGGGCCAACATCACGCAGTTTGATATCTTTCTGAATGTATTTCATTCCTTTGATGCCCCGCAGTTCTTCCTCATATGCTTTCTCGATACCGGATTTTCCGATGAAATCTCCCGGACGGTAGTACACAGAGTCTTTTTTAATTTCGCGCTCATTCACTTCATTGGTGTATCCCAGAAGGTTTCCCGAAGTGGAAACTTCGTACTGCCGCTGCGGGCGTCGCACGATGCTGAATGCCGGATACTTAAAAATAATTTCCTGAATTCTGGCGACTTCCTCACGGCTGATATTCTTCATGAAGGTCATCGGCGTGAGTTTGGAATAATATTTTTCCTGTTTCAGCCCGTTGATTCTCCGGATGAAATCATTCTTATTGATTCTGAGCAGATTACAGAACTCAACAGTATCAAAATCCGGCCGCATCAGAGCCTGAGTAAATGAGATTTCGTAAGCCGGCTGGTTTCCTACGAGAATTTTTCCGTTACGGTCAAAAATAACGCCGCGCTGCGGAATCACATAATCAATCTTAATGGAAGTATTGGCAGCATTGAGCGCGTAACGGTCTGTAAAGAGCTGTAAATAAGCCAGCCGCGCAATAAAAATTACTGCGATAACACCGAGAACCGAAATGATTTTGAGATACTGTGGCTTCAAACTTTCTGCTTGATTTTAAAGATCAATGCGTAAATTACAATAAAAACGAAAGAAATCAAACTTGAAATAACCACATTGAGTAAAATTTCGAAAAAACGGCTGAATTTGAAAAACTCAATGTACTGTACCAACAGCTGATGAAAGAATATACTCGACAGTATAAAAAGCAGAAACTGCGGCCACTGTAATGTTGCAAACGAAAAGAAATCGGTAGTTGTATCGGTTGAGGACCTGAAAATCAGCGTTCTGAAGTACGCAATAGCCGTTGTAGCGAATGCGTTGATTCCCCAGGTTCCGAGAAATGCATCTACTGCAAGCCCAATAAGGAAACTCAGAATAAGAAACTGAAATTTATTTCTGAAGAACGGATAGAACATCACAAATACCGGATATAAAACAGGCGTATATTCACCGAAGAGCCGTATTCTGTTCAGCACAAAAATCTGAAGTGCCACAAGGAACATCATCTGCAAAATATCGGTAAATAGAGTTCTGCTAATCATTTTCGCGGTCTATTGTTGCCTGTAATGTATCCTGAATTCTGTGAACCTCAGCTTTTTTAAGATTCTTTACAACGTAAATTTTGTTCAGCGTTCCCATTTTTTCTGTAAGTTCCACCGAGATATCCCAATAACCTGTTTTGCTGTCCACTTCATAACCCGCAACAGTTCCAACAGGAATTCCCATTGGGAAAATCGCTGATTTTCCGTCGGTTATAACGGTATCTCCAACTTTAACAGGAACGTACTTCGGAATGTCGGCCAAATGCATCAGGCGGGAATTTTCGCCTTTCCATGTTAAAGTTCCGAAATAACCGGAATTTTTTAAGGAAGCATTAATTCTGATTTTATTCACACTTAAAACCGACTGTACCAAAGCGTAAGAATCGGTTGTATTGATTACAATTCCGGCAATTCCTTTCGGAGCGATAACGCCCATTTTTGGAAATACACCGTCGCGCTTACCGCGGTTAATGGTGAAATAATTGTTTTTACGGTTAATGGAGTTGAATACGATTTCGCCGTCCACAAAGGTATAGATCTGTCCGCCGCCCAGTGTATCATGCACTTTCCGGAAAGAAGGAACTCCGCCTTTCTGTTTTCCGTAGAGTTCCACCATCAGAGCTTTGTTCTGAGCTACCAGTTCTTCGTTGATCTGTTTCAGACGGAGATAAGCGGTTCCCTGATCAATATATCCGGAAATCCAAGAGTTGAAAGCAGCGGTTTGCGCGGCCAGCCAACTCTGCTGCATAGAATTTCTTGAGAAGATCAGTACCATTGCAATAACTTGCAACAGCAGAAAGAACATGAGAAGCCCGTTCTTCGAAAATAATCTCATCAAAAATCCCATCCCGGCGAAAAGCTAAACTTTATTTAATCAGGAAATTGAATTTATCCATGTTTTTCAATGCGATACCTGTACCGCGTACAACCGCTCTCAAAGGATCTTCGGCCACAAAAACCGGAAGACCTGTTTTACGGTGAAGACGGTCTGCAAGTCCTCTCAGCAATGCTCCACCGCCCGCAAGATAAATACCTGTTTTATAGATATCTGCAGCCAGTTCCGGCGGTGTAAGCGATAATGTTTCCATTACGGCATCCTCGATTCTGATGATGGATTTGTCCAAAGCTCTGGCGATTTCCTTATAACCCACCATAATTTCTTTTGGTTTTCCTGTAATCAGGTCACGGCCCTGAACAGGAATATCCTCCACATCAACATCCAGTTCTTCCACTGCAGAACCAACCTCAATTTTCACTCTTTCAGCAGTTCTTTCACCAATGTAAAGGTTGTGATGCGTTCTTAAATAGTAAGCGATATCATTTGTGAAAACGTCACCTGCAATTTTTACAGATTTGTCACACACAATTCCCCCAAGTGCAACAACAGCAATTTCAGTTGTTCCACCGCCTATGTCGATAATCATGTTACCTTCCGGCTTCTGAACGTCGATTCCAACACCAATTGCAGCTGCCATTGGCTCATAAATCAAACGCACCTCTTTTGCGTTAACTTTCTGTGCCGAATCTCTAACCGCTCTTTTTTCCACTTCCGTAATTCCTGAAGGAATACAGATTACGATTCTTAAAGCCGGCTGAATTAGTTTTCCTTTGATACCCGGAATTTTCTTGATGAATTCCTTGATCATATGTTCCGAAGCGTGGAAATCCGCAATAACACCATCCTTCAGCGGACGAATGGTTTTGATATCTTCGTGCGTTTTTCCCTGCATGTGTTTTGCCTGCTCTCCTACCGCAATCGGCTTACCGGTCGAGCGCTCAATTGCTACAATTGAAGGCTGATCGATAACGATCTTGTTGTTATGTATAATCAGTGTATTAGCTGTTCCAAGGTCAATCGCAATTTCCTGCGTGAACATATCAAATAAACCCATATTTTTCGATTGATTTTTTTGTGAAGAAATTAAGTGCACAAAGATATAAATTTAGACGCATTCTAAAAACCGGATACCGCCAATTTTGGTTAAAGTTTTATTAAAGTTTTGCACACGCTTCATTATTAATTTTCCGTTGATTTTCAAACGCGTGGTTCCTGTTTTTCCATCGATTTTAATGATAATCATCATTGCGCCGGTCATCACCTTTTAAATTAAAAAACCTTAAATTTGCAGCTGTTTTTATGCCGCAGAATTCCAACATACATCAAACCTCCAATTTTGCCGTTCTGAGTGTCAGTTACGAGAAAGCTGATGCCGAAACACGCGGTAAATTTGCATTCTTTGATGAGAACGTGAAGAATTTTGTTCAGAATGTGCATGAAAAGGAACTCGGCGACGCTTTTGTAGTTTCCACCTGTAACCGTACAGAAATTTATACTACAACACAGAATTATCTTCATATTGCTGAGGAATACTGTAAAACGATTGGTGTACAGCTTTCGGATTTTATGCAGTTCGCCAATATTCTCCGCCATGAAGATGCCCTGAACCATCTTTTCAGAGTTTCCGCCGGTCTGGAAAGCCAGATTATCGGTGATTTTGAAATTATTGGACAGATTAAGAACGCTTACAACCGTTTCAAGAAAGAAAAATCAAATTCGAACCCTTATCTTGAGCGAGCGATTAATTCCGCCATTCAGATTTCAAAGAAAATCAAGAACGAAACCGGGATTTCCAACGGCGCTGCCTCCGTTTCTTATGCTGCGGTTCATTACATTCTGAATTCCAAGAAACAGCTTTCGGACAAAAATATTTTACTGCTTGGCGTTGGGGAAATCGGCCAGAATACGGTTGAAAACCTTGTGAAACACATTCATAAACCAAAAGTAAAAGTGGCTAACCGCACACTGGAATACGCCGAAAAGATTGCTGAAAAATATCAGATTCCGCATATTGAATTCGAATCGTTTGAAGAAGAACTTAAACACACTGATATTCTGATTGTTGCAACCGGAGCCGACAAGCCTATCGTAACCGACGGACACATTCCGGCAGGAAAAGAGATGCTGGTAATTGACCTTTCTATTCCGAATAATGTGGATAAGATTATCGGAGACCGCAATGATGTTGAACTGGTAGACGTAGACATTCTTTCCCAGCATATCAGCGAAACAATGGAACAGCGCAGAAAAGAAATTCCAAAAGCGGAAGTGATTATAAAAGAGATGACAAGAGATTTCGCAGAATGGGAGAAAAAACGGAAAATGGCACCGAAAATCCATCATTTCAAAGCAGTACTGAAAAATATCGAGCGGAACGAAATGCACAATATCCACCGCAAACACCGGTATATCGATATTGACGACATGGAACTTTCTGAAAAAATGATTCAGAAAATCACCAACCGTTTTGCCAAATACATCATCGACAATCCTATGAAAGCAGACGAAGTAAGCAAACTGATGCACGAAATGTTTGTTGAGCAGCCAAACAACGAGTTCAACGAGAAGCATTCGTAGCTTTTAGGTTCGCAAAATTTTCCGTATTTTTCCAAAAAAAAGCTTCTTCAATGCATATCAAGATCGGAACCCGCAATTCTCCGCTTGCACTTTGGCAGGCGCGCGAAGTTGCAAGACACTTACAGAACAGCAATTACAAAACAGATATTACCCCAATTGTTTCTTCGGGCGACAAAAATCTGGACCAGCCACTTTACGCCATGGGCATCACAGGCATTTTTACCCGCGATCTGGACACCGCGCTGCTGAACAAAGAAGTAGACATTGCCGTTCACTCTCTTAAAGATGTACCCACACAATTACCTGAAAATCTTGAAATTATCGCTTATCTGCCACGGGATTTTCCTCAGGATGTCCTTGTAAGAAATACCGCTGCCAAAGACAAACCTTTAAATGAGCTGAAGATTGCCACCAGCAGTTTAAGACGGCGCGCATTCTGGTCTAAAGAATTTCCGAATGCAGAATTTGTAGATATCCGCGGAAATGTTCAGACAAGATTACAGAAACTTGAAGACGGCCTCGCAGACGCCACAATGTTTTCGCTTGCCGGCCCGCAAAGATTAGGTCTGCAGCTTGATTATGAAGAACTTCCCTTTATGCTTTCGGCACCTTCACAAGGCGTAGTGGTGGTCGTTGGACACCGCGAAAACAGCGAAATCAACCTAATTGCTGGTGAGCTGAACGATGAAGAAACACAAAGGTGCGTAGAAACAGAACGCAGTTTCCTTAAAACACTTGAAGGCGGATGTACTGCGCCAATTGGAGCTTTTGCCGAAATACAGGACGGAAAAATGCGTTTTGTGGGAAGACTCTGTTCGCTCGACGGCAAAAACTGTATCGAAACGGATGATATTTTTGAGTTTGATTCAGCTAAAAACCACGGTGCTGAAATCGCCACACAGGTTCTGAACAATGGCGGGCGAGAGATTATGACAGAAATAAGATCGCAGATGCATTGATAATCTGATAATCTGCGTTTGGACGGATTATAATGAAAATCCTTTTTACAAAACCACTTGATGAAGCACTGGTCTCCGAAAAACTTGGAGACAAAATTTCCTTTGACTACAGAGAGGTTATTTCTATCCGGCATCTGAAAGTGGCACCGTTTGATCTGAAAAGCAAGTCCCTGATTTTCACCAGTGTCAACTCCGTCCGATCCTTTTTCGAGAATGGCTTCAGGCCTGATGAAGATTTTACACATCCACAGCATTATAACAAAATTTATGCAGTCGGGCTGAAAACAAAGGCAGAACTAAGGAAGCACGGTTTCGGAACTTTTAAGGTAGCAAAACATGCTGCTGAGCTGTCCGATTTCATCATTGAAAACTGTCCGAGTGAAAAATTTCTGCATTTTTGCGGAAACCTGGCTTTGGATGTACTTGATAAATCGCTGCCGCTGCAAAACATCAGTTACCGGAAAATTATCCTTTACGAAACGGATCTTCTTTATCCCAAAATTGAGGATAAATATACTGCCGTTGCCTTTTTTTCTCCGAGCGGAGTTCGTAGTTTTGCAAAATTCAATTCTTTCACAGGAAAACAGATTTTTTCGATAGGAAAAACTACAGAAAAGGAATTGAAAAACTATACCGCTCAACCGGTTTTCACCAGCAGGGAAAGCAACCTGAATGATCTGCTGAAACTGATAAAAGAGAAAGCTTCTTAGCTTCCCCTGAACAACAATTTTATGATTAAGAACGATTTATACTTAAAAGCACTTCGCGGAGAAACCGTGGAAAGACCGCCGGTCTGGATGATGAGACAAGCCGGAAGATACCTGCCGGAATTCATTGCGCTCCGCGACCAATATGATTTTTTCACGCGTTGCCAGACTCCGGAACTCGCCTCTGAAATTACGGTGCAGCCGATCAGGAGATTTCCGCTGGATGCTGCCATTCTTTTTTCTGATATTCTCGTGGTTCCACAAGCAATGGGAATTGATTTCCAGATGAAGGAAAATGTTGGACCATGGCTTGAAACACCTATCAGAACGCCGGAACAGGTTGCTCAGATCGAAGTTCCGGATGTAAATGAAACACTCAACTACGTTTTTGACGCGATTGAACTGACACTGATAAAACTGGATAATGCCGTTCCTTTGATTGGTTTTGGAGGTTCACCATGGACAATTCTGTGTTACTGTGTGGAAGGGAAAGGTTCAAAAGCATTTGATATTGCAAAATCGTTCTGTTTCCAGAATCCGGAAGCGGCACATTCGCTTTTACAGAAAATTACAGACACCACAATTGCCTATCTGAAAAGAAAGGTTGAAAAAGGTGTTTCTGCTGTTCAGGTTTTTGATTCCTGGGGCGGAATGCTTTCTCCGGAAGATTATCAGGAATTCTCATGGAAATACATCAAACAGATTGTTGACGCTTTGAGCCCGTTAACACATGTTGTGGTTTTCGGAAAAGGATGCTGGTTTGCTTTGGAAGAAATGATCATGAGTCCGGTTTCTGCGCTTGGTGTTGACTGGACCCTTACACCGGAATTTGCGAGAACGCTTACCAATCACACCATGACATTACAGGGAAATTTTGATCCGGCACGGCTTCATTCCACACCTGAAACGATTAAAAAAATGGTCGATCAGATGATTCGCAGATTTGGAAAAGACCGTTATATTGCAAATCTTGGACACGGAATTTTACCCAATATTCCGGTTGAAAATGCAGAAGCTTTTATTCGTGCAGTTGTGGATTGGAAGAAATAATTTCCCGCAGATTTCACAGATATGAATAATAAAACCACAGAAAATTTCTGTGGTTTTTGTTTGTTTGCTCTCGCGGATTTTGCGGATTTGGCAGATCGGAAGATGAACTCTTTATTGATTGATTACGCAAAATTTAGAAAAAGAATCAAAAAAATCTGCGTGATCAGATAAATCTGTGAGGGATTACATCAGCATCCGCTGCGCTTTTTTCACACCTTCCACCAGAATATCAATTTCTTCAAAAGTATTGTAAACCGCAAAACTTGCGCGGACTGTTCCTGCGATATTGAAATATTTCATAATCGGTTGTGTACAATGATGTCCGGTTCTTACAGCAATTCCGAGTTTGTCGAGTATCATTCCGACATCTGAGGAAATCCCGACACCTTCAAGATTAAAGGAAACAACGCCTGTCCGGTGTGCTTTTTCTCCGTAGATTTTAAGCCCGTCAATTTCCAGAAGTTTTTTCTGAGCATAATTCAGCAATGCGTTTTCATGATTCTGCAGGTTTTCGTGACCGATTTGCTCAATGAAAGCAACTGCTGCGCCTAAGGCAATGTTTCCGCCAACATTAGGTGTTCCGGCTTCAAATTTAAAAGGCAGGCCTGCGTAAGTTGTTTTTTCAAAGGAACAGGAGGCAATCATTTCGCCGCCGCCATGAAACGGCTGAAGATTCTGAAGTACTCTTTCCTTGCCATAAAGGATTCCGACCCCCATCGGTGCATACATTTTATGACCGGAGAACACGAAGAAATCACAGTCGAGCTTCTGAACATCAATTTTGAAATGCGGCGCGCTTTGCGCTCCATCAATGACGATTAATGCATCCGAATTTTTTCTCGTTTTTAAAATAATTTCTTCAATTGGATTTACAATCCCCAATGCATTGGAAACGTGGTTTACAGAAACAATTTTTGTTTTTTCGCTTAAATTTTTGTCAAGAAAATCAAGCTGCAGAATTCCGTTTTCATCGATCGGGATTACTTTCAGAACAGCTCCGGTTCTTTCGCAAAGCATTTGCCACGGAACGATGTTGGAATGGTGCTCCAGAAAGGAAATAATAATTTCGTCTCCTTCTTTAAGAATACGGGAATTTCCGATGGAATAAGCAAGTAGATTGATGGCCTCGGTAGTTCCGCGCGTAAAAATAATCTGATAGTCATTCTCCGCTTTTATAAAACGCTGTATTTTCTGCCGGGAAAGCTCCATTTCGGCAGTTGCCAGCTGCGAAAGCGTGTGAATTCCGCGGTGAACATTGGCGTTGATTTCGGTATAATACTTTTCCCAGGAATCCAGTACCGATTGAGGTTTCTGCGACGTTGCCGCATTATCCAGATATACCAACGGTTTGCCATTGACCTGCTGAGATAGAATTGGAAACTGACTGCGTATTTGAGTGATATCGAACATTATTTTATTATTAAACTAAAATTTTAGTTGATGATGTTTTTCAAACTTTTCTGTTGAGAATTCTGACAATAAAAATGCAAATTTTTCAACTTATTTAGAACTGTTCAAATTTACACAAAATTTTCCGCAAAAGGGATGGAAGCGGTTACCCCGC
>JAEXBA010000040.1 GCA_023457935.1 Bacteroidota bacterium | reverse complement strand
ACCAAAATAAAAATACTGCAGCGGCTTCTGAAAATGGCGATTGACGATTTCAGGAAGGTGAACAAAATAAAAGGGGTTGATTTCAGCAAACGCCTGCAAAGCATTGTGGACCGGTACAACGAACGAAGTGAAGACATGGTACTTGCCAATGATGTACTGGATGATCTTGCCGGACAAATGGCTGACCTGCTGCGCGACCTGAAAGAAGAAAAATACTCCTTTGAGAAAATGGGTATCGACTTCGAGGAAAAGTCATTTTACGATATTCTGAAAGACATCCGCGACAAATACAAATTTGAGTACGCCGAAGAAAAACTGATTGCTCTTGCCAAAGACATTAAAATCATCGTTGACGATAAAGCCAGATACACCGACTGGAGCGAGCGCGAAGACATTAAAGCCGAACTGAAAGTTGACCTGATCCTGAAACTCGCCGAACACGGCTATCCTCCTGTAACCAGAGACGAAGTGTATAAGGAAATCTTTGAGCAGGCAGAGAATTTCAGGAAATATAGGGAGTAGTGCCGACCATATAACCCATTTTTAAATTTGCCCTATTCCCATAGTATTACTTTAAAGGCAAATAAAAATGAATTCAACTACCTCCTGAAAGAAAACTGCAGTTTATCAAAAGTTTTGAGGTTCGTGAATGCCAGTGCATCACATAAATCCTGTTACCAAGTCCCATTTTCTTTCATAATTATTAATTTGCGGTCAGTATGATTAATTGATACTTCGATGAAATTGCGGTAAGCGCCTATCGACGCTAAGAAATGCAGTCTGTCAAACCGTTAGTTACATAAACCCCTCCATAAAAGAAGTCCGGTACGTACTGCCCAGCGGGATTTCGTATTCACCAATAAAAATGGTACTGCTGTCAAACGAATCGATGTGGTCTTTATTGACAATGTAGGAGCGGTTGACTCTTAGAAATCTATTCTTGGGTAAAAGCCCGTGAATGTTTTTGATGGTGAGGTTAGTAATAAGTTTCTGGTTTTTCAGCTGAAGGATTACGTAATCTTTGAGGCCTTCAATGAAAAGTAAATCGTCGTAATTGATGCGGTGCGTACGCCGGTCTGCCCTGATGAAAAGATGCGAGGCGTCTGCTTTTTCGAACTGCTGTTCGCCCTGAAGAAGTTTATGGTATTCCTGCGCTTTGTTCACGGCTTTAATCAGGCGTTCTTCATTGATGGGTTTCAGAAGATAATCCACTGCCTCCAGCTCATAGCTTTCGAGCGCATACTCAGAAAATGCAGTGGTGAATATGATCATGGTTTTTTCCGGAAGCGCTTTGGCAAACTCAATTCCCGTCATTCCCGGCATTTCGATATCCAGGAAAATCAGATCAACGGTATTGCCGTTCAGAAATTCCAAAGCCGACTTAGCATCACCGAACTGTCCAGAAACACTGAACAGCGGAAGTTTCTGAATCATCTTCTGAATCCTCTTTCTGGAATACGGTTCATCATCTACAATGATACATTTCATAACTCAATCTTTAGGTTAACGGTGAAGCGGTTCGTCTCCGGACTGATTTCAAGTGTGTGTTTTCCGGGATACATCAGCTGAAGCCGCTGCTGGACATTCTTAAGACCCAGTCCTCCTTTTTTCCCGGCATCCTCCGTCTCCGGTTTGGAATTGACGCATCTGAAATACAGTACCTTTTTCTCAAGCTTAAAATACACTTTTACATAGGAATCTGCAACACTGTAATTGTGCTTTACTGCATTTTCAACAAACGGAATAAAAATCAGCGGTTCAATACGGATATCATTGTTTATGCTTTGCGTTACCGTAAAGCTGAAATGGTCGCGGCGCAGTTTTTCCAGACTCAGGAAACTTTGGATATACTGTATTTCTGAAGCTAACGTTACCGTTTTTCCGTTGGTACAGTTGTACTGATACAGCACGATATCTTCCAGCTCGTCAAGACTTTTGGTTGCCATTTCTTCCGGTTCCTCCTCGATAATTCCAATCATGTTATTCAGCGTATTGAACAGAAAATGAGGGTTGATCTGGTTCTTCAGCAAACCCAGCTGTGCGCTGCGGAGTGTCTGGTCCAAATCTGCAGTTCTTCTTTTTTCTTTGATCAGTTTCTGAAAATACAGTACGAAAGAAGTTCCGGCAACCAACAGAAGATATTTCAGGATGACAATAATGATTAAAACAATGATGGTAAGTACAGCCGGATCCTGGGCTACTGCAGGAGACGGAACTTTGGAGACGGGAAGCATGGCAGCGAGCGGTCTGGTAATGATTGTAGCAAGAGCGACCGACAGAATAACTCCCACAACATACAGAATGTACCTGCCACGGCTGAGCAATTTCGGGAAGAGCACGAGAATGTTGGTGTAGATGATGATATTATGGTAAATCACCATACCGAAGGCAGCCAGTAAGTAATCAGTTGAAAAATCGATTCTGTCGGGTTTGGGAAAAAGAATAATAACCGACAAAGCGATGATGATGACCTGCAACAGCAAATGTCTGTAAACCGTGAATTCCGGATCCGTTATGATACGGATCCACGGAGAATCTGCAGTAACATACTTTTTGAAATCAGGACTGTTCTGCATCGATCGAAAGGGTTTTGTCTTCAACGGTAACAGTATGTGAAAAGCCCGACTTTAAAAGCCCGTTTTCAAGTTCAGTTCGGCTTAGTGCCGAAAGTTTTATCATGCTGTCGCTGGAAATGAACAGTGTAAAGGTGTTGGCCCTGCTTTCCACTTTTATGTAAGCATTTTTGCATTCAGATACGAGGTTCTGAATAAGCGTAAGCAAAAGGTTTTTCGGGATTTGTACGTCATACAGCAGACCGGACTGATCCATCTGAAAGCTGAAATTCTTTCGGTTCAGAGATTCAAGCTCCAGAAACTGGCGGACTATTTCCATTTCTTTTCGTATTCCGGTATTCTCGAGGTTCGGCTGATAGAGTTCATACCGAAGCATTTTACCCAGCTTTTCGAGCATCAGTACCGATTTGGTTTTGTCCTGATAAACCGACTGCTTTGCCGACTGCAGAGTGTTGATAATATAATGCTGACCGGCAATTCTGCGGCTGTGTTCTATTTCGCTTTCCGAAATTTCCTTTTCAAGTTCCTGTACACTGTTGGTTTCCAGGAACCATTTTTTGTACAGTGCAATTGCGGTGAATCCCAACTGTGTAAGAACCTGCTCCAGTCCGAACGTCATGTTGAAAATAAAATATGTGAAACTGCCAAAATAGTTGCTGACATCCAGATTTCTCGCTTGCATGAATTCAACTTTGATGAAAGCCAAAAGATTGGGAACGGTAAGCACTACTGCAAGATTCAGCAAAATAAATATGACAAAACGCCCTTGCACAATGATTTTTCGCATGCAGTAATAGTAGAAGATGCCCAGCAGAAAAAAAAGTCCAAAGAGAAACAGAAAAAGGGGAATAACAGTCCATCCCATCTCCGCCAGCTGAAGTTTGAAAGCAATAAAAATCTGATGGTAACTTAAGACTGCACAGCCAACTGAAAAGAAAACATACCGAAGCGCTCGGTAACCTTCGTCAAGTAATAGTTTCTGAAAAAACTGTCTCATGCATTCTTATCTAAACCAAATATGCGAAAAAAGAGTGAAAGTGAAGGGAGCAACAGAAAACGGTTAATATTGAAGAACTTTAAAACGATACCTGCCGTTAAAGAATTCTTCCATTTTCAGTACCTGTTTTGATTTTTCCGAAAGCCAGAATTTACTATATGCATTATTGGGATATTCGGTGATTAACATCCAGCAGTTTACTTTAGTGTCATCATTCAGCTTCAGCATTTCTTTTCCTGCCACTGTATAGGTGTGATAAGTAGCTTTCTTTTCATTGGGATCGAAGAAGGCCACATCGAAAACCTGTCCCACATGACGGATTGGTAAAATTCTGTAGGTTTCCAGATCCTGCTCCCAGCTGATGATGGGAATGTCAAGCAGTACAGGAGGATTGCCTTTCATTTTATTGTCTGCTATACTGTCTGAGGCTACCATTCGGTCTTTTTTGTAATCGAAAGCACGAACTCCTGCAAACGCATCCAGTTCTGCAATTCCGGTTTTGTGATACACGGTTTTATGAAATATTGGAGCCATTGTTTTTCTATCAACCAGATTAGTGACTTCTCTGAATTTTCGTCCTTCAGTCATTGTGAGCCACGTAAATTCCACGATATCCTTACCGTTCAGTTTTCTGAATTTGGTGGTCCGCCGCCACAGATCTCCGTTGCTGCGTTTGGTTTTAAGAGAATCGGTAAAGTACACCAAATAATCGGAGGTGCCTTCACGAAGTTCGGAAACAAGCAGTTTTCCGTTGTCGGCATTAATGATTTCACGGCTGGACTGTCCATATAAAACAGAGGCAGCAAAGAGGAATAAGAAAGTTTGGAATCTTACCACAGAATCAGTATTAATCAGCCAAAAGCAATTCCTTCCAAAGCGGTTCGGCAGTTTTCCTGAAAAAACCGAAATGACCCAGCCGCTCTCTGCCAACGTCTTTTGGAGCAATGGTTTTTCTTTCTACCGAAGCATTGCTATAATGCTGAAGCAGCTTTAAGTTGGATTTTTGGCTTACGTGATGGTCATCGGCAATGAGTACAGAAGTGAGTTTTCCGCGTACATCTGAAAAGTTATCAGACCGCTTGTTGTCCTTCAGATCATCTGCCCAGTAGTTGTGTTGTAAACACCATTTTCTCCATTGCGTGGCAACGCCTGCAGGAAGGTTTTCTCCCTGTCTGATTTTCTTCGCATTGCCGTAACCCAGAAAAAAGGTTGACAGCGGAAGATAAAATTTAAAAAGAAACGGCATCAGTTTTTTCATCTTACTTGGAGGCATATCCCGCCAATAGCCGGTTCCGGATGCAATTATTACCGTTTCATCAATGCGGGAAGCATTCTTCATCGTGCCAATCAGCTGGCCGCCCATGCTGTGCCCGATTACAATTTTCCTGAGGTGTGGATAATGCTGCAATGCCCAGTTCAGGACTGCTGTTGCATCCAGTGTTCCCCAATCAAGATTGGTGGCATTAAATCCTTTTAATTTTCCTGGTTTTGATTTGCCGATGCCGCGGTAATCATAACTCACGACGACAAAACCTCGTTCTGCAAAATGACTGGCAAAGCGTGAATAGAATCCCGCAGGAATTCCCGTACCCGGATTAATCTGGATGAATCCTTCAGGCATTTGTTCGGGAATTCTGAGTGTTGCACTCAGCCAAAAGTGATCTTCGGTTTCAATGCTGATTTCCTGTATGGTCATTCTTTTTGGATTTTTTTATAATTGCGTCTGAGCCGGCTTAAACTGTTGGCATGAATACCAAGATAGGAAGCCAGATATTTAACCGGCGTTTTTTGGGATAACCACGGTTCTTTCAGTATGTACCGCTGATACCTTTCCATCGCAGGCAGCGAATTCTGGGAAAACGTATCCAGTAACTTCAGGAACGATTTCTCCTGACAGCACTGCAGATCTCTGATGAAATCCGGATTTTCACTTATTAAGCGGTTTAAGGCTTCGGTTGTAAGTTCGAAGCAGGTTGCCGTGGTCAGGCATTCAATATGAAGAATGTTATTGTGGTTATTTGTCGGTTTATTAAAAATAAGACAGTTAGATTCAAACAGTTCAACCGTTTGCTCTGTTCCGCTGGTATCAATGATAAAAACCCGCACTGCGCCTTCCGAGAAAAGATAGATTCCTGTTTGGGAAATCACGGTTCCTTTTTTCAGCTTATGGCGGTCCGACTGTTCCCTGATTCTGCGTATCAGTTCGGAATTGATATTTTGGCTGTTGATTTTACAGAAGAACATCCGTTACGGTTTTTATGTTCCGCGCCAAAACGACCACTGCGTTCCGTTAAAAACACAGAAGAGGTCTTCAGTGGTATCGTACACTATCATTCCGGCGGCCGGACTGGAAATGTTTTTATACGAAGTAACGAGGGGCAGAACCATACCTTTATTACTTTCTTCCAGTACAAGTATTCCCGGTGTTGGGGTAGGCGCTCCGATGGAGACTTTCGCATCTGCTTTTTCAGCCGCGCCGTTCTGCAGCGTAAGATCTGCTGCGCCGTTGGTTTCTACAGTCAGATCTTCCCAGACATTGGCGGCACGAAGATATACTTTGTGATCATAAGCATCAAACACGAGAGTTCCGTCAACAACTCCTGCGGTTACTACATCGTCTTTACCGGTTACCCAGGGAAGAACCAATCCTTTCTGTTCCGTTCCGAATTCTAGAGAAACCGATGAGGTCGTAGGTGCAGTTTTTCCAGATCCGATAATAACCTGTCCGTAAAGCAGAGATGATGAAACCAGCAGTATAATAAGTGAAACTGTATTTTTCATAAGTAGTTTGTGTTTAATTGACAGGACAGGCCTGAGTAGTGAAACATTTCCATGAAGTTCCGTCGTAGATACTTAAACAGTCCAGGTCTGTATCATAAACAGCCATACCTTTTGTAGGAGTAAGCGTGTTTTTCTGTGCAGTTGTCAGTCGGTTCAGAACAAAGCCCTTTGTTTTTGCTTCCAGAACGGTATGGGCTCCTTTGCGAACCATCGGCCAGTTGCCATTGTCGGCGCCGGCTCTTCCCAGTGCTGTGATTCCATGTCTGGAATCGAGGATGGGCTCAGCAGTACCCGGATTGCGGTAGCAGGCATTGGTATTAATCGGTGTTCCGCATTTTGTGCTGTCGATGGTTACAGAAACATATCTGGTTACACAGTTGTTCCATCTGATTTCTGCCACATAGGTTCCGTCGTAAGCTGCAGTATAGTTCTGAATGGCATAGGTTCTCGTATTGGAAACTACAACTCCCTGAGGATTGGTCCAGGTATAGGTTGCTCCTGCATAGAACGGAACAGCAAGTTCATAGGGTTGTCCAACGCAAGGATGAGTATTTCCTGATGTAGTCAGATTTCCCATGGTATTGATCAGTACATTGGAGTTGTCGGTACCGCCGCATGCATCTGTCAGCAGCAGTTCGTACGTAGTATTGGCAGTAAGCCCGGAAATAACGGTTGTTGCCGGTGCGTTGCTAATAGTTGTCCAGGCGGCAGAGCTTCCCTGTTGACGGTACTGCAGAGTATAATTGGCAACTCCGCTTAAGTTAACATAAATGGTTCCGGTTCCCAGTGGATTTCCTGACGTGTCCTCACAGATAATTCCTGTTGAAGCTGTAATCTGCGGACCTGTAGTTCCACTGCTGATGATATGTGTACCTCCATCAACATAGTAAACAGTGCCGCATGTTCCCGGATTAATTCTTAACCGCGTTGTATAGGTTCCGGGAGGAAGATTCTGAAAGTCTCCTGTAAGATTGCTCTGAATAACGCTTCCTGCACTGTTCAGAAGTTCAACCAGATAAGTGTTCGGACCATTGTAGAAAACTGAAGAATCAATATTTCCGTTTCCGGAACAGTAGGAAACTGCGGCGGAATTGAGATAATAATTCAGAATCTGCGGTTGTGACGGATTTACATTAAGCGGATAAATATTGGTAATTCCGCAGCTGGTAATTGAGAAAGTGTACAATCCCGGCAGCATGTTGGTAAAAAGCCATCTGCCGTTGCTTTGAATAATACCGGTCATTCCCACATTACTTGGACCGCTTACTATGGTGACGACTGCATTTTGCTTGTCATCCAGATAACCGTTGACAAAAAGTTCAACCTCTGTAGTTCCGATTTGTGTCTGCGCGGGCAGTCCCGATTCGCATTTCCACAACAGGTAATCGGCACCTATGGATACCGCGCCTGCATTCTGCGGATTGGCAATCTGTTTCGTTAGGCTGGTTCCGCACTGATCAGTATAGGTTACCGTGTAGGTGTCCATCGTTAAAGCCGGACTGTTCCATGCGGTGGATAAGTTAGTCACGGTTGTCGTGTGAACCACTGTGTTAGACGAATTCCGGACTGTAACCGAAACCGGTACTGCCCAGTAATGGCCCGACTGCTGTCCGGTGATGATCATCGTTGCTGAAGCTCCGCATCCGGAATAGCTCGATGAAAGTGTAAATTCAGGCGAAGGATCGGAGAAGGAATAATTGCTCACAATTCCGCAGCGGTTGGTAATTCTTATATTATACAGTTTTGTTGCTGAAACAGGATACTGAAAACTCTGTCCTGTAAATAATCCGTCAAAGATGGGTGCACCAACCGAGTTTCCTGCTGCATCTCTGTGCCAGATGGTCATCATGAAGCCTGCAGCCAACTCAAACTGTGAAAATCCTGAACTCCAGTCATAAGCTGCATTGTTCTGTGCGGTTCCGCATACCGGTGTAATTTTAAAGTAAACCTTGAAAAGATTCGTGTTGGTTGCCTGCAATGTTCTTGTAAAAGTTCTGTAATTTCCACAGGCATCTTTCACACGGATCTGGTAATTTCCAAACTGAGGTACTGTGGCTGTATTGCTGCTGGTATAGTTGCTGAGGTTATCATCATAAGCCGGATCGTTCGACTGATAGAACGAATAAGTATAAGGAGCAGTACCGCCGGTTACATTGTTGACAGTTATGGTTCCGCCCGCAGTGAAATTAGTACATACAGAAGTGCTGATGTCTGCTGCGCTGATTGGGATATAGTTGTCACCAACAGTAATGTCCTGAGTAACATAAACCGTATTGTTGTTTTCTGCGCAGACCACTCTTACCTGATAGGTTCCGGGATTCAGCGTGCCGAAAGTATGTGGACTGGCCGATTGTGTTACGCTCGCAATTACGCTTTCGGCGGAAATCAGCTGCAGGGTAACATTACTTCCTGATCCTGAAGGCGCAAAAGATGCTGTTACCGTTCCGTTTGCTCCGCATGTTCTCGGCGTACTGGTTACGGATGTTAAAGAGACTGCTGAATTGGGCGGACATGCTGCCTGCGCTCTAAAAAACAGTAAAGAGAAAAAGAGCAGAAGCCCCAAAAAGATAGATTTTTTCATATCATCGTGTTATTTCTGAAGAATTGAGTTCTGGCTTCAATTCGTTTCTGTCAATAAAAAAGCCCACAAACAGACATTTGCAGGCATTTGTTCCCTCATCATTTGTGATTTATATGGAAGAGGTATGTTTATAATTGTCAACATTCGTCTGAATATGTTCTGAACGCCGCTTTGCTCATTTACCACAGCAAACGTATAAGAACTGCCGGCTTTTAGCAAAGAATTTAGACCAACGCTTTAATTTTCTAGACTAAAGCAGTTAGATTACAGGATTCAATTAAAGATCTTCTGCACCAGTTTGAACTGAACAAACAGTATTATCTTTCCAATAATCTGGCATTCGGTCCGGCTCTGGTCTGCGGGATGATTCTGCGGAATGAATTCAAATTCCTTCCGACACCCGTGAGACTGCGAATCCGCGCATATCCAGGTAGTTGCTTTATTCTGTGAGTAAATAATGGTATCACCATTACTACGGAAGGTACATCAATGCTGTTGTCCTGATTGATACGGAGATCAGCGGCGGAAATGAAGAACGGATACGCAGAATTGAAATAAGAAAAAACAGGTTTTACAGACGCTTTGAAAGATTTTCTGAATCAAAGCTAGGTACTTTGGGCAGGAACCTGAATTTTGTAATGTGGACGGTTCTGTACATGGCTGCTGTCTTTGCAATGACCATGATAGGAGCTGTTCTCATTACAATAATAGTGGAGTAGTTAACTGCTTGATTCCTTTCTAACAAAAAACAGCAGAGAAATCTGCTGTTTTCTTTTTATTTGTTGAATCAGTTTCTTACTGATTTTCTCAAACTGATTGATCTCGATATAATTCGATTTTAGATGGTGCATCAGTTCAATAGTCTCAAGTAAAGGATGAAATACTTGTATCCACAAAGCACTCCTTATTATTTAAAAATGGTTGGCGCTTTGTCCAGCTTGCTTTTAATGAAAATGAATGCTGTTTCTTCATTCTTCATGAAGGGTATTTCTTGTCCATCTTTCTCTTTATAGAGTTCTACTGTTTCGGTAAGTTTGCCTTCTTCATAATCATAATGCTGAGTAATTCTGCACTTATTATAAGGCATAAATTTACTGCCGCCGATGTCCATCGTTAAAATGGAATTCCGGAATTCAGTATCTGTTGTTCCACTACCATTTCCAAGTGTTGATGTAATGTTGGCTGCAACTTTTCCGTCTGCTGCCTTTTGATATGTAACTTCGAAATACATGGTTTGGTAGCGGTTTCCCGCACGCCCATCATAATCGGGATGGAGACGTTGAAGCGTTTTTACGGATTTCCATTGGTTATCCATTCTGTTCTGTACTACATTGAACTGATAATCGTAGCTTTCAGCGCGAAGCCACTTACCATTATTGTATTTGTAAGCTTTGCCGACGCCGTCCCAAATGATCTGATAATGGGTTTCCAATTCTACAGATTGGCTTAAAGGAACGATTATTTGACTTTTGGTGTTGCAACCAGACAGAACCATCGCTGCAGTTGCAAGGGAAAAAATTAGGTTTTTCATTTTTTTGACTTTTTAGGTGAAACATTAATTTTACACCACAAAAGTCACGACTTCGCGATAGAAGAAAATTGACAAATGTTACAATATGCTATTTGGTGGCAATTTTTTTTCGGAGTCTGCTAAGGGATTCTCTCTCAAGTCCTAAGTATGAAGCTATATGATAAAGCGGAATTCTTTGTAAAATATGGGGGTTGTTAGTGAGTAACTCACGGTAGCGCTGTTCACCATCCATAAATAAAAAACTTTCAACCCTTTGGGTGGTGAGTTTATAAGAATGCTCAGCCATCATTCTTCCGAAACGTTCCCAGTTTTGGGATTGGTTGTAGGCATTTTGTAAGGCAGATAAGTTAAAAGATACCGTTTCGCAATCTTCCAAAGCCTGTATATAATAGCGGCTCGGTTTTTTTTCCAGAAAACTGTTATAATCAGTTACAAATTCATCTTCAAAAGAAAAATGAGTATTAATTTCTTTTCCGTCTGCTAAATAATATGTTCTGAAGCAACCTTTATTAATAAAACCAATTTCTTCACAGGTTTTGCCTTCCTTTAAAATAATATCCTTCGCTTTTATTGATCTGATATTCAGTGAGGGTTCGAACAGCTGACAGTCTTCTTCGGTCAGAAAAGAAACATGGCGAAGCCAGTCTTTAAATTTTTTAAACTCATTCATGACAGAAGGATGGGGTTGATGATTAAATTCCGGATCCGCCCAAGATCTTAAACTCGCTACCTTTTTTAGGTGCGCCAGAAAGAATGGGCATCGCTTTTAAAATTAACTCTTTAACCCCCGGAAAATTCAAGGAATTATCATGGTCTTCTTTAGATTCCAAAATCTCTGTTACATAAACATCATTATCGTCATTTTCATTTTCTCCTACAACATATATTTTTGATCCTTTAGCTTGTGAAATCAGATGAGATGCTTCAATAGGGATTTGTGCCAGTTCTTTTTTGTGGCCTTCTTTTGCGGTAAGTTTTCCTTGCAGTAAATACATTGTTTTAGGTTTTGCAATAATTTTGATGATAGTTCTATTTTCTCCTGTTCAATCTTGCTTTTCAGATGGAAAACCACCCAATAAAGACTGAAAAATCGAAGACTAACATAAATAAAATACTAATCGCATTACTGACATTGCAGAATTTGATTCCGAAAATACTGTGTCACGATACCACTTCTGTAAGCGTCAGTTTTGCTTTTCTGAGCTGTTTTTTCGGAAAGGATTTCCCACACCGTAAATAACTTCTCATTCTGATCACATCCCCAGGAAAAGCCTCTGTTTAAAGCATCAAAATTACCTTAATCCAAAGGAAAAGATCCGTTGGAAGTAACTACTGTATTTTTGTATTTTTCAGGAAGCCGGTCGTAAGTCGTCAGCCATTTTTCCGCAATGCTTTCTGCCGACAGGTTTTTAAGATCTTCCTGAAGCTCCGCGGCTAATTGTTCTTCGTTATTGATTGGCAAATCAGTATTCTGTTCAGTTCCAACCTCTGCCGAATCGTCATTCTTTTCAGGAGTTATTACTGTTGCAGTATCTTTGGATATTACATTTTCTGTTTTGCCTTCGCTTTTTGGTGAACAACTCCACATTAACGCAATTACAAGCATTGAAAAATTAAGTGATTTCTTCATTCCATGATTTTAGAATTTCAATTTACACAATACCAACCCTCAATTCAAGTATTTTTCTGAATCTTAACAAAAAAATAACTTATTCGGCAGTTCTGCACAATAAATTTTCGCTTTTGTTTTCTTTTTATTTCAATTTTATACAGGCTAGGATAAGACATAACAGAGCCAGAAAAGAGGAAAAGGTACGGACGTTGTTCCAGAAATTCCATTTCTTTTCAAAATCGGCGCGCATTTCCTCAACCGTCATATTTGTGGCAGCGTTAATGTCGAAAGTTTCCAATCGGCTGTTAAGCGGCACATTAAAAATTACTGTTACCAGAAACGCACCTATAAAGTAGCAGAACAGTCCTGAAAAAACATATACCGAAACCTCACTGTTTCTGAAAACAAATGAAGAAACAAATAACCCGCTTAAACTTCCAAAAAAGCAGAGTAAGAAAAGAAAGTTCTGAATTTCTCTATTGATGTTTTTCATCGTTACAATAAAATCCAAGCTGCTCATCTTTTTCAGACCTAACATTACGGAAACGGAGTAGGAAAAGAAAAATCCTGCCATTAATGCCACCATTATTGCCGTAATAATCATTATGATTTCCGAATACTTCATCACCACTAATTTGAAATGCTTACGGCTTTCCGCATGTAATCGTTTGTGTGGATCTGCTGCAACATAAAATCGGCAACATCGGCACGCGAAATTTTCAGTTTTAAATTCTTCAGACTGCCGTTAAAACCAGCATGGTAATTATTTGTGATTTCACCGTCTGTAAGGGCACTTGGACGAACGATGGTGTAGTGCAGATTGCTGTTAAGAATTGCTTCTTCCTGCAGTTGATGGTCCTTAAATGCCTTTCTCAGCAAGTAACCAAACATGATATGTTTCCAAATGAAATTCAGGTTGTTATAGCTTTCACCCATTCCGAGGGTGGTTTGGCAGATCAGCCTTTTTGTGTTTGTGGCATTCATAGCCTCAATAATATTCTTCGTTCCTTCCGCACGGATTTGTCCTGTTTTTCCGTCACCTAAGGCACAGAGAACGATGTCCTTTCCTTCCAGTGCCTTTTTTACCTCAGTTACATTCCTTACATCACCCTGATGAATGTTCAGGTTTGAATGGTTTTGAATTTTATGCGGACTGCGTACAAAAGCTGTTACTGAATAACCTTTCTCCATCGCCTGCTTGATGAGTTCCTGTCCCACGGTGCCTGTCGCACCAAAAATAATCAGTTCCATAAGAATTCTGTTTTTTAATTAACAGGACAAAGATGGACAGACTGCAGGACTAAAAATAGAACAAAAACGACAGCGCCTTTATTTGCCGAAATTCTTGGGCGTTTTACCTGTGAATGCTTTGAATACTTTGATGAAATGCGATTGGTCTGAAAAGCCATTTTCATATACTACATCTGTCATTTTAGTATAATCTTTGGCGGATAACTGTTCAAGAGAATTTTGAAACTGAATTATTTTTGCAAACTGTTTTGGCGAAAGTCCGGTCTCCTTCAGGAACCTGCGTTCGAAAGTCCGGAGATTAAGCTGCTGCCTTTCGGAAATCTCGCGGATTCCCGTCATTCCTTTGGAGGATATAATTTCGGTGATGGATTTTCTGATTTCAAAATCGAGGTTTTGCTTTTTAGTTTCAAAATAAGAGAAAAGAAGTTTAGAAATCAGCAAGATTTTCTCATCAACTGTTGAACATGCATCCAACTTCTCGTTTAACTGTGTAATTGCGCCTTGTTCATCATCCAAATAATAACAGTTATCATTAATGCTTTGCGGCAGAATATCAAAAAAAGTTCTGAGTACAAAAGGAAAGAGCTGAAAAATAATAATTTCATACTTTCCCTTCATCATCAGTTCAATGGGAGTGATGGTTTGCCCGTACAAAAAGGTTTTGGGCATTTTTTTTTGATGAGGTTTTACCACCAAACCATTTTCCGTTTTATGATGCATTAATCCTGGAAAACCATCGGCAAAAAAGGGTAGGCTGGTCTGTAAATTCTCAGTTTCACTGCGAAAAACCCAAATGTTTTTCACAAAAAGAGCAACAGACTTGTCGGGAATAATGCTTTGAAAATTCATAAGATGAATACCTTCATTGTGGCATCCTAATTTAATATTTTTTTTCCGTTGAATATTTCGGCCTATTTCAGACAATTTAATATTAGGTATCAATCAATATTGAACGACATTTTTTAACAATGAAAAAAACAGCAGAGAAATCTGCTGTTTTTCTTTCTATATGCTGATCAGTTATTGAATGATTTTCTTAAACTGGTTGATCTCAATATGATTGGCTTTCAAATGGTGCATCATGCTGTACAGTCCGAAGAACGTACGGTTGATGTAAATAAAGTGCTTCGAACCGCGGTTGCTGTTGATGGATCTCAGCTCGCTCATCATCGAATATTTCTGTCCTAATGTAGAGATATCTGCAAAGAACTGCTTGTTGCTGAAATCGAAATACTCGTTTTTAAACGGTTGACCAAACAGCAACAGCATTTCCTGCATCAGGTTAAGGAGAAAAGCTTTTTCTTCAGCGGAATCGTCATCGCGGAACAGTCCAAGATTCGTCATGGTTTGGATGAGGTAATTTTCATCTTCCAGATTTTCGCTTTTCTGCAGCGCAAAATACGGTCCGTAGAAATCTTCCGGAATCGTCTTGATGCAACCGAAGTCAATCGCCATCAGCTGATGATCTTTTGAAACCAGGAAATTTCCCGGATGCGGATCGGCCTGTACGGCGCGAAGATTATGCATCTGATACATATAGAAATTCCACAGCGTCTGTCCAAGCTTGTTTCTGGTTTCATCATCAATCTTTGAATGATCGATTTCCGAAAGGTGAATTCCGTTCAGCCAGTCCATCGTCAGAATTTTCTCTGAAGACCATTCTTCATAGTATTCAGGAAAAACAAGGTTCGGAATATGGCTGCACGCTTTGCTGATTACCTTTCCGCGCTGCAGTTCCAGACAGTAATCGGTTTCCTCGTACAGTTTTTCCTCCACTTCATCAAAATATTCGGCAGAACCTTCCTTCGGAATGTTGAACATCCGCATCGCAATTGGTTTTACGAGCTGAAGATCGCTGTGAATACTGTCGCGGACGCCGGGATACTGTATCTTCACGGCAAGTTCACGGCCGTCTTTTTTGGCTTTATGAACCTGTCCGATACTTGCAGCGTTCACCGATTCTGGAGTGAATTCATCGAAGATTTCTTCAGGATTTTTTCCCAGACTGCTTCTGAAAACTTTCCTCACCAAAGCCGATGACAACGGCGGTACAGAAAACTGCGCCAATGAAAACCGCTCCACATATTCCTGAGGCAACATTCCGTTTTCCATACTCAGCATTTGGGCTACTTTTAAAGCAGAACCCTTCAGTTCTTTTAAGCTGTTGTAAATATCGGAAGCGTTGTCTTCGTGAAGTTTCTTCTTCGCCTCTTCATCTCCGGAAACCACTTTGTTTCCGTAGTATTTAGCGTAGTTGATTCCGATCTTGGCTCCGGTTTTCACCAGTGATTTGGCGCGTTCCAGCTTTCCGGTCGGAATTTTATCTAATGACTTCATGACCTCTGAAATTTCTCCTTCCAAAGGAATTTACCTAAGTCGGTCACTTTGCGCAACGGTCGGTATTCTGCAAATTCGAATCCGGTGTCAATGGTTTTTTCAATATATACATCGGTTTTCTCGAATCCTGGTGAATCGTCGGTACGCCAGAAAACAAGTAGTGAAACAAAATGATTCCACAAAACTTCTTCCTGCGCTCTGCTTTTTACAGATTTTACATTTTCCGGAAGTTTTTTAGAAAGGGTTCCTTCCCCAAAGTTCAGCGTCTTGATAAAGTTTCTGAATTTTGTTTTCACCTGAAGCAGCAGCGTAGGCGGCAGTTTTCTTTCTTTTTCAAGAATCTGAAGCGCCAGTGAACGGTTCATTTTCAGGTTTTCAAAGAAGATGAAGTACATGTTCAGCAGCTGTTCTTTAGCTGTCATGTTTTCATAACCTTCAATGGAAGTTGCCAAATTTTGCGAATTGTCCCACATTTTGTTCAGCAGTTCGGCATTCATCATTCTGAAGCCGGAAAAATAGTTGTAAAACTCTTCTTCCTGCATGCCCAGTTCTTTGGCGAAAGCATAAACATTTTTAGGTTCCTGTCCGTTTTCAAGGAGATAATTACTGTATTTCTCCAGTATTTCATTCTTATTCATTTTCATATTTTTTTTATTAAATGGTACCTTTAATGATGAGAATTTTATACCAAAACGGCTTTTTTAACATAATATTTTTATGCAAAGACGATCAGTATGTAATTATAACGTGAATGAACCATCAGAAACAATTTCTGCAATATTTGGTATTGCACTATAATCTTCAACTTCTGTGAGCATTACGAATCACTATAACAACCACTGCGCATTACCCGGAGATGTTTATGGTTATCCTGATCGTAGTTTTACTACAAAATTCAAAATTAATATTCTGTACATAATTTTTTCACTGGTTTCTCTTAAATTTGAGATAATCCGAAAAAGAAAAAGTTTCAGTGATGAAAAAGTTCCGGCATTCCGTGATGCGGGCTTATTCTTTTAGGGTTATTACAAAACAAAAAAACTGAAAAATGATTAAAGAGGGTCTGAAAAACAAAAACATAAGCGATTCACCAGTCAGAAAACAGCCGTTGTCCCGGGTTCATAATGCATCTGCAATCACTGAGAACCAACTGTTGGGTATTAACAGGGTTGTTAATCTAAAAATAATAATTGAGGGTAAAATCATTAAGCATTACCATCATTTTTCGCTGTCACAGAGTGCCGTAAACCATCACTCTTTTGTACTTAAACTTCCTTTCGATGCTCTGAACGGTGCTGAAAACCATGAGCTATCTAAAGCACAGGAGTTTCTGGGAAAAAGACTTACCGTAGTGTTCACTTATAAAGGGGTTTCAGATACGCCCGAAAGAAATTTTGTGGGCATCGTTCTTGAAGTCGGTTTTGAACAGGAACAGGGCAATCTTGGCGGAATTGTTCTGAAGGGTTTCAGTCCCACTGTTCTCTTGGATGCTGCACCACATACCCAAAGTTTTGGTGGTGCGCAGCCCGTGAATCTCAGTACTATCGTTCACAGTGTAACAGAGCAGGGCTTGGGTTCCTCAAAATTTGACGTTCGCGTAGATCCCGAGTTTGTGAAGGAAATAACATATTCCTCTCAGTACAATGAAACCCATTATAATTATCTGGCGCGTATGGCTGAGGCTTACGGAGAACAGTTTTTTTATGATGGTGAAGTTCTTCATTTCGGTAAACTTCCGCCTCAGGAAAAGCCGCTGGAACTGAGCTACGGCAGCAACGTAAGCGATATTAACATTGCCATGAAAGCGCAGCACGTCAATCCAACCTTTTATGGTTACAACAGTTCAAAAAACGAAAAACTGACTTCCGGACAAAGTTCAATCAATCATGCTTCCGACATGGCAAAACGCGCCTATGCAATTTCTCAGTCAACGTTTAAAACTCCGTCACTCAGAGTAGCGCCAATTAAAGCTTCCACTTACAAGGATGTCGACGCGTCTCAGAAAGGAACTGCAGGCAGCAAGGCTGCAGAAGTTTTTGTCACTACAGGTAAAGTTTCGCTTCCGTTTCTCTATCCCGGCTGTGTCGCCGATCTGAAAATGCGTCAGAAAGACAGCAGTAAAACCACCTACTTTACAAAGTTAATGGTGACGGAAGTAACGCATAATGTGGATGCAAAAGGCAATTATTTTGGCAGTTTTGAAGCTATTGCTGCAGATTCCGGCTTTATGCCGCGTCCAAAATTTGATAATCCTCTTGCGGAAGCGCAGGTCGCAAAAGTAGTTTCCAATACTGATCCCGATAATCAGGGAAGAGTACAGGTACAGTTCGACTGGCAAAACAGCGAAACTACAGAATTCATCCGTGTTATGACACCCGACGCAGGCGGTAGCGATAAAGTAAGTAAAAACCGAGGCTTCATGGCTATACCGGAAGTAGGTGACCAGGTAATGGTCAACTTTCAGCACAACCATCCGGACAGACCTTTTGTGATGGGCGGTATGTTTCACGGAAGCGTTGGAGGTGGCGGCGGAGAAGGGAATAAAACCAAAAGTCTCAGCAGCCGCAGCGGTAATAAACTTGAGCTTGACGACAACGACGGATCAGTTTACCTGACAGATCAGGGTGGCGCAAATATGAAATTCGATGGAGCCGGTAATGCCAGTCTGAATGCCAATACCGATCAGAATACAACAGTAGGGCAAAATAAAAATACGAATGTCGGACAGAACCAGTCTACAACAGTGGGACAGAATTATTCAGTTTCTGCGGGGAGTATGAGTGTTATTAGTGCAGGAGGAAAAGAAGGCGGAGGAGCAAATTCAATTTTGAAGATGGATAATGCAGGAAATATTACTATAGAATGCGATACCAACATTACAATAAAAGTAGGAGGAAATAGCATTACCATTTCTAAGGATGGAATCATAACGACTGTTGGCGAAGGTAACATAAAGTCAATTGCAACAGCGGGAACAGTAGAGATTAAAAGCACTTCCGATTCTGCGACATTCAGTGGAACAACAGATACAAATGTTGGCGGTGGCAATACAACATTCATTACTGGTTCAGAAGTAGAAATTAACCAATCATAAACTATAAATGTGTTTACTAAATATTCCTAACGATAAGGAGAGCAAATTTTTTCATATAAATTCAGCCAACAGAACAGTAATTGGTAATAAAATGTCAGAATTTGTTCAACAAAAAATTATTGAAATTTCCTTCAAGGATAAGTCTGAAAATAGTTTGGTCTTTAACTACAGCTTAAAAGCTCAAAAGATGGACGGCACCGCAACTATTCATAAATGGACATCCGATATGGACAATTTACAGGCGAATCTGCTTTTGGTGACTGATTTGGAAGGAAACTTTAAAGATATTCTTGACTTTGAAAATTTATACAGTAAATGGAAAAGTGGCTATAAAGAAACCCTAAAGTTTAAGTATGCTGATTTTCAACCTGGTTTGGATATTATGTTGGAAGAAACCACTAAAATGCTTCGGAACAAAGAACAATTTGTTAATAATTTTGTTGGGTATAGTTCGTGGCGTTTCTTTTTTCAATCTTGGTACAAAAAACATGAGATCGAAGAAAAGAATTCACTAATATTAAATGGCTACTTTGGTAAGATTGATTTACCATTATATACATCATCCAACTATTTTACTTCTGAAAATGGGATATCTGTTGAAAGAAGAGGGGAATTAGACAAGGAAAAATTTGATAGAAAAGGTTTTGCGAGGATGCTGAAAGACCTGACCCATGTGTATAACATAGATGCTTCCTTAAAAGTAGATATGGAAGAAAAGTATGAAATGGGTAAAGATGGTTACTTGCAGGAAGCTGAGCTATTTTTGGATACGTCTGTTACTAATTGGTACTCTGTTGCAACTGCACATCAATTAAAAAGATTAAACTCTGAAGAATTCCTATCTTTTATAGAGCAAATAAGAGACAAAGAAAATAAAATAATTGCAAGCGAATAAAGGTTCCTTATCAAGAAAAGATCATGGCAAAGAAATATATTCCCAATAACGCCTGGCTTACATGTGATAAAGGTCAAATACCTACACAGATAAGTGTAACTCACGATAATAACAGTAGTATCTACGGTGAGAAACTCGTAAGCGAAGCCGACATTATTCCCGGTGAGAATATTAAACCTTTTGGTACTTGTTCCATCACCGGCGGCCCCTGTTCTTACATGCCTATTTACTGGGATAAATGCAACCAGGGTGTTAAAGTCAATGGCTTTAAATTGGTTTTTGAAGATGCAAACTTGCTTTGTCAGCAAGGTGGGAAAATAAAAGTGGATTTTAGTGTACCCGCATCTTTCGGCTCATCTGTATTTGGTTTAGGGTATGGTATGGCAAAGGGAGGGACATATTTAGATAATGTTTTTGGGACTTTTGCAGCTGATCTTCGTTTAAATCCTACGAGCGGTTTAGCTAATACCACACAATTAGGAAATTGGGGCGAAATCGCTGTAGCACAAGATCTAAAAAGATTAGGATATACATTACCTAATACAGGGCAAACACCAAGTGTGTTAGGAAAAGGTCATCAAGGGCTCGATTTATCTGCCTACGACCCAAAAAGTAATATGGATATTATAGGTGAAGTTAAAACATCGAATACAGCGAATGCGGGTAATACTCCACCTAGAATGAATCCTGCACAACCACACACAGGACTACCTACTCAAATGTCCAATGCTTGGCAGACTAATGGGCAATTTACAGGAAATTCAAGAATTGATCAAGCTATGCCTCCTGATGATGCAGCTAGGGTACTCGGGAAGATTAATAATGGTGGAGACGGAGTTATGAGTGTAGCAAGTAAAGTTGATGGAAATACGGGAAGAATTACCCATTATGAAGTAGATGCAAATGGTGTAGTGGGAAATAGAATAAATATACCTCCGGCAAATGTGGTAGCCGGTAGCAGCAAAGCCGCTAACTTAATTAATTCTGTCTCAAATAGTATTCAGACAAATAATTCAGTTGCCAATGCCAATAGGTTCTTGGTAAACAATAGTGATCAAATCGGAAAAGTGGGTAAAGTTGTTGGCAGAGGAGCTGTTGTAGTAGGTATTGTGATGGATGCCTACAGCATTGGTAGTGCTTACGCAGAAGAAGGAGAGTTTGGAGACAAAACTCAACAAGCAACTGGTTCCGCAATCGGTGGTGCAGCGGGTGCATGGGCAGGTGCTCAACTTGGTGCCACAATAGGAGCGGTTGGTGGACCCGTAGGAATAGTTGTAGGGGGTGTTGTAGGAGGAGTAGTTGGTGGAATCATTGGAAGTGGTGTTGGCTCAAAACTTATGGACTGGTTATTTTAGTAGAAATAGGTAAATTTGGTATAAATATATTAATATGAAATTTTTTGATAAATTATTCGGCTCTAATGAACAATCCAAAGTTG
>JAEXBA010000039.1 GCA_023457935.1 Bacteroidota bacterium | reverse complement strand
ACCGAATGGCGATGGCAAATTCACTGGAAGTTCGGACTCCTTTTTTGGATAAAGATTTCGCAGAGTTCTGTATCCAACTTCCAGAAAATCTAAAATTAGATTCCGAAAACGACAAAATCATCCTTCGTGAAGCAATGGGAAATTATTGGACAGAAACCATCCGAAACCGCCACAAACAGGGATTTGGCTCTTCGGTAGAAAAATGGTTCGAGGAAAAAAGTTTGATGGAACTGTCGGATGATTTATTGAAAAACAAATCGTCGAAAGTGTTCGATTTCATACACTTTTCTACTGCACAAAAATATTTGAACAAAGATAAAAAACATTGGAACCTGCTGCAATTGGCATTGTGGGCAGATCACACGAAGCAGCTAATCCACTAAACCCCTATTCTATCTTGAAAATTTCCGTCATCATCCCTGTCTACAACGCCGCCACTTTCTTGCGCAAAGCGGTGGAATCTGCTGTGAATTTAGATGAGGTGAAAGAAATTCTTTTGGTTGAAGATGCTTCAACAGATAATTCCTTAGAGTTGTGCAGAACTTTGCAAACCGAATATCCCAACGTAAGACTTTTTCAACATCCCGATCATGGTAATCATGGAGCGGGAGCAACTCGAAATTTGGGATTAGAAAAAGCAACCCAAGAGTTTATTGCATTCTTGGATGCCGATGATTATTATCTTACGAACCGTTTCGAAGCTGAAAAAGAAATTTTTAGCAACGAAAAAATCGAAGGAGTTTTTAACGCGATTGGAACTGAATTTCTGACTGAAAAAGGAAAGGCGGAATTTCAGGAAAAATTCAAAAATATCGAATTAACAACCGTCAAAAAACATGCAGAGGGAAAAGAAGTGTTTTATGGATTATTGGGATTGAAAAACGATTTTGGAACTTTTTTTCACCTCAACGGATTGACAGTCCGGAATGAAAGCATCAGAAAAAATAATCTAAAGTTCAACGAAAAACTTCGTGTCCATCAGGACAGCGATTTCATCATTAAATTGGCGTATCACAGTTATTTAAAATCTGGAAATATTACCGAAGCCGTTGCCGTTCGCGGAGTTCATGATGACAACCGGATTACAAAAATTCAACAGTATTCCGAATTATACAACCAAAGACAGTTCCTGCTGTGGGATTCTGTTTTTCAATGGTCTAAGGATAAAGACTTACCAGGCAAATTTCGGAATCACATTTTACTGAAAAGAAGATCTTTTGAATTATCTTTGAAAAAAGGCTGGAAAAAATATGTACTGTTTTTTTTAACTGCTTTTTTTAAACCACAAATCCTGAAGACCAGATACCGTTTCACTGTCCTAAAAAGGTAGATTATATTAATTATATTCGCACGCTTCTGCATGAAAATCTCTGTTATCATTCCCGTTTACAATGCTGAAAAATATGTCACCAATGCGGTAGAATCTGCGCTGCAGTTTGATGAGGTTTTTGAAGTGATTTTGGTGGAAGACAAATCTCCCGACAACGCTTTGGAAGTTTGTAAAACTTTGGCCGAAAAGCACGAAAGGGTAAAACTTTTTCAGCATCCAGATAAAGGAAACCACGGAGCAGGCGAAAGTAGAAACGTGGGGATGAGAAATGCTACGGGAGATTTCATCGCTTTTTTGGATGCGGATGATTTTTTTCTTCCAAACCGTTTTGATGCAGAAAGAGAATTATTCAAAAATCCTGATGTGGATGGAGTTTACGGCGCAATCGGAGTCCATTATTGGTCCGAGAAGGCGAAAGAACAATATTTCAGTATTTACCAAGATAAATTGACGACGGTTCACAAAAATCATCCACCCAGGGACGTTTTTCCCGGGCTCATCGGTATGCGCGGAAGTTTCGGATTGTTCAGTATCGATGCTTTAACGATCACAAAATCTGCATTAGACAAAATGGACGCCCTGATGAAAACCGATTTGAAACTTCACCAAGATACTGATTTTCTGATGCGGCTGGCTTTCTACAACAACCTTTATCCCGGAATTTTGAACGAACCTGTTGCCGTTCGCGGTGTTCATGAAAGCAACCGGATTTCCCAAGTTGATTCCGGAAAAGTAAAACCGGCGTCAACAAGAGTTTTGCTTTGGAAACATCTGAAAAACTGGGCACAAAATGAACCTAAAATGCCTAAGGAACAACTGCTGCACATCAAAAGAATTCACAGAAGTTTTGAAATTGCGAATGCGCCTTTGCTGAAAAAATGGAGTATGATTCTGAAATATCTGGTAAAAGATTTCAGGAGTATTAGAAGCGGGCTGTATAACATTAATTTTAGGAAAGAACTGTTCTGAGTTCTAGTTCTTCAAAAACACACCGACATACTTCCCTTCAAAATCCACCACCGTCGGCTCAATCCCATTCTTCTCACAGAAATCCTGAAAGGCAGAGTTGTCATTGATGTCGTCGCTGATGAACACTCCACCCTTTTTTAGTTGAGGATAAAGTTGCGTGTAAGCCCACGTCATTCCTTCGTATGCTTTGTCGGAGTCGTAATGAACAACATCGAAACTTCCGTGCTCTCCAAAAATTTTAGGCAAAGACTCCCGGTCGGCAAAACGGAACAGTTTCCAGATTTTTTTTAATTTTTCAGGAACTACATAACCTACATACTGGTCGGCATCCTGACCCAAATAAGGCATGTCGGAACTATAAAGCTTACCGTCTCTTTTTTCCAGCGAAACCAAAGCTGCAAGGGACGACCAACCATACGCTACACCAGTTTCCACCACATATTTTGCATTTGTATATTCACAGGCATAATAAATGAGTTCCAGAGCTCCCGCTCCACCCATTTTTACAGGACACGACTTCTGTTTGGCTTCAGCTGTTTGCATTACTTCAGGAAAAAGCTCAGCAAAACTTTGCATTTCCACCCCGAACAGTTTTTTGATTGCTTCTCTTTGCGAAACCGCTTGGCTTTTAGCCCAAATATTGGTTTTCTCTTTTCCTTTAAGAGCACTTCCGCGGTTAAAAATATTCTTGAAAATTTTTCTTCCAAGTTCAGGATATAGATCCGGCCTTTTCAAATATCCAAAAAAAGTTTTGGAAACTCTAATTAATTCGCTCACCTTGTATTTTTTATCGGCACAAAAGTACTAATTTAAGCATGAATTAGTAAAACTTTTATATTTGCATCATCATGTTGGAAAAACTATTCTCTTTGATCGAAAACCTGGATCGCCGAAAACAGCTTCATCTGCTGTCGTCACATAAAAATACTATGCTAGCCGGAAGTCCAAAAATCGGTACTAACAACAAGTTTCTTTTGTATCCTAACTTACAAAAAGTTAGTATTGGAAAAGATTTCGACATCCGAAATTCCGTCCACATTATTGTTCATAATAACGCAACTTTAGAAATCGGAAATAACGTTTTTTTAAATAATTTTTGTTCGATCAACTGTCTGGAGCAAATTTCCATTGGGGAAAACACGCTGTTTGGCGAAAACGTAAAGATTTACGATCACAATCATCAATACGAACGAACTGAAAACGGATTAAAAGTTTCCCATTCGGAATTCACAAAATCTGCCGTTATGATCGGGAAAAACTGCTGGTTAGGAAGCAATGTAACAGTATTGAAGGGCGTGACAATAGGTGATAACTGTATTATAGGTTCAGGATGTACTATTTACAAAGATATTCCGGACAATTCCAAAGTTGTTAATTCACAAGAATTAAAATTTTTATAATGAAATTTTCTGTCCTTATTGCACATTATAATAATTCTTTCTTCTTTAAAGACTGTTTTAAATCTTTAAAGGAGCAAACCTTTCGTGATTTTGAAGTGATTATAGTAGATGACTGTTCTAAACCTGAGGAGTTGGAAAATATAAAACAAATAATTGGGACTGATGAAAGGTTTAAGTTATTTGTTAACGAGGAGAATAAAGGAGTTGGATTTACTAAAAACCGTTGTGTAAAGCTGGCATCAGGAGATATATGTGGTTTTGTTGATCCCGATGATGCTTTAACGCATGATGCAATTGAAGCTATGTACCGTTTTATCAATAAGCGAAATTGTGTAGCTGTTTATTCCCAGTTTTATATGTGCGGAGACGACTTGACGATTCAAAACATCTTTGAAAGCTCCCGACAAATAATTAATGACGACAAGTACTTCTTTAACATTTTCCTGTCCGTAAACCATTTTTTTGCCTTCAAAAGAAAAAAATACTTTAAAACATCCGCGATCAACCCCGAACTATCATCATCTGTCGATCAGGATCTTTATCTCAAACTTTACGAAAAAGGAAGTTTCAAATTTTTAGCTAAGCCCCTCTACCTTTACAGAACCCACGAAAAGGGAGTATCACAGCATCCAGAAAAGAAGAAAAGGCTATACGAGAACTGGCATGAAGTACTTTTGCACACACTTAAAAGACGAAACATAAAAGTATTAGACAATATTTCTGTAAATGAAATTCAAAATCTTCCGAAGTTTATCTTTAATCACCGGAATACATTAAAAAGAAAAATCTTTCGAAATCTAATGAAAGTCGAGGTATTATCACGCTTTAATAAAGTATTTCATTTTCTTGAAAAAATAATGAGATAAAAAAACTAAAAAACCATGATGAAATTTTCTGTCCTTATTGCACATTACAATAACTCGAAACTGTTTCCCGACTGCTATGCAAGCCTTTTGAAACAAACCTATACAAACTGGGAAGCAATAGTGCTGGAGATGCTTCAGAACCGGCTGAAAAAAAAGCAGTTTTGGACATTATTAACAGCGATCCACGTGTTAAGTTTTATGAAAATGAAAAAAACAGCGGTGTTGGACTTACAAAATCTCAGCTGATTGAACTTGCTGAAGGAGAAATTTGTGGCTTCGTAGATCCGGATGATGCCATATTGCCCAATGCTATCGAAAAAGCAATGCAAGTTTTTAGTAATTTCCCTGAAGTGGTATTGACTTATTCAAGATTTGTCACCCGCGACAAGGATCTAAAACCGATCGCTCCCTTCAAAGCAGCAATGCAGGTTCCAAACAACGACCGTTTTTTCTTTAATTATCCTGTGAAAATCGCTCATTTCGTAAACTTTAGAAAAGAAGTATATGAAAAAAACGAAAAAATGAATCCCAAGTTTCAAATATCTGAGGATCAAGACCTTTACCTTAAAATGTATGAAAAAGGCAAAGTAATATTTATCGATGATTCCAATTATCTATACCGAAAGCATGACGGAGGAATTTCACAAAATAACAACAAAAAAAAATCATACGCATTTTGGGGAGAAGTAATCTTTGACGCCATAAAAAGGCGCCGCATCAAAATCATTAACGGCAAGAAAGTGCCCGAAAAATTTACCGGTGAAGAAGAAATCTTCGCTCTTTTGGACTATCAGAACGGAATAAAATTCCGAATTTTGAAAAAACTGAAATTGCTGTTTCAGAATTACTAAAATATGTCTGAAAACAAAAAAATAAAAATTCTGTTTCGGCACCGCTCGATGGAAATGGGTGGCGTTGAGAAGGTGATGCTAAGTTTACTGAACAATCTCAATCCGGATAAATTTGAGATGACGGTGTTGCTGAATTTAGACCAGGGAGAACTTCGTAATGAAATCCCTGCGCACGTACGAAAAGTGGTTTTAACAAAAGGAAAAGAACATTTTTCTAAAAATCCACTCATCCAGAAACTGCAGCTTCTAAATCGCAAACACAAACTGGAGAAACTGGCAAAAAAACCTGAAATTATAGATCATGAGCTTCTGAGAGACAGTTATGATATCGAAATCGCAATGACGTATAACGATTTTGATCCCGTTTTAAACTCTACCAACAAAAAATCAAAAAAAATAGGTTGGTTTCACTCTGAAATTCAGTTGCCAAAACTTCAGCCCTTGGTTCCGAACATTCTGAAGAATTTTCCAAAATTCGATCACATGGTGTACTGTTCACTGCGAACAAAAGATTTGATGCATGAGCATCATCCCAACTTAAAATATCCGGCTGAAAGTGTGATTATCAATGCAATTCCTGTTGAAGAAATCAAGAAAAAAGCGGAAGAAAATATTTCAGATTTTCCGGAAGCTGAATTTCCTGTTTTTGTTTCCGTTGGACGTCTTCACACCAGAAAAGGATATCATAAACTCATTGATGCTCACGCAAAGCTCATTTCCGAAGGATTTCCACACAAAATTCTGATTTTGGGAGACGGAGAAGAAAAGGAAAACCTCAGAAAGCAGATTTCAGAAAAAAAAGTTGAGGAATCGTTCATTTTAGCCGGAAACAAAATGAACCCGTATCCTTATCTGAAAAAAGCTGATTTCTTCATCATGCCTTCCGAAAGCGAAGCCTGGCCTCTTGTTTTGGCCGAGGCACTGATTTTACAAAAACCTGCGATCGCAACTGATACCGGCGACGTTGCCACGATGATGGAACATAAGAAAACGGGGTATCTAATCAGTTATGATACTGAAGAAATGTACATTGCCATGAAAAAATTTCTGACAGATCATGACCTGGTTCAAGGCTTGAAGGAAAATCTCACGACGATTGAAAGCCGCTTTGATAATGATAAAATATTCAAAGCGGTGGAAGAAATTATTGAAAACTTAGTGAAAGACCGCTCATGATATTTTTTTACAGAATTGTTCTGAAAATCCGCGACATTTACCAGAACCTGGTGAAAACCGCCACTATTGAAACTGCCAAACACCGTGGCTTAAAAGTGGGGAAAAACCTGTATGTTCAGGGAATTCCTAATTTCGGATCTGAACCTTTTCTTATTGAAATAGGCGATAATGTGACGATTGCAGAAAATGTAGGATTCATCAATCATGGCGGCGACGCAAGAGTGACAAAACGCATTGAAAAATTTAAAGACGGAAGGAATTTCGGCAGAATCAAAATCGGAAACAACACTTTTATCGGAAAAGGAAGCATTTTGATGCCGGGAGTTTCTGTCGGCAACAACTGTATTGTCGGTTCTTTGAGCATTGTCAGTTCATCAGTTCCTGATAATTCGGTTTATGCGGGAATACCGGCAAAATTCATCTGCACGATTGATGAATATGGAGAAAGACTTCTGAAAAACAACACAGAATATCCTTTGGAACTCGAAGCGGACCGAAAAAAACTTGAGCAACACTTGATTAATAATCTTCCGCACACCTACAAACCGGTGAAATAATGCCTCAGAAAAAGAAAATCCTCATCAGAATCGGCTCTTTGCGGCATGGCGGCGCAGAAAAAGTTCTGGTAACTTTTCTGAAAAATCTCCCAGAAGACAAATATGAAATTGATCTTTTGCTGAATTTATACTCCGGAAAATATCTGGCTGAAGTTCCGGAATGGATCAACGTACATTATCTGAACAAAGGCGAAATGATCACCACCAACCGCATTCAGGATATACCGCAGAAAGCGTTCCGCGTGCTGTATCAGAAAATAATGCAGAAATTCCCCAATCTGCTGTATCAGAATGTTCTGAAAGGTAAGAAATATGATGTTGAATTTGCTGCCATTCACGGTTTTCGGGATGAAATTCTGAATTCTTCCCTAAAAAGTTCAAAAAAAATGGTCTGGATTCACAACGATTTAAGGAAAACCCATTTTCATCATTATACAGACGACGAAATCCGAAAATTTTTCGGTTTTGATAAAATCATGGTGATTTCGGAGCATATTCAGAAAGATTTTGAAAATCTGGCACGAAATGAAGATGAAAAATCAAGAATTGTCCGCATTTATAATCCTTTGGATACCGAAGAAATTTTGGTCAAGAGCCAAGATCCGAGAACCGAGAACCAAGACTGCAAAAACACTCATAACCAACAACCAACAACCATCAACCATCAACCAAAGTTCGTTTCCGTGGGAACCGTTTTTCCGCAAAAAGGATTTGACAGGTTGCTGAAAGTTCACAAAAAACTGCTTGATGAAGGTTTTCCGCATCAGATTCAGATTGTTGGCGACGGTTATGATTTCGAAAACATCAAAAAACTGAAATCAGAACTCGGTGTTGATAAAACCGCTGAAATGATTGGCTTTACAGATAATCCCTATCCCTATTTTAAAAATGCCGATTTTTATATTTTAAGCTCGAGATATGAAGGATTTCCGACTGTACTTTTTGAAGCCATGGCTTTGAAGAGAAATATCATCGCAACAGATGTTTCGGGCGTTAGAGAAATGCTTCTGGACGGAAAGCTCGGAAAAATTGTAGACAATTCTGAAGAAGGAATTTACGAAGGAATGAAACAGGCGCTGCAGAATCCGGAAAGTTTTGAAAAATACCAGCAGGAATTGAAGAATTACGAGATGCCGTTCAATCTGGAAAATTCCGTAAATTCGCTTATGAAAATTATTGATGAGCTTTAAAAATGGCTGACAGACATTCAATTATTCAAAAAGATTTTTACCGGGAAAGCGGAAAATGGCTTTCCACACAGCAGATTTGGGCGAAATGTGCCAATCCGAATCTGCATTTCATTTACCTTCTGCGAAAATGTCAGCAATACGCAAAAAAGTCTCCGAAAGGCATTTTCTGGCGCATGATTTTGCGTCACCATCAGATAAAATACGGTTTTCAGATTTATCCTGAAACCGAAATTGGTGAAGGTTTATATCTTGGACACTGGGGCCATCTGGTCATCAATCCAAAAGCGAAAATCGGCAAAAACTGCAATATTGCTCAGGGCGTAACCATCGGTCAGCAAAACAGAGGAAAAAATGAAGGTTTTCCAGTGATTGGTGATGAAGTCTGGATTGGGCCAAACGCTGTTATTGTAGGAGGAATTACCATCGGAAACAATGTGCTCATCGCTCCCAATGCTTACGTTGCAACTGATATTCCGGACAATTCTGTGGTTGTGGGAAATCCTTCAAAATGGGTGAATAAGGAGAACGCAACCGAAGGTTACATCAATAATAAGATATAATAAAACTAACATCCTTTACATCAACCCTTTACAACAGAAGATGACAGAAAGCTACGGTAAAATATTCGAGAATAATAAGAAATGGATTGAGGAAAAGCTGGGTCAGGACGCCGATTTCTTTAAGAAACTCGCGGAAGGTCAAAGTCCGGAATACCTTTACATCGGCTGCTCCGACTCCCGCGCGACTGCAGAAGAACTGATGGGCATGAAACCCGGCGAAGTTTTTGTTCACCGCAATATTGCAAATGTTGTGAATACTTTGGATATGAGCTCAACAGCCGTTATTCAGTATGCAGTGGAACATCTGATAGTAAAACACATCATAGTTTGCGGTCATTACGGTTGTGGCGGTGTTAAAGCAGCAATGACACCTCAGGATATGGGCCTTCTGAATCCCTGGCTCAGAACAATCCGCGATGTTTACAGAACACACCAGAAGGAACTGGACGATATTTCCTGTGAACATGAAAAATACAAACGCCTCGTGGAACTGAATGTTCAGGAACAGTGCATCAATGTTATCAAGATGGCTGCGGTGCAGGAACGGTACATTATTGACCATTATCCAACGGTTCATGGCTGGGTTTTCGACATTTCAAGCGGGAAAATCATTGACCTCGATATTGATTTTGAGGAAATTCTTAAAGATATCCAGAAAGTATACGATCTTACGAACTCCGAGTGGGTAATGAGCAATAAAAACCGTCCAAAAAACAACGCGTTATAGATTAGTAATATTAAATTTTGTTAAAATTTAGATAAAATCTATCAAAATTTAGTGGTTTTTAAATTTGTTTTTTATTTTTGCATAAGAGAAAATCAAACTTTTGAAGAAAATCTGGAACATATTAGTTTTACTCATCTTTGTAAACTTCATGGCTTTACCAAGTATAGCCGCAGTTTTCGGGTTTGATCTTCCACAGACCAACGTTATTCTCTCCGAAGAGGAAAACCATTCTTCATCGGTTACCGTTTTTGAAAAAACGATTCCACGAACACTGAATGTTCATGATTTCATCAAGTTTTTCGAAACACATCCACAAAAAGAGGCATTTGCGGCATTTGACGATTCTTTCCGCATGAAGCCTTACCTTTCTATTTTTTCGCCTCCTCCAGAAGCTTAACTGATTTTTTCCGCAGGAACGACTGTGCCTTTTCGTGAGATGAAAACGCCTGTTCCGCCATCTTTTTTATCAGTTAAACTTAACGTTTTGCTTAATGTACCGAATTGATTTTCAGGCATTGGCAACCATCCAAACTATTTCAAAATGAAAAAAGCAAAAAATCTGGTTGGAGGAATCAAAGAAAATTTCCCTTCAGGAGTAGTAGTATTTTTAGTGGCACTTCCGCTATGTTTAGGAATTGCACTGGCATCCGGAGCACCGCCGCTCTCAGGAATTATCGCCGGAATTATTGGCGGCATCGTTATTGGAGCACTTTCCAACTCAAATATTTCCGTTTCCGGTCCGGCTGCAGGTCTGGCCGCAATTGTACTTACAGCAATTACTGATCTTGGCGCATTCGAACTGTTCCTTTGTGCAGGATTAATTGCCGGAATTATTCAGCTGGTACTGGGTTTCATCAGAGCCGGAAGTATTTCAAACTACTTCCCGAATTCCGTAATTGAAGGAATGCTTGCGGGTATCGGATTAATTATTATTCTGAAACAGATTCCGCACGCACTGGGCTACGACAAGGATTCTTTCAGCAGCGAGAGAGTTTTTGAAAACGGATATAACTTTTCAACCATCGGCGACTATATTTCCAACGTATTCTCTTCGATTCATCCTGGAGCTGTAGTGGTTACTTTATGTTCTCTTGCAATTCTTATTGCGTGGGACAAAATTCCGGGTCTTAAGAAACTGAAGCTTCTGCCAGGCGCTCTGGTTGCTGTAATTTTCGGAATACTTATCAATGAGATTTTCAAAATGACCGGAAGTTCACTGGCCATCCAGACCGATCATTTGGTGACATTGCCGGTCCCGCAATCAGCTGAAGATTTTGCCGCACTCATCACGCTGCCGGATTTCTCAGGATTCCTGAACCCGCAGGTTTGGATTGTGGGAGCTACCATCGCTATTGTAGCATCTATTGAAACCCTGCTTTGTATTGAAGCGTCTGACAGACTTGACAAACAGAGAAGAATTACAGATACCAACCTTGAACTTCGTGCGCAGGGAATCGGAAACCTTGTAAGTTCAGTGATCGGTGGACTTCCGATTACGTCTGTAGTAGTAAGAAGTTCTGCAAACGCCAATGCCGGTGCAACATCAAAGGTTTCTTCCGTTATTCACGGTGTATTACTGCTGATCTGTGTACTTGCAATTCCTTTTATACTGAACCTGATTCCGTTGGCTACTTTGGCAGCAGTTCTTCTGATTGTCGGTTACAAACTGGCGAGCCCGGAAAAAATCAAGCATTTCCTTGCAAAAGGTAAATTCCAGTACATTCCTTTCCTTGCGACAATTATCGCTGTAGTTTTCACCGATCTGCTTACAGGTGTGGGTATCGGAATGGCAATTGCTGTATTCTTTATCCTTCAGGGAAATATGAAGCGTGCATATTACTTCAGCAAAGAAGAATTGGAAACCGCTGAGGAAGTTACTCTGAAACTAGCTGAGGAAGTTTCTTTCCTGAATAAGGCAGCCATCAAAAAAACACTTAAAAACATTCAGCCAAAATCTCGCGTAACCATCGACGCAAAAGGAACTTCATATATCACTTCGGATGTTCTCGAAATGATTCAGGATTTTGCCAATATCCGTGCAAAAGAAGAAGATATCCGCGTTGAACTGATTGGTTTTCAAACCGATTATCTCTCCTACGCTAAAGATCAGCATTCGCATGTTTCCATCAGTCACCGCCGTGCGATGTAATGAGTCAGCGCATTAAAGCGAGTCTAAACAAGTTTAACATATCAATTTTTCAATAGTTTCATTCTGTCGGAGCATTGCTCCGGCAAGATGAAACACCATACAAAATCTAAATAAATACTTAAATGAAAGCACATACTTCAGAAACACAGTCATCAATTACTCCGGATAAAGCTCTTATTTTTCTTCAGGAAGGAAACCAAAGATTTGTGAACAACCTAAAAGTAAACAGAAATCTTCTTGAACAGGTGAACGATACGAGAGCCGGACAGTGGCCTTTCGCTGTAGTTCTAAGCTGTATCGACAGCCGTACTTCTGCTGAACTGATCTTTGACCAGGGACTTGGCGACATCTTCTCAATCAGAATTGCAGGAAACTTCGTGAATCAGGATATTCTGGGTTCTATGGAATTCGGCTGTAATGTGGCAGGTTCAAAACTGATTGTTGTAATGGGACACAGCAAATGCGGCGCTTTGAAAGGCGGCCTGGATGCAGCCCAGATTGAAGACCTTGGAATGGACAACCTGAACCATTTGATTTACCATTTCGATGACTGTATCACCGATATTATCAAGGACGGTGAGGAACGCTCATCCAAAAACGAAGATCTTCTGGAAAGACTGAACCACTGTAACATCAAAAAAACGATTTCCGATATCCGCCATCAGAGCTCAACGCTGCGGAAACTGGAAAAAGAAGGAAAAATAAAAATTGTCGGCGCCAACTATTGCGTGGAAAGCGGTATTGTAAGCTGGCTATAAAACATGCTTTTTTCTATTTTTAATTAAATAGTTCTGGTCGGATTGAAAAATCCGGCCTTTTTTATTTGCCGTTAAAGGTGTTCATGGTATTGTTGATTCCGGCAAAAACAAAAGAAAGCGCTGCTTTGGCAAATGTTTCAATACGTTCGGCAAGAGTTTCTTTTTCTTCATCGTTCCAGGTTCCAAGAACATAATCAACCTGCTTTCCTTCGGAAAAATCAGCCGAAATACCGAAGCGCAGACGCGGATAGTTCTGTGTCTGAAGTTCATCCTGAATGCTTTTCAAACCATTGTGGCCGGCATCCGATCCTTTCATTTTCATCCGAAGCGTTCCGAACGGTAAAGCAAGATCATCAGTAATAATCATCACGTTTTCCAGCGGTATATTCTCTTTCTGAATCCAGAATTTTACAGCTTTTCCGGACAGGTTCATATACGTATCCGGTTTCAGAACAAAAACCTTTCGTCCGCGGTGTTTCCCTTCAGCAATCCAACCGAAATTAGCCGACTGAAATGGCGCTTCCATGGTTTCGGCAATTTTTTCTGCCACTTTAAAACCGATGTTATGGCGTGTGCTTTCATATTCCGCTCCTTTGTTGCCCAAACCCACAATAAGGTATTTCATCTGAAAAATTTCTGCAAAAATATCATTTTGAAAATAAAAAACTCCCGGCGAAAACCGGGAGCTGCTGTGTAGCTGTATCGAAGCCGTTTAGTACTGGAATTTCAGTACTACGCTAGGAGTATTAAATTGAGTAGGATAACCGTCACTATCGTACGTATACGTTCCTGTTTCAGTTTCTGTACCTGCATTTGAGGTAACTGAAATATTCTTAAAGTTATTCACTGAAATGCCCAGCGGACCACTAGTTTCAAACTCAAAATTACAGTTTGCCAGTGTAAAGGCCAAAGGTAAAGTATGGAACGGATTAGGATTGGAGTCGTAGTTGGAGAAATTGGTCGTCACAATAATGTCGGGTACAATTACTGGAGGCGAATTCACAACCTGTATTTTAAACACCCAGCTCGCCAGATTGTTTCCGGCATATTGCAGATCACTCGTAAGCGTACTCAACAGCAATGTTGTGCCGGGCATATACATCTCGGTTTTGGCCTGCGTCGGCAATCCTCCCGCGTAAGTAAAAGTAGTTTTAAATGAATTGGTCTGTACGCCTGCCTCACTTCTGCTTCCGTTCACTTCAGTTAAAGTGGTACCTGTATATGTAAGATTAGAGACAATTACTTCAGTGTTGGTACCTTCAATAACGGTTCTTGTAATCTTTGAAATCAATGATCCGTTATATTCCAGAGCATAGGAAATGGAATTGTCGCTGCTCGTTACCGAAGTCAGTTTTCCGCTGCTGTACAGGTAATTGATGTCATAGGAAGTGCCGCCTTCCTCTGTTGTAAGTTTCTTCAGAACTTTACTGGGCATCCCCGGATTATTTGTACTGCCGGGAAGTCCCACCAAATCACTTGTTGAATCTCCGCAGGAAGTAACGAAAAGCAGCGCAGAGAACAGGAATCCGAAATGTAAAAGTAGCTTTTTCATAATGTGTTGTATTAAAAAAAGAAATGCCTTTCAGCATTTCTCTGTATTGTTGATTTTCTAAATTTAGAATGGCCTGTAATCGTAATTGATTCCGAATCCGCTTAACGCATAACCCTGTGGATCATAAGTATACAGTGTAGAAACCGTATTTACGACCGGTGGAAAACCTTCCAGCGTGGAAAGGATTCTTTTAGGATTATTCGGAGAGAACCAGTAACCGTTTTTGGGATCGTCCAGATTTTTGGAAAGTACATATCCGAAAGGCAGAAGCGAATACGGGTTTTTCATTTCATCATAATCAGCAAACGCTGTCGTGAGAAAAGAAGTATGCGGTCCGAAAACATTTCCTGCAAAAGGCCCTACACGGTATTCCACTGCTGAAACATTGTTACGGATATCATAAGTATAATTCCACTTTCTGTAATTTGTAAAAGCAAAAGCCTGACCTGCAATATCCTGACCTGTTTTCGCTACTATGGAATCCAGTTTCTGTGCCGGACTCAAGTATACATCGTAAAGCGTCTTCCATGTAACGGGAATTACCGGATCCGGCGGAGTTGTTTTCGGATAAACGGTATTCACCTCAGTAATGTAGGTTAGTTTTGCATTTACATCATAATTGAAGAAACGGTCAATAACGATACTGTCACCATCTTCAAGTCCTCGGAACTCAATTTTGTTCAGCTGGTCACCGTTGTAGGAAACAGTTGTTTTTGCGCTGTCGGTAAGTACGCTTGTGAGTTTCATTCCGGAATAATGGTATTCAGCCAGAGTATCAGCGGCGGTAACTTCCTGAAAAAGAAAACGGTCACCCGTAAGACCACCCTGATTGGCATCCATGTCATTCAGAAGGTTGCCGTCTTGATCTTCCAGCCTTTTACACGAGTCCAGCGCGACAAGAGTAAAAACCGAGAGAAACAGATATAGTATTTTTTTCATTTCTACGTAAAATTTTATTTTTTACAAATATAACTGAATTTTTTTATTGCTACAGAGCCTTGTAAAAGTACCTAAGAGAACCGTTTGTAATCGCATAATTCTGCTGATCATACTGGAAGCTGTTCACCTGTTCAACCGGCACCGGAAGAAGCGGATTTGACATCTTGTATTTTCCCGGATTGTTTTCCGAAAGCGTATAAAAGTAGTTCGGAACAACCGCTGAAAGCAGCATTCTGTAGTATTTAGGCAATGTGGAATACGGCGTCAGTTTCGTGTCATAAAGTGTATACTCATCATTTTCTACAAAAGTATTCATCACTGTTCCGGTAGTTGGATCCATATTCTT
>JAEXBA010000038.1 GCA_023457935.1 Bacteroidota bacterium | reverse complement strand
GAAAGGAAATCGTTAAAGAACTTGAAGAAAAAGATCTACTGCTGAAATTCGAAGATTACGTAAATAAAGTGGGAACTTCCGAAAGAACCGGAGCCGTTATAGAACCGAAAGTTTCCGTACAGTGGTTCCTGAAAATGTCTGAACTCGGTAAACCTGCTTTGGATGTTGTGATGAACGATGAGGTGAAATTCTATCCGGAAAAATCAAAAAATACGTACCGTCACTGGATGGAAAACATCCGCGACTGGAATATTTCTCGCCAGCTTTGGTGGGGACAGAGAATTCCGGCGTATTATTTTGGCGAAGGCGATGAAGATTTTGTGGTGGCTGAAACCGCAGAAGAAGCACTGAAACTTGCACAGGAAAAAACTCAAAATTCAGAACTCAAAATTGAGGACTTAAGACAGGATGAAGATGCGCTCGACACTTGGTTTTCTTCGTGGTTGTGGCCGATTTCTGTTTTCGACGGAATGCTCGATCCGGAAAATAAAGACATAAATTATTATTATCCGACTTCCGATTTAGTAACCGGTCCGGACATTATGTTTTTTTGGGTGGCGCGAATGATTATGGCCGGTTTGGAATACCGCAAAGAAGTACCGTTCAAAAATGTTTATTTCACAGGAATTGTTCGCGATAAGCAGAGAAGAAAAATGTCCAAGTCGCTTGGAAATTCACCCGATCCACTGGAACTGATTGAAAAATACGGAGCAGACGGCGTTCGTGTTGGAATTCTGTTGAGTTCTGCAGCCGGAAACGACTTGCTTTTTGATGAAGATTTAATGCTTCAGGGAAGAAATTTTGCGACAAAAATCTGGAATGCTTACCGATTGATTCAGGGTTGGAAGAAAGAAGATAAACCAGCCAACGAAGCGGATCAGCAGACGATAGAATGGTTCGGAAATCAATTAAATAAAACCATCACAGAAATTGATGACCAGTTCTCGAAATTCAGAATTTCAGACGGACTGCATTTGATTTACAAACTGATTTGGGACGATTTCTGTTCATGGTATCTGGAAGCGATCAAACCAAATTATGGTGAAGGAATTTCGCAGCAAGTATATGACCAAACGATTGTATATTTCGAAGAACTGATGAAATTGCTGCATCCGTTTATGCCTTTCCTTACGGAAGAATTGTGGCAAAATATTGCAGAAAGAACTCCGGAAACCGCACTGATTATTTCACAGCAGAAAAAAGCTGAAAATTTTGATGAAACGGTTCTGAAAAATTTTGAGTTTGCAAAAGAACTGATTTCCGGTGTAAGAAATTACAGACAGAACAAAGGGATTTCTCCGCGCGAAGAAGCTGAAATTTTCACCAATGCAGATTTGTTTGAAAACGAAGCGGTAATCAGAAAACTGGCAAATGTATCCAATGTAAACTTTGCTCAGAAAACCGATAAACCGAGTTTTACTTTCCTGGTTGGTTCAACTGAAGTTTCAATTCCGTTAAGTGAAAACCTGGATTTGGGTGAGGAAAAGGAAAAAACTGAAGAAGAACTGAAATATCTGAAAGGATTCCTGATTTCTGTTGAGAAAAAGCTTTCCAACGAAAAATTCGTTTCCGGTGCGCCTGCAAATGTCGTGGAAATGGAACGCAAAAAGCAGAAAGATGCACAGGATAAAATTGCGCTTCTGGAAGAAAAACTGAAAACGCTTTAAACCATTTAGCGATAAAAATCATTGTAAAAGACCAAAACAGGATTGTGTTTTGGTCTTTTTTCCTTTATCTTTACTCTTTCATCAACATTATGGAACACCTTGATAATCTCAGTAAATTATTCAGCAAAAATTTTGTTGAAAATCCGAATCTTGAAACATTTGAAGCCCCGAATATTCACCTTTCAAGCGGGAAAATTGTTGCCTGCGATCCGCTGATCACCAAAGATATGCTTCCGTTCAGACAGAAGTTTCCCTCCGGAGATTTTCCGGTTCATATCCATAAGGAAAAGGAAAGCAACTGTGTGGCGTATGTCGAGATTGTCTTCAGCGAAAATACAGTGGAAAAATGGGAAATGGCAACCATCGAAGGGCAGGAAACTGCTCAGCTTGCTGAAGGGGAAATTTTCGGTTATCCGGTTGAAAGCGGAATGGGCTGTTTTATGGATTTTGTTGCTCAGGATTGTCTGAGCCATCTCGAAAACCGTCTTTTTCACCGAAAAGGTGCAGACTTTATGGGAATTTATGAAGAGTTCTTTCACGACCATTTCTTTGACGAGAACGGTGCAATCGACCAGTTTGCTTCGCTAAAGCCAGATGAAAATCATCCCGATAATATCATCGCTTTTGAAACCGGCTACGGAGAAGGGTTTTACGCCACCTACATCGGTTTCGACGCTGAAAATAATCCTGTAAAAATTCTGACTGAATTTATAGAAATTAGCGTTTCTTAACTTTTTTGTCCGCAGAAATTGAAGTAATTTTGATTCCGACAGATAATCTGAAAAATGAACTTAAAACCTGATCAACCTAAAATTATCGTTGTTGGAAGCTGTTCCATCGATCTTGTCCTGAATACGGAGAAATTTCCGCAGCCCACAGAAACTGTTATTGCGCAAAAATCCGAGAGTTTTTTCGGAGGAAAAGGGGCAAACCAGGCAGTCGGTACGGCAAGACTTGGCGCAAGCGTCTATTTTGTCGGCAGTGTCGGTATGGATCCGTACGGGCAGCAGATTATGAGAAATCTGGTTGATGAAGGCGTGAACGTCGGTTTTATTACCGAAAGCGAAGAAGCGCCAACAGGAACTGCCTACTGTACGGTGAGCAACGGAATGAGTTCAATTGTAGTGGTTCCGGCAGCCAATTACTGCCTGAAGAAAAAACATATCGACGGCGTTGCAAGGTATTTTGATTCGGCAGACTTGGTTTTGCTTCAGCTTGAAATCCCGATGGAAGTGGTTGAGTATACAGCCCGCATGGCCAAAAAGCACGGAACAAAAGTTGGAATCTACGCTGCACCGGGAAAGAGACTTTCTCCGGAAATCATTGAAATGGCAGACTTTATTGTTGCCAAAAGCAATGAGCTGGGCATAATCTTTGGTGACGAAAACCGCGACCATATTCTTAAAAACTTCCCGAATAAGGTTTTTGTTCGTGATGATACCAATTCCACTACTTACTTTAACGGTTCCGAGAAGCGTTATTTCCGTAACGATCATGATGATGTACTTCACAAGATGGGGATGGGCGATGCGTTTACTTCGGGTTTCGCCGTTGCGATGTGTCACGGAAATTCAGTTGAAGACTGCGTAAAATTCGGAAACAGTGTTTCCCTGAAAGTAGCCAAAAACAAGGGTTCACAGGGCGGTCTTCCTTATCTTAAGGATCTGAATTAAATATACACTGCATACCGAAACAAAATTTTTTTCAGCAGAAAATAAAAATAAATTTCCACTTTTATAGTGGATTTTTTTATGAAGGAATTTAAACTTTCCACCACAGATGATGCAGAAATAAGGGTTCATGTTTTTGAGCCCGGAAAATCTGTCGGAAAACTGCTGCTCATCAACGCTGCAACCGGAGTGAAACAGCAGGTTTATTTTTCTTTTGCCAAATACCTTTCCGAAAACGGTTTCACTGTAATTACGTACGATTACCGTGGCGTCGGACTTTCCAAGCCGCAAAAAATGAAAGGTTTCAAAGCTTCCATGCGGATTTGGGGAACTCAGGATTATAAAGCGGTAACGCAGTTTATTCAGCAGAAATATGCTGATTTCGGAAAATTTTGTCTTGGCCATTCTGTTGGAGCGTTGATATTGGGTATGAATGAGGATTCCAAAATATTCAAAAAATTCATTTTTGTTGGAACTCAGGATGCGTATATCGGTCATCTTCCGAAAAAAATTGCAGCAACGGCGGCATTCGGTTTTGGGCTTGCAGTGCCTTTTACTTCAACGCTTTTAGGTTATTTTCCTGCGCACTGGTTCGGTTTGGGCGAATCGCTTCCGAAAGGCAGCGCGATGGACTGGCGGACACTGATTCTGAACAGAAAATCAACCTCACGGCTCTTTGAAAAAATTGATTCAGACCATTCCAAACAGCTTCACCAGGAAACGTTCATTATTTACGCTGAAGACGATCCGTGGGTAAAGATGAAAGGCATGGAAAGTCTGATGAACACGGCCTATCCGAATCTGAAAAGAACCTACCGCGAAATTAAAACCGCTGAATCGCCAAAACAGCATATCGGACACGTTAATTTTTTCAGATCATATAATAAGAATCTCTGGAAAATAGTTCTTGATGAACTTCTGTAACAGAACGGAAGAGTCCGGAAACTCAGTTCAACCTCTGTTTTTGTATTTTTACGCAAAATTCTAAAATGAGCATCATCAATAAAACTGCGGCATTCGTTCAGCAGAAACTCATCGGCGCTGAGGCCGGACACGACTGGTTTCATACCGAACGCGTCTGGAAATTATCCCGCAAAATCGCCGAAACTGAAAACTGTAACATTGAGGTTGTTGAGCTTGCCGCGCTTTTACACGATATCGCAGATCCGAAATTCCATAACGGTGATGAAAATTTAGCTTTAAAGATTTCACGTGATTTCCTGAAGCGCGAAAATGTTCCGGACGAAACGATTTCCGCTGTTCTGTTTATCATTCAGAATATGTCGTTCAAAAACAGGGAAGAGGCGCCGCAGAATTTACCGATTGAGCTGAAAATCGTTCAGGATGCAGACCGTCTGGATGCCGTCGGTGCAATTGGAATTGCCAGGACGTTCAACTTCGGCGGTTTCAAAAACAATTTGATGTATCATCCGGAAATTCTTCCCAAACTGAATATGACGAAGGAAGAATACAAGAATTCCGACGGAACAACAATTAACCATTTTTACGAAAAACTGCTTCTTCTGAAAGATATGATGAATACCGCGAAAGCACGCGAAATTGCAGCGGAAAGACACGAGTTTATGCTCCATTTTCTGGAACAGTTCTACCACGAGTGGAATGTGGAAGATTAAGCTTTTAGTATTATCTTTGCCATGATGGAGAACTTTGTGTTTATTATTTTTCTGCTGCTGTGTTTAGGTTTGATGGTTTCGGCATTCCGCAGAAGATCAAAGTTTTTCAGGCCTCGCGTCTTCCGGTTTATCATTGTTGTTATTGCGGTTGCGTTTTATACCCTTTGGTTTGTAAAGGCAAGTTCCGACCGGTATATTGAAAACTCGCTAACACTTCAGCTCATCAACAAACTGCCGCAGCCGGTTGATTTTTTTGTGATTACGGTTGAAAAAATCAAACAGGAAGAAGATCAGTTTGTGCTGAAACACGCGGGCAAAATTCGTCCCGATCATTACCGCATGGAATATCTGCAAATGAAAAACAGCAGCGAATACTGGATTGCTGGATATATCGGCCGTAAAAACCTTGTTTATTTCTCGCAGCATGCTGTTCCGAATAAGAATATGGATCAGATCGTTGAGATACAGAATTACATCAATCAGAGCGTTCGGCTTTCCCGGGAAGCAACCAAACTTGTAGAACAGGAACTGGACGGCAATCTGCGTATTTCGGTCTGGATTTCGCTTGGGCTTCTTCTTTTATTCCTGAATATCGTTCAGATGATCAGAAGAAAATAAATCCCGAAAAAATCCGGGATTCATTATTTGTTTTTATTCTGTTCTTTTTAACCTTGTTTCTCTTTCAAAGCTTCTCTATCCTTGTCGGATGGGTTCCATACTTTCACTTCGGAGTCTTTGTTGATTCCGGATAAAATCTGTACGTTTATTCCGTCGGAAGCGCCCAGTTTCACATTGGTTTTCTTGAAAGAACCGTCGGCCTGCTTTACTTCTACAAAAGGAACATCCTTGCCGCCTTTCTTTTCATACTGAATTAAAGATTCGTCCAAAAGAAGCGCATTTTTCTGTGAACTCAGCACAATTTCTCCGTTGGCAGAGAATCCTGCTCTGATGTAGGAATTCGACGGATTGAACACTTCGCCTTCAACCGGAAACTTAATGGTTCCGTTCTGGTCTTTTCCTTTCGGCGCAATCATGGTGAGTCTGCCCGGGAATTTCTTGTTCTGAAGCGCACCGATAACCACATTCATATTCATACCTTCCTTGAGTTTTCCGGCCTGTGCCTCATCAATTTCACCTTCAAAAATAAGTGAATTCAAATCTGCAACAGAGGCAATTGTGGTTCCGGCATTGAACTGGTTGGCTTCAATTACCTGGCTTCCCACTTTCACGGGAACTTCAAGTACAGTTCCGTTGGCCTTTGAACGGATCTGCGTAGTTGCAAGTCCCTGCAGTTCCGGCGTAACACCTGTTCTTGCAATCTGAAGACTTTTCTGCGCGGTCTGAAGCTGAAGGTTGGCATTTCTTACCTGAATCTGTGCATTCTGAAGCTGCTGCTGTGCAGTAAGGTATTCCTGTTTTGAAATAACGCCCTGAGAATAAAGCCGCTGCTGCATTGAAAACTGTTTCTGCTGCGTGTCCAGATTAATTTTAGCATTGGAAATCTGAAGGTTGGCATTGTTGATTTCCTGTGTGGCCGCATTGACACTCTGGATGCTCGGAACGATCTTGAGCGTTGCAATAAGCTGGCCCATTGAAACCTGATCGCCTTCATTCACCAGAACTTTATCAATAATTCCGGACATGTTCGGTTTGATTTCGATTTCCTCACGCGGCACGATTTTACCGGTGGCCATCACTTTGTCTTCCATATCCTGGACAACGGGTTTTTTAGTAAGGAAAACCTCGCTCTTTTTGGAATTGGATTTTATCATATAGACAATTCCTGCAATAAGTCCGGCTGCTAAAACCAATCCTAGGAAAATGTAAAGTACTTTTTTTCCGGTGATCTTCTTTTTCATATCGTCAGTTTATTTTTCTGTATTAAATTTTACTATTCACTTCTCAGTGCTTCAATAGGGCGGATTTTTACTGCCCGCTGTGCCGGTATCATTCCGACAATCAAACCTAAGGTTACCATTACTGCCATCGCTCCGAAAACATTGGCATAATCTACCGTTGGATTATAAAACGGGAAAGTATCCTGATTTTTGGTGAACATATCAATAACAGCCAGCAGCAGAATACCGAAGATGAATCCCAGCATTCCCGAAACAAGCGTAATCACCACACTTTCCAGCAATATCTGGTTCCGGACTTCGGAAGGTTTTGCGCCAATCGCGCGTCTGATTCCGATTTCTTTCGTTCTTTCTTTTACCGTAATCAAAAGGATATTGGAGATCGCGATGACGCCGGCAAGAATGGTTAATGCGCCTACAATGATCGTTAAAAGCTGCATTCCGCTAAGAAAGCCCGTCAGTTTCTTGAATTCCTTTCCAAGGTTAAAACTGCCGTATGCGTTGGTATCTTCCGGAGACACACTGTATTTCTTTTTCAATTCTGTTTTCACCTTTTCCTCAACCTGGCTGAGGTCTGCCGACGGTTTGCTCACAATGGAAAAAACATGAACCTTATCACCATCATTATACATTTTCATATAAGTGGAAAGCGGAATGAAGGAAGCGCTGTTGCTTTCCATCGGGCTTCCTCTTTTAACGGTGAAAACACCGATGACGTTAAAGAATATTCCTTTTACATTGATGCTTTGGCCGATAGGGTTTTCTTTTTTCTTGTGATCGAAGAAGTTGTTGTAGATTTCTTCGCCGATAACAATTACATTCTTGCTCTGCGAGACGTCCGCATCATTCAGATATCTTCCAAAAACGAGTTTCTTCTCGGATATTTTATTGCCGATCGGATAATCGCCGTTTAGGGTGTAGACCGCTGTTTTTCCGTTTTTCGACATCGTTTCCCCGGCCGAACCGAAGCTTCCGCGCGAACTTTGCGGAGAGATATAATCGATTTCCGGAATTTTATTTTCCAGCATTTCAATATCGCTGAGCCGGAGTTCCATCTGACGGCCTTTTGAGAATCCGGCATACGGAATATTGGTAGTCTGCGCCCACATGAAAATCGAATTGGTAGCAAACCCCGAAAACAATTTGTCAAAACCGTTTTCCATGCCTTTTGCGGCACCCAATAGCGCAACATACAGGAACATTCCCCAGGCAACACCAATCATGGTAAGAAAGGTGCGGAGTTTGTTTTTGCGCAGCGCGTGGTAAATTTCCTGCCACGTGTCTTTTTTGAAAACGATGTTCATTCTATTTAAATGAATTTCTTATTATTCAGCTCTTAAAGCTTCAATAGGTTTAATCTTACTTGCCCGGTATGCGGGAACGAATCCTGCAATGAGTCCGGAAAGAATCAGACATATAAACGCAATACTGATGATTCCCCAACCTACGCTTGGATCTTTAATGAAATATTCTTCAAGGTTGTTGCCGATCAGTTTTAAGGTTAAAACACCCAATGCAACTCCGATGATTCCGGAAACTACAGTGATAACGATACTTTCCTGAATAATCAGACTCACAATGCTTTTCGGTTTGGCACCGATGGCTTTCCGGACTCCGATTTCCTGCGTTCTTTCCTTTACGATATACACCATAATGTTGCTGATGCCGATAATTCCTGCGAGAAGTGTTCCCATTCCAATAAAACCGACAATCAGCGTCAGTATAAACAGAAACTGGAAACTGTCTTTTGTGTTTTCCGCATTGTTTCTTACACGGACTGCATTTTCATCATCCGGAGATACTTTATGCTTGGCTTTCAGCTGTTTTTCAATTTCTTCACCGTATTTTATTGCCTGTTCGGGAGAAAGATTCTGATTATACGACAGCTGAATTGAATTCACCGTATCGGAACCCTTTTTCATTTGCTGAAGGGTAGAAATAGGAATCGAAATCATTCTTTCCTCCCAGTCGCCTCCGCCTTCATCAGAGAAAACACCGATTACTTTAAAAATACTTCCATTGATATCCAGATTTTTTCCGATGGGTGTTCCGTCTTTGATAAGGTCGCGCTGAACCATTCTTCCGATCACAGCGACATTCAGTCTGCGTTCCAGGTCACCCGGACTGATGTAGCGTCCTTCGAGAAGATTACGGTTTTCAAGCATTTTTTCTTCACCGGTTGTTCCGCTGATCTGGTAAGTTCCGCTTTCGTAACCGTACTTTACCATCATCGCGGTGTTGTATTTCGGCGCTGAATATTCCACTTTTTCTGGATCGATTTCCACTACTTCTTCGTAGTCTTCATTTTTCATAACCACATCACGGTCACTCTGCAGTCCGCCGTAAGCAACGGTTGTTTTTCCCGTGAAAATCTGGATGAGGTTTTGGGCATCTCTAGCGAAGCCCTGTGTAAAAGCATTCTGCAGGCCCGTGCCGATTCCGAACAGAACAATGAAAATGTACAGACCGAGCGCTACTGTGAAACCGGACAGTACGGTTCTCAGTACATTGCTCCGAATGGAAGCGAATATTTCCAGCCAGCGGTCTAAATCGAACATTTTTTTGTTAGTTGTTAGTTGTGAGTCGTTAAGTCGTTAGTCGTTTGAAGTAATTGTCCGTTTAACTGTTAACAGTTGAAGATGTTTTTCTATCATTTACTTCAGCGTTTTTTATTTTTTATTTTTCAAGGTTTTGTAACCGTTCTGTTTTTTCAAACATGAATCATCCATTATCTATCATCCCAGAACCATTGAACGTCTACACTAAAATTCTCTGGTCAATAAAAGTGTCGCTTTCTATTACGCCGTCCTTGAGCACAACATTTCTCTTGGTTTCGGCAGCTACATCCGGTTCATGCGTTACAACAATAATGGTTTTTCCTTCATTATTAATTTCCTGAAGGAGTTTCATGATATCGTAGGTCGTTTTGGAATCCAGCGCTCCGGTAGGTTCATCGGCCAGAATAACTTTTGGATCAGTAATCAGTGCTCTGGCGATGGCCACTCTTTGTTTCTGTCCGCCGGAAAGCTCATTCGGAAGGTGATTGGCCCAAGGCCCGAGTCCCACTTTGTCGAGATATTCCATTGCCTGAATGTTTCTCTCTTTTCTTGAAACATTCTGATAGTAAAGCGGCAGTGCGACATTTTCGAGTGCAGTTTTATATCCGATCAGGTTAAAAGACTGAAACACAAAACCCAGGAATTTCGAACGGTATTCTGCAGCTTTTACTTCGGTAAGATGTTCAATGGGAATGCCGTCCAGTTCGTAGGTTCCGGAATCCTTTTCATCAAGAATTCCGATGATATTCAGTAAGGTAGATTTTCCGGATCCGGAGCTACCCATGATGGAAACAAATTCTCCCTTGTCAATTTCAAGGTTGATTCCCTTCAGCACATGAAGTTTGCTTTTACCGGTGTCGTAAGACTTATGAAGATCCCTGATGATCAGCATAAAATTAAGATTTTGGTAATAAGTAGGGCTTTTTCTGCAGTTGTTACAGAAGACGGAGAATATTATGAAACTTTGTCAGAATTCATGAGTTCCTGGAACTCGTCGTAGCGGTGATCGAGTTTGCGTCTCAACCGCTGTCTTGATTTTTTCACTGCATCAACCGTAATTCCGAGCAGACCCGAAATTTCTGTATTGCTGAAGCCGAGTTTCTGCAGGAAAATTGTACGCAGATAGGATTCTGAAATATCGGTGTAATTTTCGTTCAGTTCGTGTTCAATGTGAGGATAGGCGATGTAGAATTCCTCTTTGAAGTTGTTCCAGTTTTCATCTGTCATCAGGTGCGATTCCAACAGTTTGTGAAGTTTTCCCTGGCTCTGCTCCAGACGGTAGGATTTGGTTTTGCTGAGTCTTTCAATTTCTGCATTCAGCTGCTGAATCTGTCTGTTTTTCTCCTTGATGAAGGAAATCTGGTCGGTGATGCCCTGTTCACCGCTGCGAAGTTCGTTTTCGTATCTGGATTTTTCGTTCTCGAAAAACTCAACCCTTTCTTCGTAGGCATTCTGCAGGCTACGGACTTTTCTTCTGTAGAAAAGGTAAAGCATAATTCCCGCTCCAATCGCCAGAACAGTAATTACCATCAGTGTGTTTTTCTGCAGTGTTTCCTTTGAGATCTGCTGTTTGGTTAAGGCAAGCTGCCGTTTGTAGTTGGATTTCTGTACTTCCCAGTTGGCTTTGTACGTGTTTTCCTCACTGTCCATGGTGGCAAGATCGGCTTCCAGATCTTTTATTCTCTGATAAACATCCAGCTCCTCGGTGGTATTGTTTTTCTTGCGCGCCAGCTTCAGTTTCATCTGAAGAATTTCGTACTCCGTGCTTTTGAAGTACTCTTTTGAAGTTGCAATTTTCAGCGCTTCCTCGATGGTTTTGGCAGCTTCATCTTCCTGATCTGCAGCAAGATATATTTTTGAAAGCTGCGTGTTGGCATACATCAGATTCTGCTGTCCGCCATAATTCTTGGTGAATTCAATATCTCTCTTCAGCAGTTCTATGGCGGCGGGATAGTTTTTCTGACGGAAGTAAAGGTCGCCCAGATTACCGCTTGCTTTTGCGTAACGCTCGTAGTCTTTGATCTTGAGAGCGGTTTTGATAGCCCGCTCAAAGTGCAGTTTTGCATTGTTATAATCCTGAAGCAGCAGATAATTGTTGCCCATATTATCGAGATTTGCTGCATACGCCGTGGAGTTCTCGTTTAGAAACTCATTGGATCTGTTGAGGAAATAATTGGATTCCTTGAGTTCCTGCAGTGTCTGCATTACATATCCGATAAACTGAAAGGATTCTCCCGGAAAGATGATTTCTTCATCCTTCATTGTCTCCAGAAGGTACATGGCATCTGTTAACTGCGGAACATTCCGCTGGTAATCTCTGTATTTGTAAAGATATTTCGCATAACTCAGTTTTGCCCATGCCTGAACTGCTTTGTTGTTTTTACAGGCGATGGCTTTCTGAAAATGTTGGTCTGCCTCAGGCGAAATTCTGTCGGTGAATTGTTCGTAACCGTTGGCGTAAAGAACATGGTAAATGCAGCGGTGTACTTCTTCGTGGCTGTTTTTCAGCGGTGCAAGATAGCTTTCCAGAGCGGGAAGATTATTTCCGAAATTTTTCTCCTGCCTGATGATGAATTCAAGGTCAGCCTTCTTTGTGTTTACCGGCAGCGTAATTTTTAACTGGCCGTTGGCAATCACAAAAAGAAAGAGCAAAGAAATCCGGAATAATTTTCTTGCAAACAAGTTTTTTTATTTTTTTCAAAGATAACAATTATCACTTAAACTGACGTTAGGTTGAAAATTATTCATTTTTTTGACATAAATCATGAAGATGCTTTAATTGTTCAATTGAATAACTGAGTTATTGTTTTTCATTAATGCCTTGATTTTCAGATGTTAAAATTTGTAAAATACTTGTCCTTGTTTTGTCCACCATGAAAATTTAGTTCTTCGGTGTGCGGTTAGTAATTTTGAGAAGCAAAAAATGAAAAACCAAAAAATCTAAGACATGAGAAAAAGAGTATCTGAGCAAAAAGGACGCTTCCTTTCTAAAATCCTTAACTTCCTGCTGTTCCTTCAGGATACAGAAGGTCACACTTCTGTACTGTTCCGAACCGGAAGTTCAAACGGATATTATAAGTACAAAGGTTATTACCTTGGTGTTGCGGCAAAAGCAGAATGGAATACCAACAGCAACCAATGGGAAATTTCCGTGAGAAAGCGTAAAGATAAGGTGACCCTTTTCTATTCTCAGTATAATGCCGGATCTGTCCCGCCAACCACTGAAGAAGCTTCCTGGAAATCACGACATGAAATCTGCCAGATTGCGGCACTGTCGACCTTCAGTTCACTGTTCAGCGGCAGAAAAGAACTTTCTGCGGTGTAAGCCACATTCTAATAATTTAAAGTTTTAACAGGGCTGCAGATTTCTGCAGCTTTTTTTATTTCTGAAAAGTTTACAATAAAGTAGATTTTGCATGTTTGTTTAATTGTAATATGTTGTTGATCAGTAATATATTGTAATTGTTTAAGATTAACGCCTCGCTTTTGGCTTAATGATTTTTGGATTTCTGCTAAACATGCTGATACTGCGGAATCTGTGTCTTTGTGGAAAACTTTTAGGCCTATAACCCAGCGATTTAATATTTCAAGCTTTCACAATCGGGCTCGTTTTTCTATTTTTGTTTTCACCTACCTAAGGAAAATTTCTCAAATTTTTGTGGATAATTTTGTTTATTAAGTTTTTCTTAATCAGTTATTTATGAATAATATTGAGGTTTTCCACACAATCTGAAAATCAGTTTAACAGACAAAAAACATACAATGGGCATTTTTGATAAAAGAGTTAGTTACAAGCCGTTTGAATATCCGGAAATTTTACAGTTCGTAGAAGCCATCAACAAGTCATTTTGGGTTCATTCCGAAGTGGATTTTACTGCCGATGTCCAGGATTTTCATTCACAGCTTCAGCCGCACGAAAAAAATGCGGTAAAACACGCTCTTTTGGCCATTGCTCAAATTGAGGTTTCTGTAAAAACGTTCTGGGGAAATCTATATAACCATATGCCGAAACCGGAATTCAACGGATTGGGTGCGACGTTTGCGGAGTGCGAATTCCGTCATTCGGAAGCCTATTCCAGATTGCTGGAAGTATTGGGTTATAACGAAGAATTTTTGCATGTTATTGAAATTCCGGCCGTTAAGAAAAGAATAGATTTTCTTTCAAATGTGCTGAAGCATGCCAATTCTGCGACACCGAAGGAATATGTTTCTTCACTTTTGCTGTTTTCCATCCTTATTGAAAATGTATCGCTGTTTTCACAGTTCGCCATCATTCTTTCGTTCACGAGATTTAAAGGTTTCATGAAGAATGTTTCGAATATTATTGCCTGGACATCCGTTGATGAGCAGATTCACGCCAATGCAGGAATCTATCTGATCAATAAAATCCGTGAAGAACAGCCGGAACTTCTTACCGATTCCGATATTGAAGATATTTATACTTTGGTAGATCAGTCGGTTGAGCTGGAAGGTGAAATCCTTGACTGGATTTTTGAACTTGGTGAAATCGACAGTTTCTCTAAGGAAGATTTACTGAACTTTATGAAGTACCGTGTTGATGATTCCTTAAGAAAAATCAACATGAAGACCCGCTACAACGTTACGCCGGAACAGTACCGACCAATGGTTTGGTTTGAAGAAGAAGTTTTTGCCAATTCTCTGGACGATTTCTTTGCAAAAAGACCGGTGGATTACACAAAACACGATAAATCTATCACTGCGAACGATTTATTCTAAATTTAGAAGTCGGGTATCCCGAAACGGAGTATCAGACGGAAATTATCATCAAAATCTGGCATCAGAAAATCTGATGTCTAAAATCTAACAACATGGAAGAGCAAAAAAACGATATCTGGTGGCTTAATGATGAGTCCGAGCAAATGCTGAACCGCGGTTATCTCTTAAAAGGTGAAACCGTAAAAGGCGCCATCGAAAGAATTACGACGGCCGCAGCAAGACGTCTTTATAAACCTGAGCTTCAGCCGGCTTTTGAGGAAATGATTACGAAAGGTTGGATTTCCTTTTCTTCACCGGTTTGGGCCAACATGGGAACACAGCGCGGGTTACCGATTTCCTGTTTCAATGTTCACGTTCCGGACAGTATTGAAGGAATTACCCATAAAATGGGCGAAGTAATTATGCAGACCAAAATCGGTGGCGGAACTTCCGGTTATTTCGGTGAACTCCGTAACCGCGGAACTGCCGTTACCGACAACGGAAAATCGTCCGGAGCGGTTTCCTTCATGAAACTTTTCGATACTTCCATGGATGTGGTTTCACAGGGTGGAGTTCGCAGAGGCGCTTTTGCAGCGTATCTCGATATTGATCACGGTGATATTGAAGAATTTCTGTCGATTAAAGATATCGGAAGCCCGATTCAGAACCTGTTTACCGGTGTCTGCGTTCCGGATTACTGGATGCAGGACATGATTGACGGCGATATGGAGAAACGAAAAGTTTGGGCCCGGGTTCTGGAAAGCCGCCAACAGAAAGGTCTTCCGTATATTTTCTTCAGCGATAACGTAAACAGAAACAAACCGCAGGTTTACAAGGATTTGGGATTAACGGTAAATGCGTCCAATCTCTGTTCAGAAATCATGCTTCCTTCAACAAGAGAAGAGTCGTTCATCTGCTGTCTTTCATCAATGAATCTTGAACTTTATGATGAATGGAAGGATACCAATGCAGTAAAACTTGCAATTTATTTCCTGGATGCGGTACTTTCAGAATTCATCGAAAAAACAGAAGGAAATTACTATCTGCAGGGCGCAAGAAATTTCGCAATGCGTCACAGAGCGCTTGGTTTGGGCGTTTTGGGCTATCATTCCTATCTTCAGAAAAATATGATTCCATTCGAATCATTCCAGGCGACACAGTTCAACGCAAGAGCGTTCCGTCATATCAAAGAACAGGCAGAACAGGCCTCAAGAGAACTGGCCAATATTTATGGCGAACCTGAAATTCTGAAAGGGTATGGCATGAGAAACACGACTTTAATGGCAGTGGCTCCAACAACTTCAAGTTCGGCGATTTTAGGACAGACTTCACCTGGAATTGAACCTTTTGCATCAAACTATTACAAAGCCGGTTTGGCAAAAGGAAACTTCATGCGTAAGAATAAATATCTTCAGAAACTTCTGGAAGAAAAGGGTCTTGACAATGAGGAAACGTGGAGAACAATTATGCTGAATCACGGTTCTGTGCAGCATCTGAATGAACTTACTGAAGACGAAAAAGCAGTATTCAAGACATTCCGTGAGATTTCTCCGATGGAGATTATATCTCAGGCCGCGCAAAGACAGCAGTATATCGATCAGGCACAGTCGCTGAATCTTCAGATTCCTTCCACAATGCCGGTGAAAGACGTTAACTATCTTTACATTGAAGCATGGAAAAAAGGCGTAAAAACCCTTTACTATCAGAGAAGTTCGTCTGTTTCCAAAGAGCTTATGGTAAACTTTGTAAGCTGCTCTTCGTGTGAAGCTTAGATAATTGAAAATTGACAGTTGAAAATTGAAAATGACAAACCGTGGAAATTCTGCGGTTTTTTTATGCAAGTTGCAGCTCTGCAGGATTCTTTTTGGTTCTCACACTTTCAATTTTTACCAATTCGCAGCAGTCGTAGAGAGATTTCCAACTGTTTTCGTCATGATGAGGCAGCGTTTCTGAGGAAGAATAACCTGAGTAAAAAATTAAAACATCTTTTCTTCTTGTAAAAATCGACATCTCCCAACGGTTTTCCTTCGCAGACCACTCAATTTTTGCGGGTTTACCCAGGTAACAACCTTTATAAACATTTACGCCGTTTTCTGCTTTTGCAGGGATGAAAAACTGGCGCTGAGAATTAGAATCTTCAATAAAAATACTGCCTGGAAACAGGTTTGCGAGAAGATGCAGCATTCCCGGAATTTTAAGGAATCCGCACAAGTGTACAATTTTTAACATCTATTAATTTTTTTTTCAAAATTAAACGATGATCATTTTCGCGCTTAAAATTTGTTCTGAACAGCGATATTTTTGTTCTGAAAAACGCTTTAATTCTTCAAGTTATCAGAAGTTTTTTGAGCTCTTAAATTCATTTTCGCCGATGAAAATCCGGTTTGAAACCGTTTTGGTAATCTGTTCCGGATTAACTGCGACGCTGCGGTTGATTCTTTTGAAATATTTTTCAGGCAGAATTTCTTCCAGGTGAGAAAGGGTAGTGCGAAGCAAAAGTTTTTCGCCTTCTTCGAAGTGCAGATTAACGTAGATGTGGTCCGACTCGGCGTACAGGATTTGAGATGGCTTAAAACGGTAGGTCTGTTTACCGATTTCGAGTGTGAAGTGCTGTTCCGAATTCTGCAAAGCCAAACCAACCGCGGTGATCAGATTCTCTCTCTGAACGGGTTTTGACAGATAAGCAGCAGGTTTCTGGGAAAGAATTTTCTGTAATGTTTCCGGATCCGTGAGAGCAGTAGTGAAAATAAAAGGAATCTTCACAGTATCGTTGATGAAATCTGCCACATCATGGCCGGTCTTTTCACCTTTTAAGGAAATGTCAATCAAGGCAAGATCAAACTTTTTAAGGTTCATGAGGGTTTTTGCCTCATCGTAACTTCCGGCGATATCTTCTGAAGTAAAATGCGGCTGTAACATTTTCTTCAAAGAAAGCGCAATCAGCATTTCGTCTTCAATAATCAGTATGCGTTTGTTGTTCATTCCGGAAAATTTATGGTATAACTGGATCCGTTCCGTTCCAAACTTCCGCTAAGCTGCTGCGTCATACCTTCTATAATGGTAAGTCCAAGAGAATTGGTTTCGGGATTTTCATAAAAATCTGTTCCGTTGTCACCAAATTTCAATGTAAAGCCACCATCGGTTTTTGTCAGCGAAAAATTCAACTTCAAAAATGGTGCATTGGAATGTTTCAGTGCGTTTGTTATGAGTTCATTCAGCATCAAACCAATCGGCAAAGCTTTATCTACAGCCAGTTCAATGTCTTCAGTCAAATTTTCATACTCCATTTTCCGGGACGAAGTTACTTTATGGGTTTCCAGGATTTTATCGGTATAATCGCGGATTTTGATGTGTGAACTGTCTGATGTATTAATATTGTACGAATACAGTTCGTGCGCAAGGGAAATGGTCTGCACGCGCTCATGAAGCTTTTTAAATTTTTCGCGGTCAACAGTGTTTTGGGATTCATCTTTATGGAAATCTACCAGACTCAGAATAACGGCAAGATTGTTTTTAACGCGGTGATTGAGTTCTTTCACAAGAAATTTCTTCTGCTCCAGATTTTTTTCCAGATCTTCTTTTTGAACAGCGATATTTTCTTTTTGAATTTCAATTTTCTCCTTACGTTTTTTCAGCAATAAAAACTGAATTCCCAAAAGCGCCAGTAAAACGGTAAGAACTACCGATGAAACGATGAGAATACTGTTGTAGCGCTGCGTTGCTAAAATTTGGGTTTCCAGCTGTTTTTTCTGTAATTTTTCTTTTTTGAGGTTATAATCATAATCCAGTTCACTTATTTTCAGATCGCGGCGCTCATTCAGGCTTTGCTCGTGTACGGAATTGTAAAGTTTATAATAATGAAGAGCAGAATCACTATCATTCATTTTTTCAAAAATCTTACTTTTCATAAGATATAAAGATGATTTTCCGCTCAAAACATTCGATTTTGGCGAAATACTCAATCCCGAATCTGCATACATTTTCGCGGTTTTAAAATCCTTGCGGCCGATATAATATTCCGCAAAATTTCCGTACATACTTTCAACAGTGGTATAATTGCGGTATTTTTTAACCAAAGACAGGGCACGCTGATAAAAATATTCCGTATTTAAAGGTTGCTCAGCAGCATAACAAAAGGCAACCAGCATATACGCGGAAGATAAACTGAATTCATCATTTACCTTTTCACCATAATCTTTTGCCTGCAGAGCAAAATCAAAAGCTTTTTCCTTGAAGCCGTTCACACGGTAGAAAGAGGATTTCCTAATCAGAAAACTGGTGTAATTTTTTGGTTTTAAAGAAGGATTGGAATCTAATATTTTTTCACAGCGGTTCAGTTCCTTTTCGCAGTTTTCATCTTTTTCAGTAATCTCAAAAATCAGGGCCCGCTGAATGCGCGTTTTAAATTCCTGTTCCGGAGTAAGATCTCTGTCGAGGTTTTCCTGTGAAAGTTCCAGTGCAACATCCAGAAACTCCAGATTTACCAGCGCATCAATTTTTATATTGTTCAGATCGGTTTTCTGAGTGTCGTTAAAACGGCTGTAATTATTGTTGATTAATTCAATCGCCGATTTATAATCCGAATAACGCACTTGCTGCTCTGCAGAAGATTTAATTTCTTTAAACGGTTGCTGACTGTGGCAGAAAGCAGAAATTAAAATTAAAAATAATAGGAAAGCGCGTTTCATGGCGTCGCAAATATAGAAATTAGTTTTATTGAAATATTTTACGACGGATATTTCTTATTTTTAGACGTTAAAAAAAATATAAAATGAAATTCGGACAGGTTGAAGATCCTTCACAAATTGATTTTACGCTTCCAAAAGACCATAAACGTACTGCGGAAATCCTCAAAACCAACAAAAAAGGCCTTGAAAATATTTCCATCGGCTGTGCAAAATGGAACAAAACCGATCTGAAAGGTTTTTATCCAAAAGGAACAAAAGACGAACTTACTTACTACGCTACGCAGTTCAATTCCATCGAGCTGAACGCTACTTTTTACGGAATGCCTTCGCCGGATCAGGTTCAGACCTGGAAAGAAAAAACGCCTGCAGATTTTAAGTTTTTTCCAAAAATCACCAATACGGTTTCACACTTCCGCCGGCTTTTGAACGTTGATGATGTGGTGACGCAGTTTGCGACATCGGTTTTGAATTTCGATGAAAAACTCGGAATGGTTTTTCTGCAGCTTCACGACAATTTTAAACCAAAAGATTACGAGCGGCTTGAAAACTTCATTAAAAAATGGCCTCAGGAAGTTCCGCTGGCTGTTGAACTGAGAAACAGTGAATGGTTTACAGACGAAGAAATTTTCAACAGAACCTGTCAGCTTTTTGAAGATCATCATATTACAAATATCATTGTGGACACTGCCGGAAGACGCGATATGCTTCATATGCGCTTAACGACGCCAACTGCTTTCGTCCGATATGTTGGAGCCAATGCAGAAAGCGATTACGAAAGACTGGACGACTGGCTGGAGCGGCTTTCAAAATGGAAAAAAGAAGGTCTTCAGCATGTTTATTTCTTTGTTCACCAGAATGTTGAAAAAGCTTCACCGTTACTTTCCGCACATTTTATTGAAAAGATGAATGCGGAATGGAATACCGAAATTCATGTTCCGGAGATGGCTGATGTAAAGAATAAATTCTGATAAAAAAAGCTGGTTCAGATTTACTGAACCAGCTTTTTTCTTTATCGCAGAAAATAATCAGGCAAGAAAAGAGATTTCCTTGTCCTTGAAATTATTTTTCTCAACCAGCTTGTTCATAGTTTTCAGCATTTTCTTGCGGAGTTTTGCAATTTTTCTGATGTTTTTATCCGGGCTGTAATCAAAAATATTGTCTTCAAACGAAAAGGTATCACCTTTCTTAAATTCAATATTGTTTTTCTTCATTTCCTTCAGAAGCATCATGCTGGTCATGGTTTCAAGAAGATGATGTTCAGAATAGGCCAGGTTTTTCAGTGATTTCAATACCTGTTTTTTATACTTTTTATTGCTCATTATGTGGAAATTAAATCGGTTAGGGCGCAAAAGTAATCATTTAATTTGCTTCGGGCAGTTTCTTATGATTTGAATTTTGAGTAAATTTGAGGATTAAACGAAAACATTAAAAACCTCAGATAAATTATGAGCGACCAAATATTCGAGCTTATCGAACAGGAAAGAGACAGACAAACCCACGGAATTGAACTGATTGCCTCGGAAAATTTCGTTTCCGAAAATGTCATGAAAGCCATGGGCAGCGTCTTAACCAATAAATATGCAGAAGGCTATCCCGGAAAAAGATATTACGGCGGCTGCGAGGTGGTAGACCAGGTAGAAAGCTTGGCTATCGAACGGGCAAAACAGCTTTTCGGGGTTGAATATGCTAATGTTCAGCCACATTCAGGATCTCAGGCCAATGCTGCGGTTTATTTGGCCGTATTAAAGCCGGGAGATGCTATCTTGGGACTTGATCTTTCAATGGGTGGTCATCTAACCCACGGTTCTTTCGTGAACTTCTCGGGAATACAGTATCAGGCAAATTTCTACGGAGTAGAACGGGAATCCGGTTTAATTGATTACGAAAACGTGCGTCAAAAAGCATTGGAAGTGAAGCCGAAAATGATGATTGCAGGTTATTCCGCATATTCCAGAGATTTGGATTTCAAAAAATTCAGAGAAATTGCGGATGAGGTGGGTGCAACACTTTGGGCAGATATTGCGCATCCTGCAGGCTTAATCGCAAAAGGTCTGCTATCATCACCATTTGAACATTGCCATGTCGTAACGACAACAACCCACAAAACTTTGCGGGGACCAAGAGGTGGACTAATCATGATGGGTAAAGATTTTGAAAATACCTATGGACATAAAACACCAAAAGGCGAAACGAAAATGATGAGTCAGGTTTTGGATGGAGCTGTTTTCCCCGGAATTCAGGGCGGTCCGTTGGAACATGTGATTGCTGCAAAAGCGGTGGCGTTCGGAGAAGCATTGGATCCAAAATTTGCGGTCTATGCTAAACAGGTCGTTTCCAACGCGCAGGCTTTAGCTAAATCAATGATTGACCGTGGTTTTGAAATTGTTTCGGGTGGAACCGATAACCATTTAATGCTTGTTGATCTCAGAAACAAAAACGTAAACGGAAAAGAAACCGAAAAAGCGCTGGTGAAAGCCGATATTACCTGCAACAAGAACATGGTTCCGTTTGATGATAAATCCGCTTTTACAACTTCCGGAATCCGTTTGGGAACCGCTGCGGTTACCACAAGAGGACTGAAAGAAAACGATATGGACACGATTGCGGAACTTATTTCCAATGTGGTTGATAATATAAAAGACGACAATGTAATTGCTGATGTTCGCAAAAAAGTGAATGCCATGATGGACGGAATACCGTTGTTCAGTTTTTAGATGAAGTTGGCGCAAATTTTTTAAGTAAAAAAATACATGAATTATAGGATTGCTGTAATCGGTTTGGGTTATGTAGGATTACCATTAGCAAGGTTGTTTGCTACACAGTACCCGGTAGTGGGTTTTGATATTGATGCGGATAGGGTTGCTGAACTTCAGCAATATCACGATGAAACGCAGGAAGTTTCTACAGAAAAGCTACAGGAATTTATTTTAAATGAAAATCCATTTCGGCTTGCGGGTTCTAAAGGACTTTTTTGCAGTATTAATACAAAGGATATAGAAGATGCTAATATCTATATCATTACAGTTCCAACGCCGGTAGATAAGAACAATCGTCCTGTTTTAATCCCTTTGATAAAAGCAAGTGAAACTGTTGGAAAATTGCTTAAGAAAGGAGATATTGTGATTTATGAATCAACCGTTTATCCCGGGGTTACTGAGGAGGAATGTGTCCCAGTGCTTGAGCGCTTTTCGAATTTAAAGTTTAACGAAGATTTTTACTGTGGTTACTCTCCGGAAAGAATTAATCCAGGCGATAAGGAGAGAACAGTTGAAAAAATATTGAAAGTAACTTCAGGATCTACGCCGGAAGCTGGTAAACTTATAGATCAGTTGTATTCCTCCGTGGTGACTGCAGGTACTCATTTGGCATCAAGCATTAAAGTAGCAGAAGCATCTAAGGTAATTGAAAATGCACAGCGTGATATTAACATCGCCTTTATCAACGAACTTGCTAAAATCTTTTCTTTAATGGATATTGATACTCATGAAGTCCTGGCAGCTGCAGGTACCAAATGGAATTTTTTACCGTTCAAGCCCGGATTAGTTGGCGGTCATTGTATTGGAGTTGATCCATTTTATCTCGCTCAAAAAGCACAGGAAATTGGTTATTATTCTGAATTGATTTTGGCAGCCAGAAGACTCAATGATTCTATGGGAGCATTTGTCGCCTCGCAGGTAATCAAGCTGATGATCAGAAATGATATTTCAGTAAAAAACGCTGAAGTTTTAATGCTTGGTATTGCATTTAAGGAAAATTGCCCCGATATCAGAAATACAAAAATCGTAGATGTGATCGGCGGAATTGAAGAATACGGTGCTAAAGTTACTGTTATGGATCCGTGGGCAAATTCTGCAGAGGTATTTGAAGAATATGGGATTCGTCCAGTAGAGAACATTGCTGTTCTGTTACAGGAAAAAAGAAGATTTGACGCCATTGTTTTGGGAGTTGCCCATTCTGATTTTCTGGATTTGAATTTGGATGGTTTAAGAAAGGAAAATTCTGTAGTTTACGATGTCAAAGGGGTTCTAAAATCTGCTGATTTGCGACTTTAGGAGTAAAATTTCCAGTTAATTTAAGCTTCTTTGCAAAATGGATGCATGGCTGATCTAAAAAAATCCTACACTTTTGAACAAATTAAGCAGAAATTGGTAAACTACTGTGTTTATCAGGACAGATGCCATATGGAGGTTGAGCAAAAAATGCGGGATTTCTTATTGATTCCTGAAGCGAAGGATGAAATTATTCTTTATTTAATTAATGAGAATTATCTCAATGAAGAGCGTTTTACTAGAAGTTACATCCGAGGAAAATTCAATATTAAGAATTGGGGAAGGAATAAGATAAGAATGCATTTAAAGCAAAAAGGAATTTCCGAAAAGCTTATTTCTAAATGTATGGATGAAATTGATGAGTCGGATTATGAAAAGTTGATTGTCAGAATCTGGGAAAATTATTACTCAAAGCAAAAGGCTGCTAAAGAGTATGAAAAAAAATTAAAGACGACAAGGTATTTACTGAGCAGAGGTTTTGAATACCAAAAAATTATGGATATTTTTGATTAAAACGAAAAAATTTGGAATCTCAATCACGTATTTATCTTTCTCCACCGGATTTGTCTGGTTCTGAGATCGAATTTTTAAGAGAAACGCTAGAGAGTAATTGGGTTACCCAAGGTGGTTCTCAGGTTGATGCATTCCAGAAAAATATTGCAGATTATTTAGGCGAAGATTCTTTTGTTGCCGCAACAACCACAGGTACGGCGGCACTACATTTAGCATTGATTTTGCTTGATGTAAAACCCGATGATTTTGTTATCTGTCAGTCTTTTACTTTTGCTGCATCCGCTAATCCGATTAAATATTTAGGCGCCAGTCCAGTGTTTGTAGACAGTGAAAAAGAAACCTGGAATCTCTGTCCTAACGCATTAGAAGATGCGATAAAACTTTGTCTCCAGCAGAAAAGAAAACCAAAAGCAGTTATTGCGGTCAATCTTTATGGAATGCCTTATCAGATAGAGCAGATCCGGTGGATTTCGCAAAATTACGAAATACCGGTTATTGAAGATGCTGCAGAGTCGTTGGGAAGCAAATTTAAAGGTAAAAATTGCGGCACTTTTGGGGATATTGCCATATTGAGTTTTAACGGAAATAAGATTATCACAACTTCCGGCGGCGGAGCTTTAATTACTAAAAATTCGGCTTTACGCGACCGGGCGATTTTTCTTTCAACACAGGCAAAGGACAATGCAAACTATTATCTGCACAGCGAATTGGGTTACAATTATCGCATGAGTAATGTTTTGGCTGCTTTGGGAAATGCACAGTTGCAAACTTTGGAACAGAAACTTAAAGCGAAAAAAGAAAATCATAAGTTTTATCAGAAGCTTTTCAGTCAAAAAACCGGAATTTACTTGCATCAGGTGCCATCTGAAGAATTCGATTCAAATTTTTGGTTAAATACCGTACTTATAAACGAAGAGGAAGCTGGAATTACAGCTGAAGATATGTGTAAATTTCTGAATCAGCATGAAATTGAGTCAAGACCTCTTTGGAAACCGCTGCATACCCAACCGTTTTATTCAGCTGAAGATTATGTGGGTGGAGAGGTAGCTGAGAGTTTGTTTAAGGGTGGCTTATGTCTGCCCTCCGGTTCGAATCTGAATAGTTTTGATAAACAAAGGATTACCGAGGTGTTTGAAAGGATGCTGCAATTTTAGCTATGATTACCATATTACATAAATGATAATATTTTTGCTTATTTTATTTATTTGGTACCAAATTGTTTACATTTGCACTAAATCTCAAAAAATTGATGTGAATATTTTGTAAATATTGTAATCGTTTTTTTTTGGTGCAGGATTTGAAGATGTCACTAGCTGTTTGCATATGTTAAATTACTATTTCCTAATTACGGCTTAATTTTCAGAATGAGTATACAGAGCTTTAAAAAGAAAGTCTATAGTGGGGATAATATTGTGAATTTATCAGATGTGCGGTATCTTCCGCGCTGGGTTATTCTTTTAATTGATATTGGGCTGTTACTGTTCTCCATTTTCCTGTCATTTTATATAATACATAAGTTAAATGTCAGGGGACATGAAGCTCGGCCAGATTACCTTAAGTACTTGCTTATTATCGGGGTAAATGTGCTTTTTATGATGTTACTTAGAACCTATGCGGGCATCATCAGACATTCCACTTTTATCGATTTATTTAAGCTTTTGGTTGCAAGTTTTTTAACTGCCTTGACGATCGGAGTTGTTAATTTAGCTTATTTTTGGAGTAGCGGCGAGAAATTCTTGCTCACACCGTTCCTGATAGTGTATTTTGCCGTTTCTTTTATACTGCTTTTTCTTTTTCGCCTTTTCGTAAAAGAGTTTTTTCATTTAGTTAGAGAATTTCGAAGAAGTTCCCTTAAAAAGCGCATTTTGGTTTTGGGAATTGATGAACAGTCGATCGCTGTAGCGCGGGCAATATTAGATAACCCTTCATTACCATATTCTGTTCAGGGTTTTCTGACGCAAAGAACGGATTCCGTAAGAGCAAAATTACTTGGAAAAACAATTTTTACTAAGATGAAAATTGAAAGTAGTGAAAAGGAAGAAATTGGTATCGACGGAGTGCTGATCATCAAGGAAATGATGTCGAAAGAAGAAATGAATTCCTGGGTTAATCTTTTTCTGGAGAAAGACTTACAGGTATTCAAAGCACCTTCAGTACAGAAGTTACGGGAAAGTGATATTGGAACTTCCATCAAAAATCTTCAGATCGAAGACCTTTTAAACAGAAAACCCATCAAACTCGACAATGACGAAGTAAAAAGACGTCATTTTCAGAAAGCTATTTTGGTAACGGGTGGCGCAGGTTCAATTGGAAGCGAAATAGTAAGGCAGGTGGCACAGTTTGATCCGGCTTTAATTGTGGTTTTGGATCAGGCAGAAACGCCGTTGTATGAAATCGAACTGGAAATGAGGGAAAAATACCCGCATGTTGATTTCAGGTTCGTACTTGCTGATATTTCCAACCGGCACAGAATCGAACCACTTTTTCAGAAATATCAGTTTGCGATGGTTTATCACGCTGCTGCGTACAAACACGTTCCATTGGTTGAGGAAAACCCTCATGAAGCAATATTGGTAAACATCTTAGGTTCAAAAAATCTGTCGACTTTGGCCAGTAAGTATCAGGTTAACCGCTTTGTTATGGTTTCCACCGATAAAGCTGTAAATCCTACCAATGTAATGGGTGCATCGAAAAGAGGTGCAGAACTATTTGTGCAGGCTTTGCAGAATACCAGTGGAAATTCTACAAAATTTATAACTACACGTTTTGGTAACGTGCTTGGATCAAATGGTTCAGTAATTCCGCATTTCAAAAAACAGATTGAAAATGGAGGTCCTGTAACGATAACTCATCCTGATATTGTAAGATATTTCATGACCATTCCGGAAGCCTGTGAATTAGTTCTTCAGGCCGGAACAATGGGAAGTGGGGGCGAGATTTACGTTTTTGATATGGGAGAACCGGTAAAGATTCTTGATTTGGCAAGAAGAATGATAAAGCTTTCCGGATTTGAACCTGAGACTGATATCAAAATTATTTATACCGGTCTTCGTCCTGGTGAAAAACTATACGAAGAATTGTTGAGCGATAATACCAAAACTTTGCCGACTCCGAATGAAAAAATAATGATTTCGAAAGATCCTCATTTGGAATTCCTTCAAATAGAAGAATTGGTGAACAGAATTACAAAATCTGCCCTGCGCAGGGATAAAGTGGAAGTGGTACGACTTTTGAAAGGCATTGTTCCCGAATTCAAAAGTAATAATTCTGTATATGAAGTTCTTGACAAATAACCTTATAAATATATCTTTGCAAGCACATGAATAAAATAAAATGCAATGCTTTGCTGCTGTTTGCAGTTAGTTTTCTGTTTGTATCGTGCGGTCTTTTTCAAAAACCGAAAGATAGCGAACTGAATTACATGCAGAATATAGAGCAGCTGGCTGGCGAAGTAGCCGCCAAAAACAGCAGTGTTACCCTCAAGCCAGATGATCAGCTTATTGTCTTTGTGTCGGCAAAGGATATGGATGTGGCAAAACCGTTTAACCAGAATTATTCGTCTTCCGAAGTCATTCAGAATGCACCTGCTGGTGGAAATACACCCAACTCTTCAATGACGACCGTTAACGGACCATCGTACATTATCGACGCAGAGGGAAATGTAGATTTTCCTGTGGTAGGTAAAGTCCACGCTGCCAGTTTGACACAAGAACAGTTTAGAGATGAATTAAAGAGAAGAATTTCCAGGTATATAATTAATCCAACCGTAAGTTTACGGCTGGTAAACTTTAAAGTGACAGTACTTGGTGAAGTTAACAGACCTGGCGAGTACACTGTTCCTAACGGCAAGGCAACGATTTTGAGTGCAATAGGAATGGCCGGTGATCTTACTCAGTATGGCAAAAGAGACGATGTTTTGGTGTTGAGAAATGATGCTGGTGCTGTTGTTAAAGAAAGAATCAATCTGAAAGATGCTGATTTTCTGAATTCAGATTTTTATAATCTTCAGCAGGGAGATGTTGTTGTGGTGTCAGCCAATGAAAACAAAGAAATTACAGCAAGAACAAATCCAAATACAGGACTGATTATCTCGGCAGCATCAGTAGGGATCGGGGTGTTAGCGTTGGTTATCAGTTTGTTAAGAAAATAATTGAGAATAGTTAATGGAAGAAAATTCTAAAGTAGAAGAATCGGAAATTCATATTGCAGAGATTATCAAACCTTATGTCCGAAAGTGGCCTTGGTTTATAATTGGTGCGTTGGCAGCACTTATTGCTGCTTATTTTTATTTAAAATTTACTACACCGGTTTACAATGTAAAAACTACGGTCTTAATAAAAGACGCAAAAAAGGCAGGAAACGCTGTAGGTGGTGTTGATGGCGAAATTTTGCAGGGACTTTCCGGCATTGGCGGAATGAGTACCAACAGCATCGACAATGAAATTGAAATTTTCAAGTCGAAAAAACTGATGCGGGAGGTAGTCACTACCAAAAATCTGCAGGTTGTTGTAGTTTCCGAGGATGGATTAAAAAGCAAAGAACTTTACGGGGATACAAATCCTGTAATTGTTTCTGTTATCAATGAGAAAAAGAACTCAGTATTTCCCAAGGAACCTATTAGTTTTGAGTACAAGAATGATAAGTTGACTCTTAGTTCTCCGGAGCTTAAATCAAAGATTGAAGGGGTATTTAACAGAACAATCAGTCTGCCTTACGCTAATATTATCATCACCAAAAATCGATTTTTTGATCCGGTAAAAGCTGGAGAAATTGGAGACCTGAAACTGCTCATTGCGACTAAAGAGGGAAGAGTCGGTCAGTTGCAGGGAATTACTGATGTAAGTTTGGTAAATAAGGATGCAACGGTTATAGGGCTGGGAATGAACTATCCGCAAACCGACAAGGCAAAAGATGTGTTGAATAATCTTGTGGTGGCCTATAATCGTGATGCAGTAGACGATAAGGCAGAGGAAGCACGGCAAACGATGGCTTTCATTGAAGACCGGATCGGAAAAGTTTCTGAAGAATTGGGACAGGTAGAAAATGAAAAGGAACAGTTCAAAGCTGCAAACAGGGTTACTGATATTGAAACGGAAGCTCGAATCAATTTGGAAAGTTCGGCGGCGGCAAGAAGCAAGCAACTGGATACTGATGCTCAGCTGGAGCTTACAAACTCATTGATAGGATATATGAACCGTCAGGGTGCGTATCAGGTTTTACCCTCTAACGTGGGATTGCAGAATGCTGATGCGTCTGCAAATATCATGGCTTACAATCAGTTGGTTCTGGAGCGGAACAGGCTTCTGTCTTCGGCTACGGCTGAACATCCGGCGGTTCAGGATCTTACGAAACAGATTAACAGCCTGCGCTCATCCGTTATGCAGTCATTGCAAAAAACCAGAACTGGACTTGAGCTTGCCAGAAATGAATATCAGAGAGAGCAAAATTTGGTGACCGGAAAAATTTCAAAACTACCGGCCATGGAGAAAATGTTCCGTAGTTTGGAAAGACAGCAGCAAATTAAAGAAAACCTCTATCTTTTACTGCTTCAAAAACGCGAAGAAACTGCAATTTCTTTGGCAATAAAAGGGAATAAAGCCCGCGTGATAGATATCGCATTTGCCAGCGACAAGCCGGTAGCTCCAAAAAAAATGATCATCTTACTGGGAGCGCTGGCTGCTGGACTTCTGATTCCTTTTGCCTTAATTTATCTTAAAGAGTTGTTCGATAACAAGATTAAGTCCAAGCATGATCTAGAAAAACTTTCTCATGCTCCTGTTTTGGCCGAACTGCCTAAAATTCAGAAAGGTGAAGAGGAAATTATTCGTCCGAACGATATGTCGCCAATGGCTGAAGCCTTTAGAATTCTGATAACGAATATGAATTTCATGCTTCCAAAAACTTCTGGTGGCAAAGTGGTTTTTGTTTCTTCCACTGTTAAAGGTGAAGGTAAAACGTTTACATCTGTTAATTTAGCACTTACACTGGCTACTCCTAGCAAAAAGGTGATTATAATTGGTTCGGACATTCGTAATCCTCAACTTCAGAGATACAATACAGCACGCAGAGGATTAAGAGGGTTAACTGAATATTTATATGATGATAAAACAGAGTTAAACGACATTGTTCATGTAACATCTTTTAACCCACATTGTGATGTAATTTATTCTGGAAGCATTCCGCCAAATCCAACAGAACTTTTAAGTAATGGCAGATACGAGGAATTAATTAAAGAATTAAAACCTAATTACGATTATATCATTTTGGACACAGCACCACTAATGCTGGTAACAGACACATTCTTGTTCGCAGAT
>JAEXBA010000037.1 GCA_023457935.1 Bacteroidota bacterium | reverse complement strand
AAACTTAATATTTCCGGTATTATTCGGGTTTGCAAAATTCGGATATTTGCACACTTTTAGAAAAAGTTAAATTTAATTCTATAATAGCATGGGAATAGGTAATATTTTCGCCGCATTTCAGCCAAAAGACAAAGTTTTTTTCGTTTTGTTTGAAAAAATTACAGACTTGTTGGTAACGATGTCTGATGAATTTCACAAAGGAATTCAGGAGTTTGACACGAATGATGACACTTTTCACAAGAAAATCAGTGATTATGAACATCAGATGGATGATCTTACACACCAGGTGTTCATCGAGTTGGGTAAGAACTTCATCACGCCTTTCGACAGAGAGGATATACAGTCTTTGGCGGCCGGTTTGGATGATATTGCCGATTATATCTATGCTTCTTCCAAGAATATTTTCATGTACAAAGCTCCGAACATCAAGGAATACGGAGATCTTTCCCTGCTGATCAACAAGCAGTGTCATGAAATCAGAAATGCAGTTTCTCACCTGAACGGTTTCAAGAATATGGCCGAAGTAAAAGAATCCTGCATTAAAATTAACAGTATGGAGAACATTGCTGATGATATTCTGACGAATTCCCTTGTGCGTCTTTTCGAAACCGATGATGCAATGGCCGTTCTGAAAGCAAAATCTGTTCTTGATTATCTTGAGGAAGTTACCGATAAAGCAGAAGATGTGGCCAACACGCTGGAAACAATCATGATTAAATACGCTTAATTCCTCATATTTTTACTTAAATAATGGAATTTCCTATTCTACTTATCATTATCATCGCTTTGGCTTTGATATTTGATTATATTAACGGGTTTCACGATGCAGCCAATTCTATTGCCACTATTGTTTCCACAAAGGTTCTGACGCCTTTTCAGGCAGTTCTTTGGGCAGCGGTGTGGAATTTTGCCGCCTTTTTCATCGCGATGTACATCATTGGTGAATTTAAAATCGGTAACACTATTGCGAAAACCGTTAACGAAGAATTTATTAATCTGGAAGTGATTTTTGCCGGCCTTATTGCCGCAATTTTCTGGAATTTGCTGACCTGGTGGTTCGGGATTCCGTCTTCCTCATCGCATACGCTGATCGGTGGTTTTCTCGGAGCTGCCCTGATGCACGCCTTTGCACTCGATTATCAGGCCGTTTCTGCGGCTCATCCAGAACTTTCATTTTTTGCCAAATCCTGGGAAGCCATACAGCAGGTTTTTACACAGAGTGTGGTGAAATATGAAAAGGTGATTCCGATCTTTCTCTTTATCTTTCTGGCGCCGCTTGTCGGAATGATTGTATCGATTATGATCACACTCATTATTGTACAGATTGCCAAGAATTCAACGCCATCCAAGGCAGATAAGCAGTTTAAAAGATGGCAGCTGGTTTCGTCAGCGCTGTTCAGTTTGGGACACGGTCTTAACGATGCGCAGAAAGTAATGGGTATCATCGGTGCAGCAGTAATTTTCTATCACGTGAACATGATTGGCGGAAATGATGTCTACGCTGTAATGGACAGTAAAGAGCGTTTCAATTACTTTACAACCGATTATATGTGGGTGCCTTTCGTATCATTCCTTGCCATTGCATTGGGAACCATGAGCGGCGGCTGGAAAATTGTGAAAACAATGGGAACAAGAATCACCAAGGTGACGCCTCTTGAAGGTGTAAGCGCAGAAACAGCAGGAGCTATTACGCTGTTCCTTACAGACCATTTGGGAATTCCGGTTTCTACAACGCATACCATTACAGGATCAATCATCGGGGTTGGTTTAACGAAGAGAGTTTCTGCAGTAAGATGGGGAATTACCGTAAGTTTACTTTGGGCATGGATTCTTACGATTCCTGTAAGTGCTTTTATTGCAGCCATAACTTACCTAATCGTAAATCTTTTCTAAAAGAAAATTACTTTAAAATATCAAACTGCAGTCTTTCCGGTCTGCAGTTTTCTTTTACACTAAGCTTGAAAATCGTATTTTTGCGTGAAACAGAACATCTTTATGGAATTTTTGGATCAGTACCAGGAAATTGTAGCACAGGCTATTGAGAAATACAAATTCAGGGACAAGCCGGCGGAACTTTACGAACCGATGAACTATATCATTGGTCACGGCGGAAAAAGACTCCGCCCAATCATGGTTTTGATGGGAAATGACCTTTTCGGAGGGGAAATCAAAAAAGCGATGAAACCGGCTTTGGCCATTGAATTTTTTCACAATTTTACGCTGATTCACGATGATATTATGGATGAAGCGCCGCTGAGAAGAAACGTTCCGACCATTCATACCGTTTACGGATTGAACACCGGAATCCTTTCCGGGGACGGACTGCTTCTGAAGGCGTATAAATTTTTCGAAGATCTTGAGCCTGAACTTTACAAGGCATGTGTACGTGTTTTTACACATACCGGGCTTTTGCTGTGTGAAGGTCAGCAGTACGACATCAACTTTGAAACGCAGGAAAACGTAACCTATGACGATTATATCCGCATGATTACGTACAAAACCGGCGTTTTAAGTGCGTCTTCATTTGAAATCGGTGCCTTGATTGCGGGTGCGCCATTCAAAGATGCAAAAGCCATCTTTAATTTCGGGAAACATATCGGAATTGCGTTCCAGATTATGGATGATTATCTGGATGTTTTCGGGAATCAGAAGGATATCGGTAAGAAACATGCGGGAGATATTTTCGAAAACAAGAAAACCGTTCTTTATCTTCTCGCGAAAGAACATGCCACTCCGGAAGAGCAGAAAGAACTGGATTACTGGTATTCCAAAAAAACCGATAATGTGGACAAGATCTACGGTGTAGAAAAGATTTTCCGCCGTACAAAAGTAGACGAAAAGACGTTGATGCTGGTTCAGAAACACAACGAAATTGCTCAGGAATATCTGAAAAAAATTGACGCTCCGGATGAAAAGAAAAAACCGTTCATCGAGCTTGCGAATTATCTTTTGAGAAGAGAATCATAGCGAAAATTGGATGAAATTCCGCACGGAAGTCAATATAAAAGATTCAGAAAAGAAAATTGAAACCGAAGACCGGATTTTTTCAATAGGTTCCTGTTTTTCTTCTGAAATGTCTGACCTGTTCAGAAAGGGTCAGATCCAGACACTGAACAATCCTTTCGGAACGGTTTTTAATCCGTACTCAATCAATATTGCGCTGAAAAGACTTCATGATTCGCATTTTTATACAGAAGAAGAGCTCATTCAGTATAATGATGAAGTAATTTCACTGGATCATCACACGGCCTTTGATACGCGTTACGTTCATCAGACACTTGAAAAAATCAATGCTGAAATAGAGGAGGGAAACCGGTTTCTTCAGAACACAGATTGGGTAATCATTACGTACGGAACCTCCTTTATTTATGAATTTCTGCCTAAAAGCCGGCTTGTAGCCAACTGCCATAAAATTCCGGGAAAATTTTTCAGAAAAAGACTGTTAACAACTCAGGAACTTACGGATTCCATTACCGATTCAATACTGAATCTAAAAGATATCTGTAAGGAAAATGTGCAGATTCTGTTTACGGTTTCGCCGGTTCGTCACACCAAAGACGGAATGGTTGAAAACAACCTGAGTAAAGCAAAACTCATTTCAGCCATTCATGAAGTAATTCCGCAGTTTGAGAACTGTCATTATCTTCCGGTTTACGAAATTCTGATGGACGATTTGCGCGATTACCGTTTTTATAAAGACGATCTGATTCACCCAAATTCGCAGGCAGTGAATTATATTTTTGAGAAATTCGGCAATGCTTATTTTTCTGATGAAACCATGGATTTTATTGAAGAAAATTTCAGGATTTCACAGGCTTTGTCGCACAGAACTTCCGACGAAACAAACCCAAAATACCACGATTTCCTAGAAAATCTTAAAGGAAGAATTGCTTTGCAGCAAACAAAAGTGAAACACAAAATATTCAGTAACCAGTAATCGGTTTTTTTCAGTAGTCAGAAATGAAAGTTGTAAAATTTGAGGATTTAATTGCATGGCAGAAAGCACAGGATTTCGCTGTTGAAATCTACAGTTGTTTTGGCGAATCAAAGGATTGGGATTTTCGGAATCAGATTTGTCGCGCAGCGGTTTCCATTTCCAATAATATTGCAGAAGGTTTTGACAGAAGTAGCAATGCGGATTTCGTAAGGTTTTTGTTCATTGCTTTAGGTTCAGCAAGTGAAGTGAAATCAATGATTTATTTGGCGAAAAGATTAAAATATATTGACAGTGAAGTTGAAGAAAAACTGCTTTCAAGGAATATCGAAATCTCTAAAATAATTTCCGGACTAATAAAATCTCTCCGCAAGTAAACTGAAAAAACTAATTACTGAACCAACCGACCACTGAATAAACTGACCACTGAACCAACCGACCACTACTTATGATCGACACTCACACTCACTTATATTCCGACCAGTTTGATGAAGACCGCAGCGAAATGATTCAGCGCGCTATTGCAAAAGGCGTTACGAAATTTTTTCTCCCTGCGATTGATTCAAATTACCACGATAAAATGCTGGCTTTGGAAGCAGAATATCCCGGGAAAATTTTTGCAATGATGGGACTTCATCCCTGCGATGTGAAACCTGAAACATGGGAAAAAGAACTGGGAATTGTTAAGAACTATTTGAATCAAAGGGATTTTTGCGCCATAGGTGAAATCGGGATTGATCTGTACTGGGATAAATCCACTTTGGATATTCAGATTAAAGCTTTTGAAAAACAGATCGAGTGGGCGATAGAGAAAGATCTTCCAATCGTTATTCACACCAGAGAAAGTTTTGATGAGGTTTTTGAAGTTCTGGAAAGAAAAAAACATCCGAAACTCCGTGGGATTTTCCATTGTTTTTCCGGAACACTGGAACAGGCAAATCATGCGATTGATTTAGGATTTATTCTGGGAATCGGTGGAGTAGTGACGTTCAAAAACGGCAAAATAGATCAGTTTCTTCATGAAATTCCTTTGGATAAAATCATTTTGGAAACTGATTCGCCTTATTTGGCGCCGGTTCCGTTCCGAGGAAAAAGAAACGAAAGTTCCTATGTAGAACTCGTTGCCGGAAAACTGGTTGATATTTACGGTGTTGAATTTTCAGAAATCGACAGAATTACAACAGAAAATGCCGAAAATATTTTCCGGCATTAAAATGTTTGTGTTGTAAATCAGTTTATTTCTTCCTGAAAAAACCTTTATTCTTCGGCTTTTTATAACTGATGGTTTCGTTTGTCTGAGGTTTTGGCTTCGGCACAAATGGCTTATTGTTCGAATCTCTTTTGGTCACCACCAAATCATCGGTGTGATACGGATGATCTTTCACGACCGGAATTTTCTTCCCAATCAGTTTCTCCGTATTTTTCAGATTGATTAAGTCCAGGCCGTCAACAAACGAGATGGAACTTCCTTCATTTCCGGCTCTTCCGGTTCTTCCGATTCGGTGAACATAGGTTTCAGAAACATCAGAAAGTTCGAAATTAATCACGTGTTTCAGTTCATCAATATCAATTCCGCGTGCTGCAATGTCGGTAGCAACCAAAACTCTGGTTTTTCCGGATTTGAAATTCGAAAGTGCGTTTTGACGCTGGTTCTGGGATTTGTTTCCGTGAATGGCTTCTGCAGAAATTCTGCTTTTATGAAGTTTCCTTGCAATTTTATCGGCGCCGTGTTTCGTTCTGGAAAAAACCAAAACCGATTCCGAAATATTATTCTGAAGAATATGCGTCAACAAATCAAGCTTGTCTTCACGTTCCACAAAATACACCGATTGCTGAATGGTTTCTGCTGTGGAAGAAACCGGAGTAACTGAAACTTTTTCAGGATTGGTCAGCATTGAATCTGCCAGATTTTTGATTTCATCAGGAAAAGTTGCTGAGAAAAACAGCGTCTGTCTTTTTTGAGGAAGCAGCTTCACCACGCGTTTTACATCGTGTACAAAACCCATGTCGAGCATTCTGTCGGCTTCGTCCAGAACGAAAATTTCAAGATTACGAAGCGAAACAATTCCCTGCTGAATGAAATCCAACAATCTTCCCGGAGTTGCTACCAGAATATCAACGCCTTTTCTCATGGCAGCTTCCTGTGCGCCTTGTTTTACACCGCCGAAAATCACTAAAGTTTTCAGAGGAAGATGTCTTCCGTATGCGTGGAAACTTTCTTCAATCTGTATCGCAAGTTCTCTGGTTGGAGTGAGAATAAGCGCTTTTATATGTCGGTTTTTTTCTTTTTTCTGCGTGAGATTCTGAAGAATCGGGATGGCAAAAGCTGCAGTTTTTCCGGTTCCGGTTTGTGCAGTGGCCAAAAGGTCTTTTCCTTCCAAAACATGAGGGATAGACTGTTGCTGAATAGGTGTCGGTTTTTCGTAACCTTCCTGTTGAAGCGCATCAAGAATGGGCTTAATAAGTTTTAAGTCGGTAAATAACAATGAATAAATTTTTAAAAAATGTGTGCGGGCGAAGCGTTCTGCTTCTACATTTTTAGTGCTTTTGGCTTAAGAATGCCGCGAATTATGCTGCAAAGATACACTTTTTCAAATCAGTGATTTATTTGCAATAAAAATCCCTCTTTGTTGAGAAAGAGGGAAAAATATTTTAGGTTGAAAAATTACTTTATTTTCGTCCAGTCCTGATTGAACCGAAGTTCTTCAATAAAGTCGTAAAGTTCTTCCAGTTTTTCTGTTCCGGATTTTCCGTAATCTTCAACTTCATTTCTGTTTCCGTTTTTAAAATCAACCCGAAGATAAGCCGTTGGTAAATCGGTTACATTTCGGTTTCCGTATTTTGCATTCAGGGAATTTACATTGATGTTGTTCAGCAAAGCAACCAGTTTATTGTAATCTTCCTGCTTAATGGTCGCTGTGAAAGTTCCTTCCGGTTCCTGAGATTGAACATCACGTGAAAAATTAAAACGCTCAGCTTCGAAAACTGCAGTTCGGTCTTCGTTGATGGTCATTTTAAACATCGGACAGAACCCGAAACACGCACCCGCTTCATATTCAATTTTTGAATAGTTACCTGAATACTGCGTGGAACATGAAATAATCATCAAAGGCAAAAGCAAAGCTAAAAGGAACTTCATAAAGATCAATTTTCTTTTGAAATTCAATAATTATTCCATCGGATTTTATCCGTGAAGTTTTTTCCAGATGGCGTCTTTCAGTTCAGTCAAGCCTTCGCCGGTAACTCCGGAGAAAAATAAGGGCTGCCTGTTTTCGGGGAATTCCGCTGCGATTTCTGTTTTCAGTTCATCATCCAGTAAATCCGATTTCGAAACAGAAAGAATAAAATCTTTGTCCAGAAGTTCCGGATTGTATTCCTTCAGTTCGTTTTCAAGAATCTTGAATTCCTGGAAATGATCTTCAGAATCGGCAGGAATCAGGAAAAGAAGAATAGAATTTCTTTCAATATGCCGTAAAAAACGGTGTCCCAAACCTTTACCTTCAGCCGCACCTTCAATAATTCCGGGAATATCGGCCATTACGAAAGATTTGTAATTCCGGTAATCAACAATTCCCAGATTCGGAGTTAAAGTGGTGAATGCGTAATTCGCAATCTTTGGCTTTGCCGCAGAAACAGAAGCCAGAAGTGTAGATTTTCCGGCATTCGGAAATCCAACCAAACCGACATCTGCCAGAATTTTAAGTTCGAAAACAATATAGCCTTCTTCGCCGGGAAGTCCGGGTTGAGCGTAACGCGGCGTCTGATTGGTGGAAGATTTGAAATGCTCATTTCCCAAACCGCCTTTTCCGCCTTTCATCAGGACAATTTCCTGACCGTGCTCCATGATTTCACCAATAATTTCGCCTTCTTCGTTTTTGGCAATGGTGCCAATCGGAACTTCGATGTAAACGTCATCTCCATCGGCTCCGGTCAGTTGATTTTTCGCACCGTTTTCTCCGCGCTGCGCTTTCACATGTCGCGTGTAACGAAGCGGAAGTAAAGTCCATTCATGTGAATTTCCTTTCATAATGACGTGTCCGCCACGACCGCCGTCGCCGCCGTCCGGTCCGCCTTTCGGAATATATTTTTCACGGCGGAGGTGCGCTGATCCTGCGCCGCCGTGTCCGCTGGTACAGTGTATTTTTACGTAATCTACGAAGTTGCTCATAATTGGTTGTTGGTTGCTGGTTTTTGGTTGTCGGAAGAGAAAACTATCAACCGAAAACCATGAACTGACAACTATTTTATTTTTTCTACTTCCGCAAAAAGTTTTTCCTTGATGTCCTCAATTTCGCCAACACCGTTTACTTCAACATATTTTCCCTGTTGCTTGTAAAGCTCGGCTACTTCTGCGGTTTTTGCGTAATATTCTTTAATTCTGTTCCGGATAATTTCTTCGTTGGAATCGTCGGTTCTGCCGGAAGTTTCTCCTCTTTTCAGAAGTCTTTGTACCAGGATTTCATCTTCCACAATCAGTGAAAGGCAAACAGAAATGTCATCATTCAGAACATCTTTTACGATGTTTTCCAAAGATTCTGTCTGTGCTGCCGTTCTTGGATAACCGTCGAAAATAAATCCACTGGTTTCCGTTGGTTTTTTCACTTCGTCAATCAGCATGTCGGTTGTTACCTGATCCGGAACCAGTTCTCCTTTATCCATGTAGGATTTTGCGAGTTTTCCAAGTTCGGTATCGTTTTTCATGTTGTAGCGGAACAAATCACCGGTTGAAATCTGTTTCAGGTTGAATTTTTCAATTAAGAACTGTGCCTGTGTTCCCTTGCCGCTTCCCGGAGGACCGAATAAAACTATGTTGATCATTTTTCTTTTTTTGGCTTTCGGCTTTCAGCAAATTGCTTTTGGCTTCGTTGCCGTATTTTTAATTAGACTTCTAAGGTTTTTTATCGCTTTTCTTTTCAATATCATCCTTTATTTTGAGGATTAATTTTGAAATTTTCATTTTTAGTTCTGCAGCTTTTGGAGCAATTTCATTAAAAGTTTTTTCAGAAATGTATCCTAAATCTTTAGCAAGCAAAAGCGAATATTCTGCTTCAAAAGCACTTCCGGAAGCAATGGTAAGCATTCTTTTAAAATCTTGATCACTACCTCTTCCACAACCTTCCACTATATTTAGATTTACTGAAACAGCAGCTCTTCGTATTTGTGAAGTTAAGCCAAAAACTTCATTTTTAGGAAAGTTTTCAGAGATTTGATAAATATCCAGCACAAACTGATGCGCTAATTTCCAAATTTCATATTTTGTGTAATCTCTCATTTGCCGAAAGCAGACTGCATCATGCGGAAAGCGTTTATTTAATGATTGATTCTCCCTTCCGAAAGCTGATACAAATCCGGTAGATTTCTGCCCAGTTCATCATAATCCAAACCGTAACCCAAAACAAATTTGTTCGGAATTTCCTTCGCTACATAATCAATGGTGAAATCTTTCTTGAAAACTTCAGGTTTCAGCAGTAGTGATGCTACTTTCAAAGATTTCGGACGCTGTGTGTTTTTGAAATATTCAAATAAACTTTCAATGGTATTTCCGGTGTCTACAATGTCTTCCATCAGGATGATGTGACGGCCTTCAACGTCTTTCGTTAAATCCATCTTTTTGTACACAATTCCTGTAGAAGTAGTTCCGGCGTAAGAACTTACCTGAAGAAAAGCAACTTCACATTTCCCCGGATAATATTTCATAAAGTCGGAAAAAAACATGAAGACACCGTTCAGAACAC
>JAEXBA010000036.1 GCA_023457935.1 Bacteroidota bacterium | reverse complement strand
ACGAAGCGGAAACTGATCTCCGAAATAGTAAATCAGTTCAAGATCAATATAATGTTTTGTTGAAAAATTGCTGTAATCGAAAATATTGGGATTTATCTGATTCTTCATCGGAAACTGATCCCAGATTTCCCACAGAAAATTTTGAGTTTGGCTGATAAACTAGGAAATAATCAATTTCTTTGTAATGAACTCCGGAAGTTTCATTTGCAACTGCAGTTGCACCCCAAATTCCAATCTGCCATTTTTTTTCTTTGTCGAGATTGATTTTTAAAGTTCCGGTAACAGTTGGACGGGCAGAAGAAGCGTTTCCTCTCCAACGGTGCATGCTCTCAATTCTTGCATGAAGTTCAACCGTATTTTCGTTATGAATTATAGAATCTTTGTCGAGTTTCTGATTGACAGATTCCTGCGCGGATAGATTTGCAGAACTGCTGAAGAGAAGAAAAGCAACCAAAGCGGCGAAGCATTTCATTTGTGTAAAGGTCTCCTTCTAAAACCTACACAAAGGTAGAATGAATTACGAATTGCCTAAGACAAAAAACAAATGAGAAATCTCATAAAACGGCATTATATGAGAAATCTCAGAATTTAACAATAAAAAAAAGAGCGTTGTAAAAACAACACTCTTTAATACAATATTTTATGAATTTTTAAAATCCATCTCCGTCGAGAAGATTGCCGATTTTACCAAGCACACTTCCCTGTTCTCCGCCTTTTCCGGTAGTTCCGAACTGAAGAATTCTTCCAGCAAGTCGTGCAATCGGTAAAGTCTGAATCCACACTTTTCCGGGACCGCGAAGCTGAGCAAAGAACAGCCCTTCACCACCGAAAATTGAATTCTTGATTCCGCCCACAAACTGAATATCGTAATCCACATCTTTGGTGAAAGCAACAATACATCCGGTATCAATTTTCAGAATTTCTCCAGGTTGAAGCTGCTTTTCGATAACGTGACCGCCGCTGTGAACGAATGTCATTCCGTCACCTTCAAGCTTCTGCATGATGAATCCTTCACCACCAAACAACCCGGTTCCAAGTTTTTTCTGAAATTCAATTCCGACCGCAACGCCTTTCGCTGCGCATAAAAACGAATCTTTCTGACATATTACTTTTCCGCCCAGTTCAGCTAAATCCAAAGGAATAATCTTTCCGGAATAAGGTGCCGCAAACGTAACCTGCTTTTTTTCCTGCGACTGATTGGTAAAAAGCGTCATAAACAGGTTTTCTCCGGTTAAAAGACGTTTTCCTGCCCCGAAAAGCTTTCCCATCAAACCTTTTTCGTTTCCGTCGCCAAACATCGTCTGCATCTGGATTCCTTCGGTCATCATCATAAAACTTCCCGGCTCGGAAATTACACTTTCCTGCGGATCGAGTTCTATTTCTACACACTGCATTTCTTCGCCGTGTATTTTGTAATCAATTTCGTGGTTATTCATAATTTAGATATTAGATGTCAGATGTGAGATTTTAATGTTTAAAAATTAGTTGTTAAAACTGATGAAATGTTACAGAAAAACCGGCTCATCCAAACTGATGAACCGGTTGCTGTTAACTATAAAAATAAACTATATCTAAATTAATCCCACTTGCTTTTCGTGGAAGCTGCGAATTTTCCGCCTCCGGTGAAGAACAAAGCCAAAGCTCCAAAGAAAAACAGCGCCTGAACTTCAATAGCCCACGCTCCGACTTCGGTGAGTTTTCCGATTTTATCCATTGCTGCAGTAATTACAACCACAACCATTGTTCCGCCCAAAAGTATGGAAGCAAGTCGAGTTCTGAAACCAACAATCAGCATTAAAGGCGCGATAATTTCGCCTAAGTAAACTAAATAAGCCAGAAAAGAAGGAAGTCCGTTTTTCTCGAAAACACCTTCAATAAATCCGGTTCCGTTCTGAATTTTTGCTATTCCGTGAAGCAGCATCAACATTCCGAGAGCCACTCTCAGAATCATCAAGCCCAAATCGTTATTTTTTCCCATAATGTTTATATTACAGTGCAAAAATACGCTGTTCAGTTACTATAATCCGTTGATGTATGTTAAGATTTTTCTTCTTTCTCTTCCGAAATATCAACTCCGGTGACGGCTTCAACGGCGGCTTCGCGGTTTTCAACCAATAATTCTGTTCCCGGCAGCTGACCGCGTTCCAATTTATAAATTCCGTAAAAAATTCCCGGAAGTGAAAGCAGTAACGGACCGAAAACCAATCCCATCACGCCAAATAGCTGAAGACCGAGAATTACACCGAAAACCGTAATAATAGGATGAATGTCGGCCATTTTTTTCAGAATGGTAAAACGAAGAACATTGTCAATTCCACCCACCAAAATCAGACAGTAAAGACCAAGAAGAAGACCGTTGTTCACATCTCCTGTCGCCATCTGATAAATAGTTATCGGAATCCAGACAACCATTGTTCCTACAACAGGAATAATCGAAGCAACACCGGTCATCAATCCCCAGAAAACTGCGTTTTCAACACCGAAAATAAGATAACCGATGATGGCGATAATTGCCTGACTCACCGCTAGAATTGGAACTCCATATGCGTTGGAACGAATCAGATCGAAATTCTGTTTCACGAAAAATTCTTTTGAATTTTCAGAAAAAGGAAGCATTTCCCAAACTGCAGCTTCCATTTTGCGGCTTCCGGTAAGCATAAACCAAAGAATGAACAGTGCAGTAA
>JAEXBA010000035.1 GCA_023457935.1 Bacteroidota bacterium | reverse complement strand
AGCCTGAAATAGACTGTTTTTTGACTTTTTTAGCTTTGTTTTTCGAAAAATCAAAAATAGAAAACTTCAAAAATCGGATTTTTAAACAAAGCGAAAAAAAAAGACTGTCCTTTTGAGACAGCCTCTTTATTTTTTGGTGGATTACTTTCTAAGTCCAAGTTCAGCAATGATTGCTCTGTAACGGTTGATATCTTTGTTTTTAAGATAATCCAGCAATCTTTTTCTTTTACCTACCAGTTTCACAAGAGATTTCTCTGTAGCATAATCTTTGTGGTTGCTTTTCAGGTGACCTGAAAGGTGGTTGATTCTGAACGTGAAAAGAGCGATCTGCCCTTCAGCACTTCCTGTGTCTGTTGCAGATTTCCCGTGTTTTGCGAAAATTTCTGCTTTCTTTTCTGATGTTAAGTACATGCAAATATTATTTAATGATTATTATGTAACGAGGTGCAAAAGTACGACTATTTTACAAATACACCAAACAATATTAATCTTGATCAAAAAAATGATTGAAAAATGGCAGTAAATCCCTGAAATAAAGCCTATTTTTGTAGCTGAAAATCATGAACAAATTTCACTTTCTTATCAGAGTATCTGCCTTACTGTTTCTGCTCACCGGTATCTTCCAGAAACCGCTCCTTCACGCGCAGACAGGAAGCAGAAGTACAACTGTTCTGTTTTTCAGTCCTGAAATTGATCCAAAAGTAGAGGAAATTACGGATGTTACCAATATTTCGTTTTTTTCTGAAACAACAGACCGTTTTTCAAATTCGCCCAACTTCAGAATGGTGAAGACCGAAACTGTGAACAGTTATCACCAACCCGATTCCGCTGTAATTACCGAATTCTGCGCAAACAATGACGCACAGTTTGCCGTAATTCCCAAAGTGAAATTTTTCAAAGTTGGTATCGGCAGATATGTACTTTCCAGTCAGGTTGTGGTAAGCATGAAACTTTACGACAGCAATGGCAGTTTTATTTCGGAACATCACTACGACACCTTCAGGAAAAATGCCAGGATTCTCGGTTCAGCAGAAAACTCGATTAAACTCGGCACAAAAGGCGCACTTAAAGACCTTATCAAATCTTTAAGAAGGCACAGATAAGCCAAAACACCGTAGGCAAATCATTACAAAATGATTAAATAAGCCGCGCTGGACTGCTTTTTTCAGAAATTCATTTATTTTTGCAGAACTTAATTCCGGAAAACAGTGGAAACAAAGGAACTTGTATTCAACCCTGCCGATATTGCCGAAACGCTCAGCGAGCTTCATGCTGATGAGCGTCTTCTAGCATTTCTGAAAGTTCCGAAGGAATACAAAGCCAATGTTTTCTCTCACCTTGATCCAGATTTTCAGGAAGAAACCCTGCGGAGTATCGGCAGCGAGGAAATGGCGGAAATCCTGAACGGAATGACGCCCGACGACCGTACTACCCTTTTAGAAGATTTTCCTGACGAACTCATCAAATATTCCATCAACCTTCTGAATCCTCAGGAACGCAGAATCGCACTGAAACTTCTTGGCTATCATGAAGATTCCATTGCGAGGATGATGACGCCGTACTACATCCAGATCAGAAAAGAATGGACCGTAAAAAGAAGTTTTGAACAGATCAAAAAGGTTGGCGGAAAAGTAGAAACGCTGAATTACCTTTATGTTGTTGATGAAAGAAACCGCCTGATTGACGACCTTGACATCCGTTATTTGCTGTTGGCCGACGAAGATCAGCTGATTTCCGAAATTACGGACAACCATTTTGTTGCCATTACGACAACCACTTCTAAGGAAGACGCTGTAACCTACTTTGAAAAATACGACCGCACCGCTCTGCCCATCGTTACTGAAGCCGGCGTTTTGGTTGGAATTGTAACCATTGACGACATTCTTGACCAGATTGAACAGCAGAACACCGAAGACATTCAGAAATTCGGGGGTATGGAAGCGCTTGACGATCCGTATATCCAGACACACTGGTGGGAAATGATCAGAAAACGCGGATTCTGGCTTGTGGTACTCTTTTTTCTGCAGCTGATTACTGCATCGGTAATGGGTTATTACGAATATGAAATTGAAAAAGCTGTAGTCCTGGCCCTTTTTATTCCGCTGATTATTTCGAGTGGCGGAAATTCCGGTTCGCAAGCTGCAACCCTGATTATCCGTGCAATGGCACTCCAGGAAATCACTTTGAAAGACTGGTGGCGCGTGATGCGAAAGGAAATGATTACCGGGATTGTTCTGGGTTCTCTGCTGGGTATTCTTGGTTTTTTCAGAATTATGATCTGGCAGAAAACCGGATGGTTCGACTACGGCGAATACTGGTTTTTTGTTGCCATCAGTGCAGGAATCTCGCTTGCCATGATTGTTCTCTGGGGAACACTTTCCGGTTCTATGGTTCCTTTTATTCTGAAGAAATTCAATCTCGATCCGGCCACCTCATCGGCGCCCTTTGTAGCAACTTTGGTGGACGTAACCGGACTGATTATTTATTTCACAATTGCAGGTCTGTTTCTTTCCGGCAAACTCTTATAAAAACTACCGATATGAAAAAAAACCTTCTCTTACCGCTTCTTTTTGTGAGTGGTATGTCTTTCGCTCAGCATTCACCACAGAACAGTTCAGTTGTTCCGGATAAACCGAATTCTACCGTACAAAGCAGACCCCTGTTTGATCCAAACCAATCTGCCGAGCTCAGGAGACAGATCGGAGCCAACAAAACAGGCGGTTATATTTTTGCCGGAATGGGCGCCGCAGTAGTGGCCACCGGTATTACCACCATTGCAAGCTCGCGAAATGATCAGGAAGGACTTGGAGCAATGGTCGGCACATTTCTTACCGTTATCGGTGCTTTGCATTTTGGTGCTTCTGTGCCTTTTTTTATCCGCGCCAACAGGAAGAAAAAGGAACTCGACGAACTTCAGAATATTTACAGTCAGCCACAATAACGAAAATGAGAATTGTTTCGCTGGTTCCTTCTATAACAGAAACGCTTTTCGACTTTGGTTTGAATGAAACTGAAATCGTGGGAAGAACAAAATTCTGTATTCATCCTGAAAAAAGAGTGAAAAATGTGGAAACTGTCGGCGGAACAAAAAATCTTAACATTCAAAAAATAAAAGCTTTACAGCCGGATTTAATCATCGCCAATAAAGAAGAAAATGAAAAAGCACAGATTGAGGAACTTCAGCAGGAATTCAAAGTTTGGGTAACGAATATAGAATCTCTTGACGACAACCGGAAATTTCTGCTTGATTTGGGTACAGTTCTGAATAAAACTGACCTTGCAAAAAACTTCGCAGACCGCATTGATGAATGCTTTCCCAAAAACAGGATCAAACTGAAAGCGGCTTATCTGATTTGGCAAAACCCATTTATGACGGTCGGAAACGATACATTCATCAACGAAATAATGGAAAAATCAGGATTCGGTAACATTTTCGGAAACCGCAAAAGATATCCGGAAATCAATATTGATGATCTGGAACCTGCAGAGGTAATTCTGCTTTCCACGGAACCGTTTCCGTTTAAAGAAAAACATGCGGAAGAATTCAGAAATATTTTCCCCGGTAAAAAAGTAATTCTTGTTGACGGCGAAGCTTTTTCCTGGTACGGAACTCACCTTTCACGAAGAAAAAACTACTTCGAAACACTCCGGAGAGAAGTTTCACCTAAATAATTTTTACTACTTCCACAGAAAGCCAATCGAGCATTTCGCGGTCTTCATCTGTAAAAGGATTCAACCGGTGAGAATCGATGTCAATCTGCCCGATATTTTCACCGTTTTTGAAAATCGGAACAACAATTTCTGCTTTCGTATCTACTGAACAGCTTAAATAGTTATCCTGTTCATTCACATCGGGAACCAAAAACGTTTCACCGGAAACTGCAACCTGTCCGCAGATCCCTTTACCAAAAGGAATTACCGTGTGATCGGTTTCTGCGCCAACATAAGGCCCCAGAAGCAATTCTTCTTTTTCACCGTTACGGAAATAAAAGCCGGTCCAGTTGAAATAGGAAATTTCCTGATCAAGCAGGTGACAGATTTTCTGAAGTTTCTCTTCAGTTTCATGAAGCGGACTTTCAATGATCGTAGAAAGTCTTTTTTTCAGTTCAGACATTTTAGGTAAATTCTTTCAGTTCTACTTCGTTTTTATAGCCAAACATGCCGCGTTCCTTAATCATTTCTGCAACGCCATCCGGAATCTGCTGTTCCCAGCCGGACTCATTCTCGCTGATTTTTCGAAGAATTTCGCGGGAATAAATTTCCGAATAATCCGGATTATGATCCTGAATATCAACAATCCTGTTGTTCAGTTTGAAGTATTTGTAAAGTTCCTTGAGACTGTTATCTACTTTAAGATTGTTGGAATCGAGCATTTCGTGAGTTTCCGGATCTTTATACGGATAAAGGTAAACCTTCATGTCTTTACGGAAGAACTTACCGAAAGCTTCCAGAATTCCGCCTGAAAGGTCTTTGTAATAATTCTCATCAAACACCATCAGAAGGTTGTTTACGCCCATACCAATACCGATTTTGCCGCCGGTGTAAGTAGCGAAATAATCAACCAGACGGTAATATTCAGAAAAATTCGAAATAATGACAGTGTAGCCAAGTTTACCCAGAACATCTACCCTGTCCAGAAAATCTCTTTCATCAATATCACCACCCGACTGCAGGTTTGAAATCGTGATTTCAAAAAGAACTTTTGTTTCTTCCATCGTACATTCTGCGTCACGCATAAACATATCGAGACCGTTTTCCAACATGTCGATATTTACTTTCGTTACCGGACGGAAACTCCCCCGCACCGCGAAAATATTTTTTTTGTAAAGTACATCAGCGGGAAGCATATTGCTGCCTTCGGAATTGAAAATCACCGCGTCTGTCATATTGTTTTTAACAAGCTGAAGACTCATAAGCCGGTTATCCACATATTCAAATGCTGCTCCCGAAAAATCAATCATGTCGATTTCAAGGTCGTCAACGGCAATATCGTCGTACAGAGATTCAATTAGCCTTCTTGGGTTATCATTGTAAAAATAAGCGCCGTAAATAAGGTTAACACCCAGATTTCCAAGTGTTTCCTGCTGCAAAGTAGCGTTATTCTCCTTGAATTTTACATGAATTACAATTTCGCTGTATGCTTCGGTTTCCTCACGCTGAAATCTTACGCCAACCCAACCGTGGCCTTTTGCTGTTTTTTCAAAATTAATGGTTGTTACCGTATTGGCATAAGAAAAAAAGCGCTTTCCCGGATTATTCTCACGTGCAAGGCGCTCTTCAATCAACGAAACCTCATAACGAAGCATTTTTCGAAGTCGGTTCTGCGTAACATAGCGGTTTTTGGCTTCCTTACCGTAAATAGCATCGGAAAAATCTTTATCATAGGCAGACATTGCCTTGGCAATTGTTTGCGAAGCACCACCAGCACGGAAGAAATGACGCACAGTTTCCTGTCCGGCTCCAATTTCCGCAAAAGTACCGTAAATTGAAGCATCTAAGTTAATGGCTAAAGCTTTCTGCTTGGGAGTAAGTTTCTGCTTTACAAGAGACATTTTTAATTTTTTGTAAATTTACCAAAATAAACGCCAACCTTCAAAATGAAGTTGAAATTTTTAGGAACCGGAACTTCGCAGGGCGTACCTGTGATTGGCTGCAGCTGTAAAGTATGCACTTCAAAAGATCCGAAAGACATCAGGTTCCGTTCCTCTGCTATCATTACAACAGATTCCGGAAAAAAAATCCTTATCGACTGTGGCCCTGATTTCAGGCAGCAAATGCTTGTTAATGAGGAAAATAACGTAGATGCCATACTGTTGACGCACGAACATAACGACCATGTAATTGGTCTGGATGATGTTCGTCCTCTGATTTTCCGTTCCGGAAAACCGATGGAAATTTACTGCAATACAAGAGTCGGAACAGAAATCAAAAACAGATTTCCCTATGCTTTTGCGGATATTAAATATCCCGGCGCGCCCTCTTTTGAGATAAAAGAAATCGAAGGTAGTTTTCAGCTTTTTGATGCGGAAGTAATTCCTGTTGAAGTGCTTCATTACAGAATTCCGATCTATGGTTTTAAATTCAGAAATGTTGTTTATATCACCGATGCAAGTCTGATTTCAGAAACTGAAAAACAGAAATTGAAAAACCTGGATGTACTCATTCTTAACTGTATCCGGAAAACCGATCCTCATCCTGCACATTTTATTCTTGAAGACATTCTGAAGCTCAACAGTGAACTCGCTCCCAAAACCCTTTATTTAACACACATCAGTCACCATTTCGGTTTGACCGTTGAGGAAGAACCCGTACTGCCCGCAAACATAAAATTTGCGTACGACGGACTGGAGCTTGATTTTTAGTCTTTCTTGTAAAAAATTTTTTGTGAAATAAAAATAAAAACTATATTTGCAAACCCAATTACGAGCCCAGGTGGCGGAATTGGTAGACGCGCTGGTCTCAAACACCAGTTCTTAGGAGTACCGGTTCGATCCCGGTCCTGGGTACAAAAATCCTCCGTTTCGGGAGGATTTTTTCTTTTTATGAGGAACAATTTGAAAGAATAATTGTAATTTTATTTATTAATTTGAAATCTCTGACCACAAATATGGAATTTTTAGAAGTTGGCGACAGACCGTGGGGAAAATATTACGTGATATTTGACGAACCCAATTACAAGCTGAAGAAGATTGAAGTTGAACCCGGCCAACGACTTTCGTATCAATATCATCATCACCGCCAGGAAGCATGGACGGTCATCCAGGGAACTGCAAAAGTAACTTTGAACGGCGAAGAAAAGATATATACATACGGCGAAACAGTTTTAATTCCGCAAACCGCACAGCACAGAATTGCCAATGTTGGTGAAGACCTTCTGGTTTTTATTGAAGTACAGACGGGAACCTACTTTGGTGAAGACGATATTGTCCGGATTCAGGATGATTATGAAAGGAAAGATTAATTAAAACAAAAAAATCCTCTGCATTCCGCGGAGGATTTTTTCTGATGAATCTCTGTTAATCGATAACGCTCCAGCCGCGTTTCGGATCTGTATTGGAACGGACTTCCTGTTCGTTGACGATGATATTTTCTTTCTTCTGACCGATGTAATCCAGTTCTGAAAGTCTTCCAAAAACGGTCTCAAGATTTTTAAGCATTTTCTGGATGCCTGCAAAAGCTTCGCCGCTGTTGTGATGATCGTAGTTCACTTCAGCTACTGCGGAGAGACTGTTCAGAAAAACATGAGGACTCACTTCGCTCCATTCCAGATTGTAATTCAGCATTTCCTCCAGTTCAGAATTCACCATCATCTGTGTCGCAGAGTACAGCTGAATCGCCAGTTTGGAAAAGATGTTTACTAAGAAAACAGGCGGTCTTGAAACCGCAATATTTTTCAGTTCAAAATAATTGTCACCCAATGTTCCGATCATGGTGCGGCACATATATTTCACATTTTCTGCCAACGCAGTATTCTGATCTTTATGACTGTTTTTCTGAATGATTCTGAATGCATACTGCTGCAGGTTACTAACGGATCTCACATAACTGTAGTAAAGATCCATCAGTTTCGGAAAACTCTGTACAGAAGTACACGGCGGTATAAAATCGCTGTCGACCTGAGCAATGCCGCCACGGAAATCCACTTTTCCCAAAACCAGATAGTTGCCGCCCGAATGGTTGCTGCTCAGCATGCCGACATCTACGAGATCGAGATGATATTTTGGTTTTGAATGCGGATGTCTTGGCGGGATTTCTTCTGAGTCAATTTCACCAAAAGGTTCTTTGTCAAAAGGATTTACTGAAGCCATCAGATAAAATTCACCTTCAAATTTCTCATCCTCGCTGTGAAGTGATTTTGCCAGTGAACGTACACTTACATTCATGTCGTTCAGTTCCAGACGGTAACCGGCCATTGTTACAGCCGAACATTTTCTGATCTGTAGCTGAACATCGTGGGTGGATGTATTGTAAATTTCAAAAATAGTTCTGTCGGTGGCACTGTCGGGCAACGGCAAAAGTCCGTAGTTGAAACTGTTGATACCGATTGAGGAACTGTCGCGGATAAGATCGACAAGAAAATTTTCCTGCGAATTGAAATGTTCCTGCGAGATTTTCATCCCGTCAACCCAGTTCACTCCGAAATGTTTTATTGGCTGTATCATCTGTATTTTTTATTAATTGATTTCCTGCAGAGACATTCTGCCCTCTTCCTGGTTATGAATAACTCTTTTGCAGATTATTATTTCGTTCTCGCTGATTCCGTTTTCTGTAATATCCTGCTCGAAATCAACATATTTTCTTTTGCTGAAGAATGATTTTTTCACATAAAAAATCCAGTAAAAAGGTTCATTGTTCTGATCTGTAATCTGAATGGTAGAACTTGGATTCTTATGATTGTAATCGTCCACAACACGGTAAAACCAGTCTCCGAATGTTACTCCCGAAGGAACGGTTTTAGCTTTAACCAGAAATCTCTGGGAATCATCAAGTTTTTTGCTGAGTTCAACATTCAGTACCATCAGTTTGTCAAAATCCACTCCGCGGAAATCGTGCGGCTGCTGGTCCGGAGAAATCCTCCACGTTTTGTAAATATTATACGGAATGCTGATGAAATTGATATAACAGTAATAAAAAGCCAGCGGAATTAAAAAAGTGATCATGCTGGTGGCAGCCATCACTGCATTTCCCTGCTCCTTCCCAATCCATTCAAACAGCAGCTTGAAGAGATAACCGCCGAAAAGCATACAGGTAACGGTAAGAATAAATTCGAACAGTGCACTTTTCCAAACAACAGTAAAATGCTTGCGGAAATAATTATGGAGAAGGTTGACATGGAAAATCCCGAAGATCAGATAGATTACCTGACATACCAAATACCAGTAAGGGTTAAAAAGATTTCCTGAAACCCCAAAAATTCCGGGTAATGCCAACAGTAAACCACATATCAGAACATAAATAATAATATGCTTGATTTTTATAGCCGGACGCGATTTACGGATCAGGGACATGATGAAAACCAGAATCCCAATCATCAGCGGCATGAATATATACCTGAAAAATATTCCTTTTAGCGAGGAAACATCCATATTTTATTTCAATTTTTTTTGCGAATCCTACAGGAAAGTAGAATATCCCAACACATTTGTATTCTTTTTTTCTTTACCGATCACGAATGCCTCTGCAGTATTGTCTACAATAAACTTTTCTTTCACCATTACATTCACCGGCATAAATATATCATAAATTTCTTTGAGCAACACACGGAACGGATGCCCTTCAACATATTTTTCTATTTCTTCGTAATCTATGGCTCCAATGGAGATTTCCCAGTTGAGATTTCCGTCCTGATGATCGCCGCTCAGGATGGAAGTAACCCCGAGACTTCCGCTTCCCAACTGAAAACTTCCGCTGTTTTCCTGGGCTGTATCTACTGTATTCGGAACAAATGCAATCTTCACATCGGTACCAAGAAAGTAACTCAGAAAACGTTCAATCCAGCTTTTATCACCTTTAACACTGTATAAAAAAGGAAGAATATGAATAAATGTTTCCGCTGAGCTTTTATCCAGCTTTTTAAGAATAGGCCAAAGTTCCGCAAGAATATCCAGTAAAGCGCCATAATGGTCGCTGCTGTCGAAAATTTCGGCCTCTTTCAGAAGTGAATTTACTTCGGCGTAAAAAATTTCAAGCTCAAAAGGCTGAAAAAAATTCCTTGCAGACTGCTCAACATTTTTCTGCTTCCGGATTTCCTTTACTACACTGTCTATATTTCTTCCGTTAAAACCTAACGACGGCGGATGAAAAACGGCTTCGGGAAGATAGTCATAAATACCTTCGCGGTAGGTTTCCAAAACCACTGTTTCGTCATCCAGATCATTCAGCTGAACGGAAATATTCTTGATATCTTTAAGATAAGCCCTGTCGTTGATACCAACGCGGCGAATCATTACTTTACTTTGATCGCCGTAATAACGCACAATATTTGCTGCCACCGCTTCCAGCTTGAAATCGGTCTGCAGTTTATTGTACTGCATGTCTGCAAAATTGGGCGTACTAGTTTTCATTCCGTCAGTTTTCGTGAATATTTACCTGATAAATCACTCCGTCAACAGCTCTTGCGGTAATTTCTTCCTGTAATTTTGAGGCGTAGGTCTGCCAGTAAGATTTTCCGTAAAATTCAAAATCCATCGGTACAATATCGATATTCACCGTTCTTACAAAACCTTCCTTCGGTTTGTTGCTTACAACGGTTCCTCTTTTCACTGTAATATTTTTTAACTGCCTGCGCAGATGCATCTGGCAGAAATTTTTGACATCTTCAACAGAAACTATTTTGTCTCTTGTCGTAAGAGCGTAACGGAATGCCTGAATACTGTCGGACCCTTTCTGTTCTTCATCACCGGCCTTGGTTTCGGTAAGGAAAATTAAGTTCTGTGATTTTTTCTGTGAGTTCAGCACTGTTCCGGGACGTATGTTGTTGGCCAGTGAACCGTTGGTGATCCAGAACGAGGCAAAAGTGTGTTCATTCTGTTCAATCGGTTCCAGGATTACATAATTAATAACCTCGCTGAGTTCGCGGTTGGTATTTTCCACTTTCTTGCTGAGACCCTTCATTTTCGAAGACATTTCAGTGAGAACATCTTTCACATTATCTCTGCTCAGAACCGAAAAAGCTGCCACTTCATCGCGGATCAGCTCAAGAAGATCCGATATTGCATCGGTCGCATTTCTCTGGCTGAAGCGTTCCATACCACCTTTTCTAACTGTGTAAAGACCCTTGCTCAGTTCATCTGTAGGTGTAAATGGAATTTCTTTGTATTTTCTTCCGTGCCCGTCCGCTACTTCATCTACATACAGAAAACTCTCCGTATCGGTACATTCCAGAGGAATGTTGTTTCCCATGATGTCGAGTGAGTACTCCGTTTTTCGCCATCCGCGGTTATAAACAGGAAAAGCATTGAACACGAAATTAAAATTATCCAGGATTTCCGGTGTAAACTGTGGCGGAAACTCAAGGCTGAGCCAAAGAATTTTTTTCTTTTCCACCAGTTTTTCGAGCTGAGGACTGTCAAGAGCGGAAATCTCGGCAGGCAGTGAATTTACATCGGAAACCATGTCCTCCCTGAATCCCGAAATCTGGGCGAAATTATGTCTGTAAATATTTTTAACTTCTTCCGAAATCTTGTTTTTCAGAGACTGTTCTTCGAATATTTCCTGTATTCCGGAAACATTTTCGATTTTTTCGTACTCAATACCTTCAGTAATCTGCAGTGTCTGGCTGCCGGATTTTACTTTTACGTGAGGCAGAAGTTCGTATACGAAATCAAGATTTCCGTAAGTGGGATTGGAACAGTATACTGTAAGTTTCTCAGGAAAAAAATCGGTTTTCAGATTCGTAAAATCGATGCCCAGAAAAATTTTTCTGTAATCTTCTGTTCTTCCTGAAATTCTGCTGACCGGAATTTTGTTCAGTCTTTCATCAACCGTATAAACGGTGTTTCCCGTTATTATGAAAGCAGACTGTACATTGATCAGTTTTACGTGATCTGCCGGTGTAAAAGGAATGTCGATCTGGCGGTCTGCCTGATTTTTCCTGAGTGAATTCACCTGTTTTTTGAAATAAAACTCGGCATGTTCGGGCAGAATTTCGAAATCAAGTCTTGTGGAACCTACTGCTACCGCTGAAGCAGGCGCAGGATGCGTATATTTCGTAGGTGTAAGAAGACGCGCCATTTTCTCGAGTATTCTCGAATTCACGTTCTGAACTTCATTGTTCACCTTAAAAATTTCCGTACTGAAGGCGTCCATCAGCAGTTTCACAAAAGGATCAAGAGACTGCGGATTCTTCACGCCCCAAAGCTCGGATGCGTTCTGCATCATTCTGGCTTTTATGGATTCCTTGGAATAAATATTCTGATCTATATTCATGGTATCAGTCGATGGACATCGGGCTCAGGAAAAGTTCTGTCGCAAAACTGAATCGTTCATCAGATGCTTCAATTCTGGCGTTGATTGCCACTTTCACTTTTTTCTTAACCTCGGTAAATCCTTTTGTTTCATAATTGTGTTCTACAATACTGATATGAGCCGAAATTTCCGGCTCTACAATTCTCGTTTCATATTTCAGAATCTGTTTTTTCAGACTTCTTACAAACAGTTCTTCCCAACGCACAGCGCTGATTCCGTTATCGAACTCTACATTCCAGACTTCATTTCCGTAGTCTTCGTCGTAGCGGTTTTCCCCTTTTTTGGTAATGATCAGGAGCATGATGTTCTGCGCAATACTCTCGGCCATGTCACAAGTTTCCATAGAGCTGTTGTCCTTCATAACAGCAGCCGGATTGAAGGGAAACCTGTAGTTTACATTATCCATTTTGCTAATTTAGGGCCTGAACTTTGTCTTTGTCGCGGATGACTTTTAAAGATTCATTAAGAATGGCGTTCTTGTTAATATTAAAAACCACCATCAGATCATAAGGAAGAAAGAGTTGCGCCTCTCCTTTTGTATCCAGTTTTCTCTTGATTCCAGGATTCCATGAGAGGAGCTTCTTCACATCTATTTTGAGATATTCTGCAATGATAGCAAGATCATAACCGCCGTTAATATCCGTTTCCGTGAGTTTACCGTTAGAAGATTTTGCCGGCTTCTGTTTTGAAAGTGCCTGCGCCAGTGTCTGTTTTTCAGCTGGTTTCACTTCTGCTTTCACAATAGTTTCTTCAGGTCTTGGATCAGCCGTTTTCAGTTCAGGCTTCGGTTCCGATTTCAAAGGATATCCCGCAAATCTTGCATAATCTGCCTGTACTTCAGCCAATTCACCCGTTGCATAACAAGCATTCAGGTATTTTTTAACGTGATTGATGGATTCATTGGGCAGAAACTGATAGAAACGGCCATAATCTTTGGAACCGGCTCTTCTCATTGCCTTGTTGACATTACCTTCACCACAGTTGTAGGCCGCAATTACGGTAATCCAGTTGCCGTACCTTCTGTAAAGGTTACGAAGTGATCTCGCAGCGATTTTTGTGCTTTTGTAGATATCCTGACGGTCCTCGCTTGAAAGACCGTAATCGGAAGCATGGCCGGTCATAAACTGCCAAATACCCAACGCGCCAACCCAGGACTGTGCACCGTTGTTAAAATGAGACTCAATCAGTGCAAGATTCCGCAAGTGACGCGGAACGCCGTTCTGATCAAAAGTATACTCTATATAGTTAACGATTTCCTGATTTCTGGAGATTAGGCCATGATGTTTCTGTACGCTGCGGTCAGACTTGTCTGAAGCATCCAGAAAATCCCGGACCTGCGCATCGCTAAGACCGAAAAGCATGACCAGCATGAAACATAATTTTCTCATCATCTTCTCAAAATTTTTGTGTCTGTTTTCTACAAAATTAATAAATTCAAATCATTTAAAAGCATTCACATATTAAAAATATTTTTATATAATCTTAATATATGTTAAAGGTTTTTGTTTTAATTTTACATTAATAGGCTGTTTAAACAGCGTAAACCATATATAAAAAATACAGAAAAATAAAATAACAGTTTAAAAACATTTTTTTCCAAAATATTTTTTTCTACTTTTATGCTCTGAATAATTCAAAAACACTTCAGGTAAGTGAAGGATTATTCCCGAAAAAAAAAATTGAAAATCCTAAAAACAGAAATGATATGGCAATGTACAATTATGGCGTTGGCGGAAACGAAGTTAAAGTTGATGCCAATGAAGCTATCCAGGAGATCCAGGAAAACAAAGCACTTATCGTAAGCAAGCTTACAGATGAGGAGCCAATGATTCCGGAGATTGTAAAAGGTCTGAAAACCATTGATGATGTCTTCAGACATTTTGAACCTACAGTCTCTGTTCAGCATGAAACAGAAGACGGAAATTTTGTAGACGAAGAATTCAGATTTAAAACGCTTGCAGATTTCACACCGAAAAATATCACAGAGAATTCAGCGTATCTTAAAAATCTGAGCGTGGAACAGGAACAGTACAACAAAATCCTGCGCCAACTGAAAAACAACAAAATTTTGAGAACAATGCTGCAGAATGAAGAAAGCAAAGAAGCCTTCATTAACGCACTGAGAGAAGTGGCATCTGAACTTGATAAATAATCTTACCTCTACAAATTAAACTACCATGGACAGTAAACCACAGGCTGCGCAAGCTCAACAGCAAGGCCAGCAACAGCATAAGGAACCGCAGAAAAAACCGTTAGACGCACTGAATAAAGTAGGTGGCTTCAGTTTTATTGAAACTGTTGTGGACGGCATTGCGAACATGAACCCTACGCGTAAAGCAAGAAAGGAAATCTTCCTTAACGATACCGAAAAAGCCGACGAACGCAAAGACCTTCTTAAAAAGATAGACCTTTGGGTAAAACTGCTGGAAGGAAACGAAAGCGCCGACCAAATGGCCGAAACCTGCAAAGTAAAAGCGGGCAGCGCCGAAGAAAACCTGAAGAAAAATCTTAAAAATTCTCTTGATTCCATCAGGGAACTGGAAACTTCATACAGAACCGTTGCTCAGTTCTATAAGAATACGGAACTCGACAAAGTTGACAATGTAAGCATTGTAAACGGAACTCTTGAGCAGATGGCAGATCTGGACAATCCATTGTTCATTGATGCGATTGCCGCAGAATTCAAACAGAATTACGACCGTCTTGACCTTAGAGACAACTACTCTATCCTTGCAATTCCGGGTTATCTGGGTTCCAATAAAGTAGTGGAAAAATGGGCGAAGATCTGTAATGAAAACAAGGTAATGATGGTGACGGATTTTGCCAACCTTGACAAACCGGATGATGTTGTAGATCTTTTCCATTCTGCTAATCTTACGGGCGGCGAACTGCACAGAAGTAATGTCATCATGACCTGTAACTGGCTTGTAGGGAGAGGCCGTGCAGAAGAAGTAGGCGAAGAGGAAAACGTTGATATTCCGCCTTCCACTTCCCTAGCCGGAAAAATTCATAAGACACTGATGTCTCAGGTTGCAGCCGGTAAAAAACACGGAAATATCAATGAAGTGGATGCCGTAAAATTCGACCTTAAGAAAAGTGAGATTTCACAGCTTGAAAAAATGGGTCTGGTTCCAATGGTGAACGAATACGGAAAAATCATGGCTTTCTCAGCCAAAACACTGTTTACGGGCGACAATATCGGGCTGCAGACGTATTCGGTTGTAAGGGTATTCGATTATGTAACAAAGGTTCTTCTTGATTTTCTTAACCGCAGAGCTTTTGAAAACTGGAATCCAAGAAATGAAGACGACCTAAGAAAGCAGATTGTTAAATTCCTTGATAACATCAAAGGTCCGGACAAACTGATTGAAAAATTCAAAATTGTACGTTTTGAACAGGATAAAGTGAATAAAGACCGCGTTTGGCTGGATATCAGACTTACACCGTATTTCCCTACGAAGAGCTTTGTAATTAAACTTGACGGGCACAAAGGTGATGACGGTAACGAATGGGAAGCAGAATACCAGCAGGAATAAAAAATTGAAACGCAACTGATTCTTAATCAGGAACTTTCCGAACAAGAATATGGTGATGAAAATGCAAAAATTCACTCTACTGTTGTTTTTTATAACATTGCTGTTGTTTTCCTGCAAAAAAAAATATGAAAGACCGGACGTTTATACCAACGATCTTTTTGCAGACCGGCACGATACGTTAACCAGAAAAATACCTCATCAGGAAGCACTTCAGCGCAGCGCTGCGCTGATTGTTTCCAATCAGATCAAACTGCTGGAAAAAAGTGCGGACAGTGTTTCTGCACCGGTATTTATCTATCTTCTTGAAGATGGTGAAGTTCGGGCCAATAACGACAGTATCATCACTATACCGCTGATGTTTCTTTCAACGCGGGAAATTCCTGATCATTCAGATTCAGTTTATCTGTACCTGGAAAAAGTGCGGGCCTACAAAATACTTGCAGCCCAGAACAAAATCAGATATCAGCTGATTCCAAACGCACCCACTTCCGGAACAGAACGACAGTAAAACCAATGAAAACCTTGTAGCCGCACATTTAGGTGTACTGCTGCAGACGAAAAAAAATTTAAACAACGGCATTAGTTACACTAATGAGCAGGCAATGATGAATACAGGCGGTTCTAACATAGTGCGCTTTTCCATCGCAGACAACGATTTCTACTTCAAGCAGTTTCTTCTGAAAACCCTGCTTGAAAATCCGTTTTACCGGGTAGTGAATGACTGCAACAACGGTAACGAACTGGTAACCCGTCTGTACCGCAGACAGGAAGACGTGTTCATTATCGATCTTTATATGCCGATTCTCAGCGGTCTTGAAGCCATCAAGTTTATCCGCGAAACCAACTCCGAAACTCCAATCATCACGTATTCTGCCACTTATCAGGCAGATATGGCGGAATTGTTGGGTAGATTTCCAAACGTTTATTACTGTCAGAAAAACAGCATTATCGTAAAAGATGTGCTGAAAAACTGCGTACTCAGTAACAGCGGTAGTTATCAGGAATATTTGCAGGAATGGTCCAGGCAGTCGTTAGCCGTTCAGGATTATCTGCAGAGGCAGAAAAAGAGTCAGGAAGAGCTGTCGGTAACAGAAGTTCAGATTCTGAAACTTTCCTACGAAGGATTCAGTAATAAGGAAATTGGCGAAAGAATCAATCTAAGCACACGGACTATTGACACTTATATCAACAGGCTTACAGATAAACTTGGCCTGAAAAGCAAACTGGATCTCATCCGGTTTTGTGTGGAGAACGGATACTATAATACGAGTATTTAAAGATGAAAAAAACAGGACAGAAGAAACTCAACCAGAAAGACGTAAGCAGAGGAATACGCAATTTTATACTGAGCTTTATCGGGCTCACGGCGGTGACATTCCTGGCGCTTTTCTTTCTGTTTAAGAGCAGTGCTGTACAGGGCGAAAACATCGTGAAGGAAATGGATGACTACAGAAGCATTATCGAAAGAAACAAAGTACTTTCCGAAAAACTCACCGAGATACAGTATAATATGGAAGCAATCGGCACCGACAACATTGCAAACAGCGGAGCCCTGCAGGACCGGCTTCTGGAAAGCATAAAGGAATGCCGGGCGGTTATTGGTGAAGACAGTTCGTCGTCTTTTAAACACTACTCCATGCTGCTGGACGACATGAATGCGATGATGAACCAGAAAGCACTCCTGCTGAATCTCTCATCCAACGAAAGCAACGCCAAAAGGGATTTTGAGGACTGTATGGACCGAATGGGCAAAATACAGAAAGCTTTGTCCGAGAATCCATAACGATTGAAAAAAAATTGAAAAATGCAAATTCCGGTTACACTCTCAAAAAAAGAAAAAAGATACCACTTCCTCTATCTCGTAGGAATGCTGCTGATTGCGGTAATTTTTCTGGCAATGATATTTCTGCCGCGTTACCGTTCTCCTTTTTCGGATGCAGATCTGGTAACCATACAGACACTGCAGCAGAAATCCAAATTCGAACAGCATCAGAAACTTTCCTATCCGGTTATAGACTCGGCTTTCAGCAGAACAAACAAACTGCAGACGGAAGAGATCTCGCCTGTTGACAATAATGATATCCGCGATTTTGTGAATGATATCGCCAATTTTTCTGAAAACACAGCCGTGAATGATCCCCGCAGGGAAAGTTTCGTACAGATTTCCCAGTTCTATAAAATGTTTTTTACAGATAAGGAAGCAGCAGCCAACAAATCCAAAAACATCAAATACTTCAAGGAGCAGTTTGAAGAATGTAACGACGGATATGTTAGGAAAAGACAGGAAATCAATCTGAGAAACAACGCCATGATTATGAGCAATTAGCAAATGGTGAGATGAATTATATTGAAAAAAATAAACAGAATATCATTATTGCTGCAATTGGATTAATTGTAGTGATTATGCTTGTGGCTTTTTGGTTTCAGCGCCAGATGATTACATCCAACGAAATCATTGCAGAAGTTACGCCCTCCTATCTTAAAGTGGGCGAAGCCATAAAATTTGAAGACAAAACCCCTTTTGCCAAAAGTATAAAGTGGGATTTCGGCGACGGAACCACTTCAGATAAGGTAAACGGAACACATACCTATAATAAAGCTGATTATTACACGGTTATACTTACCGTTAACAACAAGGAGAAAAAAACCTGGAAAGTTCTGGTTTCAGAAAACAATGTTGAGCCACGGATACTGAGCGCCCAGCCAAGCGACTCCACAGCATCCACGATTATTGCTGCACCGGCAACTGCAAGACAGCTGGAACGTGTTCCGTTCAAGGCCGTTTCTTCGACCGCAAAAACGTTCAGCTGGCAGTTTGGAGAAACCGGCCGTGTAGATTCAAAAGAAAAAACCGTCTATTACTATTACACCAAGCCCGGAAATTACGTTGTTACGCTTAGAACCGATGACAGTGATAATGCCATACACCACAATATTGAGATAGTAAAGGCTTATGGTGATGGCGGTGATGATATAATTGCTGCTCCAACAGGCGCAGCAGCTGCTGCACCGGATGACAGCGCACAGAAGGCTGCGGACGATTTCAAAATACGGCTTCAGAGAATTGCCAACGGCGACTTTAAAAACAACTATTCATACCTTGTTAACAAATATCTATGCAACAAGGAAAATACGCCTATTGTTGAAAACGGCGAAAAAGAAAGACGTTTCTATTATTATGCAACCGGACTTCAGTTCAACACCACCAATGTGGTAATTCAGGAAGTAAAACTTACTTTCGATTCCAGCCAGAACTGCGTTGTGAAAGTTGAAGTTACCCAAAGTAAATAACAAACACAGAAAATGAAAAAATTATGAAAAATATAAACTTTCCACTTTATATTATTGGTACAGCCCTGATGGTGAGCTGTGCAACCAGAATTCCTTCGGAAACCACTCCGGATATTGCACATTACGGCTACCTCGATCAGGTTCCTTTGGTTAACGGTTATCCTGAAAAGCCGGTTCCATGGATTGTGGTTTCGGACCGTGCCGAGAACAGCGTCTATTTAAAGAAGGAAGGAGAAAAGTCGCCGCAGGAAATAAAATTTCTGCAGCCGCTAATGGTTATTAAACACGACAAAGGCCAACGGAAACTCCAGCTTGCAGAATTCAACCCTGAAGCACTTCTGAGAAAAATTCCGGCAAAATCGGTGAAAACTTACGGGTGGATTGGTGAGGATGAGCTTCTTTTGTGGCAGAATGCACTGAGAGAGCAGAATTCCGGATTTCTTGCTAAAGCAACCGTAGTTCCGTCCGACGTTGACGTTATCAACAACGGAAGCAAATACCTTAAAAATGACTCGGTGATGGTTTTTGATTCGCCGGATTTAAGAAATCCTCTCAAAACCAAAATTCCAATCGGTGAGTTGGTTTATGTGTATAAAATGGCGGAAAATACAAAACGTTTTCTGATCGGCAAATCGCCTAATTTTAAGATAGACAGTGTACAGAGCAGTGTGTACGGCTGGGTGAGTTCTCATATGATTTCGGGCTGGGGAAACCGTTCCGGAGTGAAAATTGCCAACCGCTATCCGCAGACGGAGATCGCATCTGCAGTTCAGCTGAGCAAAACCGACACAGTGTCGAATACCGTGAAACTCAGCGAATCCGTGTACAGAAAACCGATGCACAATATTTTTCCGGTTGATCTGACTACTGGCGATCCGGCCAAGAACAGCGAAACCAAGTTCTTTACCAACGCCCTTGATTACAGCAACAATTCGGTTGTAAACGTAATAGGAAACTCCATTATGTACGACCGTTACAAGGAAATCACACGTGGCAGCCGCAAACTGAATATCGTTTTTGCAATTGATACCGGATCGGAAAACCTGGAAACTGCAAGCGCAACAAAATCTGCGTTACAAACCCTTCAAATGGATCTTAAGAAGTATGATTATTATACGGATGTGAATTATGGCGCCGTTCTTTACCGTAAAAATACCTGCGGAGACGATATCATGCCTTCACAGCTCTCACCCAACTTCAATCAGATCAACGAGTTCATCAATCAGAAAGTGGAGGAACTGAAAGAATGTCCTTCCATGGGAACGCAGCCGATGCAGGAAGGTCTGGCTGCCGCTGCCAACTTACTTAGCTCGGTACCGGATCAGTCCAATATAATTGTCGTCATCGGAGCTACAGCGATGAACAACGCTTCCACCAGCCGTGCTGTTCAGGCCGTTACCCAGGCAAGAGCGAAATTAGTAATGTTCCATACGATGTCGAAATCGGGATCTGCGTATAACGACTTCGTTCTGCAGGCCCATAATATTGTAACGAACACTGCGAAAAACATTGCCGAACTCGGAAAAGAAAAGAAAACCGATCCAGCAGAAATGCTCAATAAAAACGACTTCAGTCTGAGAGAAAACCAGGAAGGATTCTTTTCGCTGAATTACCCTGACCAGAGTATGTCACAGGGTTTTGTGATTTATCCTATGAAAGGGGAAACCGGAAAATCGGGACACCTTTCAACGGCAATTGAAGAGCTGGTTAAGCAGATTACGCATGAAAATACCTCAACACAGTCCAAACTTGCATTATATTTCAAAAATAACGGTGCAGACAGAACTTATGTTGACGAAAGTTTCAAAGTGAAATATCCGAACGCCACTGAACCGGTAAGCGAAGAAACTGCTTCGCAGCTGATTTCATATGAAAACCCTTTCCTTGCAAAAGGCTTCATCTCCAACGACCTTAAAAAAGGAAAAGCCGGCGTTGAAAAAGGAATTCTTATCTCTAAAGATGAATATGAAACCCTCCGCAATTTCTACCAGGAAGTTCACGAGCAAACAAGACCTGCAAGCAGTGGTTTCAGCCAAAGCAGCGCCATCAACAAATATCTGAAGATCGTTCAGGAATACGACAAATCTCTGAAGCCGCTTTCGAAAAGCGACTATCTGAAAAGACCGATGGCATTTTCTGTAGCAAGAAGTACCGGTTTCGACAATTCTGATGAAGAAATTATGGACAGATACACGCTGGAAGAATGGAAAAAGAAAAAGGTACTGGAAGAGGAAAAAGTAAGACAGTACTTCCACCAGTTTTCTACGTTATACAGCAGACTTCTGGACAACGTGAACAATTCGAAGATCATGATGAAGCAGAACGGTGAAATCTACTATTGGCTGAATGAATATTTTATGCCTTCAACACTTGCATATGAACAGCCAAGATAGATTACAATTGCAATCAATTTCTTAAATTTGTAACCGCAAAAATAGTACATAACAAATGGCAAATTCACGCGCACAACTCAAATTTAACGGTGGAAATTCCCAAAAAGTACTGAAGCTGAATTACAGCGTTTCCAGAAATACCGATGTTTCCGGACGTGTAGCTTCCGATCCTTCCAATGCACTGATCAGAGTAACTGTTGAGGCCACAGAAAGTTCTGAAATTCTTGAAACATTACTGAACGGGAAATACAAGCCTACAAAAGGTGAAATCCTGTTCAATAAATCGCATGAAGAAGGAACAATGATTTCCCTGAAGTGGGAAAACGGCTATGTTGTTCAGCATGAAGTAGATTACGATGCACTGAGCAACGACAACATGCTGATTTCGTTTGTAGTTACAGCTGAGATTATCGATTACGGTAATGCAGGGTACGAAGGTTTCTGGCCGGGAAGTTAAAAGTTAAAAACCTAAAAAAAAGCAGCTTCAAACGAAGCTGCTTTTTGTTTTATATTACTGATTCTGCTTTTCAGCTTCTTCCACTTTCCATTTCACGGTTTTATCTTTTTCATCCCAATCAGCGGTAATGGTTTGGCCGCTCAAGGCCTCTTCACGCACAATCATTTTCGAAATCGGTCTTGCCAGCTGCGAACGTATTACGCCGGAAATCTGTCTGGCTCCATAACGGCTGTTAAAGCCACTAAGGGCAAGGTTTTTCACCGCTTCATCGGTTATGGCGAACTGCATACCGAGTCTGTCCAGAGAATTGTGCAGCGTCTTGAGCTGAATACGGAAAATTTTCTCTGCAATCTGTTCTGTTATTGGTGCAAAAGGAATAATTTCTGTGATTCTTGCCAGAAATTCCGGTCTGAAATTCCCTGATCTGGCCATGATTTCCATTAAGTTATTCGAAGCAGGAACTTCGCCGGCCTCAAATTTCTTTACGATATCTTCACTTCCTACATTCGAGGTAAAAAGAATCAGAGCATTGCTGAAATCACCTTCCTTTCCGAGTTTATCATGAATTTTGCCTTCGTCCATAATCTGAAGAAAAACATCAAAAACAGAAGTATGCGCCTTTTCAATTTCATCGAAAAGCACAACGGTATAAGGCTGCTGACGGATTTTGTTGACCAGCATTCCACCCTCTTCATAGCCCACATAACCCGGAGGCGCACCATAAAGCAAAGCTGCGGAATGTTCTTCCTTAAACTCAGACATATCGAAACGCACCATTGCCTTTTCATCGTTAAACAGAAGCTCTGCCATTGACTTTGCCAGTTCTGTTTTCCCTGTTCCTGTTGGGCCGAGAAGGAAAAATGAGCCAATTGGCTGTCCCGGTTTATTCAGACCGCTCCGGTTTTCAATGATGGCGTCGGCAAGGATTTTCAGTGCATGATCCTGCCCTACTACTCTCTTCATCAGCAAAGATTCCATGTTCAGCATCTTCTCTTTTTCAGAGGCCTGGATTTTTCCGATCGGAATTCCTGTTTTTGCGGCCATCGTAGCTGCAAGTTCCAGTTTTCCCACTTTCTCGCGTTTTACTTTAGCAAGCTCAGAGAGTTCTTCGTATGTTTTTCCGATGATTTCTTTTATTTTTTCTGAGGTCATGGATGCATCCACTTCCGGCTGCTCGGTTAGGGAACCCCAAAGAATCGGACTCAGTTTATGTTCCAAAAGGCGGTAATGCCAAAGCAGTTCTGCAACCAGATCATGATCATCCTGATTTTCCGCTGCAGTAATTTCGTCATACTGGGCTTTCAAAGCGTTGAGATCTTCTTCGGATCTTTCATCCAGCATTTTAATGGCAGCCATCGTTCTGTCGAGCAAATCAATTGCGCTGTCGGGCAGTTTTTTTCCTTTTGAATAGCGTTTTGCCAGTTTTACGCATTCCGGTAAAGCAGCAAGGTCGGTTTCAATCTTGTGATGCTGCTGATAACCTTCCAACAAAGCTTCCAGCATTTTTACGCTCGTTTTTTCATCCGGTTCCTCAATATTCAGTACTTCAAACCGTCTGTTGAAAGCTCTTTCCGGTTCAATAATCTTCCGGTATTCTTCCTGTGTAGTCGCACCGATAACGGTAATTTCCCCTCTTGCCAGCTCGGGCTTCAGAATGTTTGCGACGTTTCCGCTGCCTTTATCATCCAGCAGGGAATGAATTTCATCGATAAAAAGAATTCCTTTATCCAGCTTTTTACAGTCGCTGATCACTTTTTTCAGGCGGTCTTCCACTTCACCTTTATAAGATGTTCCGGCCAGAAGTGCACCGGTATTCAGTTCGTAAAGCGAAGCATTTTTCAGAAGCTCGGGTACATTTCCGGAAACAATTTCATTGGCAAGCCCATCCACCAAAGCGGTTTTTCCCACTCCGGGTTCGCCGGTGACAATTACATTGGGTTTTGTTTTGCGGCTCAGAACTTCAATCAGCATTCGGATTTCTTTATCGCGCCCGATAACTGTATCCAGTTTTCCGTTCTGCGAATCCGCCAGCTTATCAATACAGTATGCTGAAATGGCAGGCAATTCTGCAGCAGTAGTACTGATATCGAACAGCTGTTTTTCAACATTTGTCATTGTCTTGGGTTCTCCCTGAAAGAAGTTCAGAATCTCATGTTCCCGCAAAGGAAGAGATTTCAGCTCCTGTACGGAATATCCGATTCCGGGTTTGGCCAGTGCCGCCAAAATGCAGAGCGGCGTTATCTCGTCCAGCCCAAGTTTAAGACGGAAATCATCCGCTTCTTCCATAATACGGTCCACCGTTTCATCCTGCGCAACTTCAACAGGCAGATTGGATGTTTTGGGATAATCCTCTATCCGTACATCGGCCCATTCATATATATAGTTCGGGTCTTTCTCCATTATATTGAGAAGCTCACGAACACCAATGTCTTTATGCATTAATGCGAGAAGAAGATGCGATGCGCCAAATGTTGCGTTGTAGTTTTCTTTTGCGACGGACTGTGCGATATGGAACAGCTGTTTAACGGTTTCATTGGTTACAAGGATACCCATATTAATTTTTTTACTTTTTTGTGTTATTAGAGGTTGAATTTACAAAAAATTTTGGGCAGTACATATTAAAAATAACTGCTTGTACGAATAAATCCATGATATGTTAACCAGACCTGAAATAAATTTAATATTATACATGAATAATTAACGTCTAATTAACTGATATTTATCAGATTAACACGAATAGTAACCGAACAGCCGTTAACCAAATTTCAAACAAACGCTTAATTTATATCCTTCAGCACAATTAAAATCCATTTTTTTTGATTTTTTGAAAACAAACCTCTCAATTTTTTAATAAAAATACATTTTTAAAGGAAATTAAGACAAATATCATAAAAATTGTTACCATATGATAAGATATTTTCAAAATAACCTTGTTACCTTTGACATATCAAAACTGAAGAACAATTAAATAATTTATACAATGAAAAATTTAACATTAATTAAACTGATGACTGTAGCTTTCACATTCTTTGGAGTGTTAACTTTCGCACAGAATATTTCAGGTAAATCCACTAAAATATTAGTATCGGGAACTTCACCTATGCACGACTGGACAATGTCCGGAAGCAATGCAACCTTTACAGGAACTGTGAGCAACGGTACAATTACCAATGTAAAATTCGTGATGCCTGCAAAAAACCTGAAAAGTACGAAAGGCAGAATTATGGATAACAAGGCGTATGACGCTCTTAAAGCCGCCAAAAACCCTTCAATCGTATTCACTTCTTCTTCTTTGAAAGTTGGAAAATCCAATCTTGAAGGCAAACTTACCATTGCAGGCGTAACTAAAAACGTTTCATTTCCTGTAACTGTTACCAAAAACGGATCTTCTTACACTATTGCCGGAGCAGAAAACATGACACTTTCTCAGTTCGGTATGGAAAGACCTGGTTTCATGGGCGTAAGAACAGGTGATGCCATTAAAGTAAACGTAAATATTGTAGCAAACTAAAATTAGGAACAAATAGTAAATTTATAAAGATATGAAAACTTCATTAGTTAGAATTTCCGCACTTGCCTTTATGTTTATTGGTAGTGCAATGTACGCACAGGACAAAACTGTATTAACTGATCTTCAGACTGAACCAACGACTTCTTTAAGAGAATATCTTGCACCTCAGAAATACAGCAGAAACGTATTTGAAGACCCTAAAGTTGAACCGATTCCTTACGACGGTGTAAGAGTATCTGTAGGTGGTGACTTCACTGCACAGTATCAGGCTCTGACACACTCAACAGCAGCAACGCTGCCGGCAGGAAGAACTTTGAACAACCAGGGAAAAAACTTTAACCTTCCAACTGCCAACCTTGACGTTAACGCTTACCTTGCAAAAGGTGTTAAGTTACACATGAGAACTTACCTTTCTGCAAGACACCACAACGAAGCCTGGGTAAAAGGTGGATTTATGCAGATTGACAACCTTGATTTCATCCAGGAAGGACTACTGGAAGACGTTATGAAACACGTACGTCTGAAAGCAGGTTACGACGATCTTAACTACGGTGATACTCATTTCAGAAGAAGTGATAACGGATACGCACTGAACAACCCATTCGTAGGAAACTACATTATGGATTCCTTTACAACTCAGCCATTCGTGGAAGGTTATGTTTTCTACAACAACTTCTTCGGTATGCTAGGTTTATCCAACGGTAAACTGAACCAGTCAGTTGTAAAAAATGCAACTTCAGACAACAAACCTTCTTACTATGCAAAAGTAGGTTTCGACAAACAGGTTGACACTGACCTAAGAGTAAGAGTTTCCGCTTCCGTACTGAGAACTAACGGTATGACTTCTAACGGTAAACTTTACGGAGATGACAGAGCAGGATCAAGATACTACTATGTTTTGCTAGCAGACGATGCTGCATTAGGAACTTCCAATGCACAGACAGGCCGTTTCAATCCTGGTCTTATGGAAATGACAGCTGTACAGCTTAACCCGTTCATTAAATATCAGGGTCTTGAATTCTTCGGAGTTCTGGAACATGCAAAAGGTAACAAACTGGTTAGCCCAACACAAAAGAGAGATACAGACGGAGCTTACACTCAGGTAGGTGCAGAGTTACTTTACAGATTCGGAGGCAAAGAACAGTTCTATGTTGGTGGACGTTACAATGCAGTAAGTGGAGAAGATTATGACAACGCAGGTGAAAGAAAAATCAGCCGTATTAATGCAGGCGGTGGTTGGTACGTAACTCCAAACGTTCTTTTCAAAGGCGAATATGTAAACCAGAAATATAACGAAGGAACAGCTTGGGGAATTGCAAGTCCGCTTTACGGTGGCCAGTTCAAAGGTGTAGTTCTTGAAGCAAGTATCGGTTTCTAATTAATTTAAGTTTTTCAGAAGAGGGGCATACTTTTGCCCCTTTTTTGATATATTAATGTCATGAAAAAATTTGTTGTCTTTTTCGCAATTATAAGTTCGCTGTCTGTTACCGCTCAGAAAAACAATGTAGTGGTGAACGGCCATACCAATGTAAGCACATTTAAGTGCGTTAACAACGACTTTAATGATGCAAGCAACAGGTACTCGTTCCGGAAAAACCAACTTCCAAGTCTTCAGCTGGAAGTAAATAATTTCGACTGCAATAACCGGATTATGACTTCCGATATGCGCAAGACCCTGAAGGCCGAGCAGTATCCAAAAATGTATGTAAAGTTTCTTTCATTCAGGAAAATCAACAGCCAGCTGTATAAGGCGAAGATTGAAGTGAAACTTACAAACAGAACACGGTATTTCGACACTTCCTTCTATCCTTCGGGAGATACATTTGTAGGAAAAGAAAACGTACGCTTCAGTGATTTCGGGCTGAAGGCACCAACAAAAATGGGCGGAATGATCGTTGTGAAAGACGAACTGGATCTTGTCCTGACCCTCAACAATTACTGAAACATCCAGAACAGAACCGGTTTTTCAGCTTTCGCTAGAAGTTCATCAATCTCGCGCATCGCACTGTCTGAAACTGTAGGGCAACCCCAGCCTTCCGGCGAACCTTTCGGATAAACCTCTTCATCAGACATCTTTTCCCACGAATGAAAGACAATAAAGCGCTTCAGAGCGTTACTGTTGGTTTCTTCCAGACCATGCATCAGATACTTTACATTAATTCCCCACTGGCTGTAGCCACGCTCGCCTAGCCTATACTTTCCCAATGATGAAAGATGAGAGCCGTCCACATTCGAAAATCCGGGCGAATCTCTGGTGAAATCCATGCTCCATATGCTGTTTCCGCAGCCATGGCCTACCAGAAAGCTTTTCACTGTCTTTTTCTGGTGGAAATCCCATACAAAAAAACGTTTTACACCCGAGTGCAGACTCATATCCACAAGAATACAGAAATCGGTATTCATCTTGTTTTCAACACAGAATTCAAGTGCTTCTTCAGCTTTGTGCGTAATTTTCCCAGCATCTGCGACAGGCTTTTCATCAGCCTTAGCTTGCAGAATTTCACGTACACTGTTTTCAGCTTTCGAACATGAAACTGCAGTGCCCACCGTTAAAATCAGCATTAAAACAAGACATGTCAAATACCGGCCAGTAAACTTATTTCTCATAATGCTGAAAGATTCCAAAATCTGTAGGCGTCCACAGTGCGGCTTTCTGTCCGGCCACTTTCAGTCCTTCATTGGTCCACGTATTACAGGTATTCAGAAAACTGTAGCGGCCTTTAGCGTCGTAGAAGGCATCATCATCACCATAAACCGCGTCTGTAGGAATCAGGATCACCTTTCCTTCCGAATCGCGGTCAAACTTCGCTTTGATGTAAGCAATAAGTTTTTTATACTGTTCTTTTGTAATCATGATTCTCTTACAGTCTTTTCCTTCGGTCATTTTATCGTAAAAAGTGCAGTGCATTGCCGACTCACTGAGCCAGAAAGCTGCTTTGAAAGCCGTTGAAAACTTGAGTTCGGCCCAGGTTGGCGTATCAAGGTAGAAACCTTTGTCGCCCCAGCCAATCGAGAGATACCTGAAATCTGTGCGTTTGGAGCGTGTATCTGCGAAAGGAATTTCTGTACTCCAGTCCATCAGTTCGGATTTTACTGGTACAACAATGTCGGTGTGTACGCCATTGGTAAGGATATAAATTTCCTCAGTTTTTGCATCCGCTGTTTTTTCCGCAGGTATCTTAATGAAAGGCAAAAGATAACCAAGCAGTGCATACACCGCGACTGTTCCGGCTATTATTCCCAAAATTTTTAATGCCTTTATTCCGGCTTTCTTTATATTCATTCCTCTATTCAGTTACAAAATTATAACTACCGTTCAAATTCCGGCAAAATGGCTTGTAAATTGTTAAGTAAATTTAACATTAAGTTTTCTTTAAGATATTTGGAAATTTAAGAAATTATCCTAAATTTATTAACGAAATATTTATCACAAATATGCAGAAAAATACCAAATCGCAGAAAAGATTCAAATTCAGAGTAAAAGTTGCCCCTAAAAGAACTCAGCAAAAAAAATACTGATTCTCTGTGAAGCTCCGGCTTCCTGAGAATCTTTTTCTTTTAAGGTAACCTGATCAGACTTACGTTTATTGCCTGTTTTTGCAGGCAGGAGAAGGGTCTCCCTCTCACTTCGGAAATCCAGAAAGTTCCGGACAGTACACCTTCCCTCTTAATTTTCTGTACTTCCACCCTGAAGAAACTGTATATTTCTCATCAAACCTGCATATTTTGCCCTTTTCACCGGTGATTTCCGAAATATTACCGAAAACAGTTCCTGCGTAAGTTCTCTCCATTCTCCTTTTCGAAAATTCCGTAATGAATCATTCGGTTGAAACGCAGGCTGTGAATGCGGCAACGCAAAACGGTTCCACGGACAGACATCCTGACAGATATCGCAGCCGAACATCCAGTTTTCCATTTTTCCTGAAAAATCTGAAGGAATTTCATTTTTCAGTTCGATGGTTGCATAGGAAATGCATTTACTTCCGTCAACAATCTTATCAGAAACAATAGCGTCTGTAGGGCATGCATCAATACATTTTCTGCATGTTCCGCAGTGATCCGTTGTGGGAACATCTGTTTCCAGTTCCAGATCACAGATAATTTCAGCAAGAAAATAAAATGAACCAGTTTGTTTGGTAATCAGATTAGCATTTTTACCAACCCAGCCAATTCCGGACTTTCTGGCCCAGCTTCTTTCCAGAACCGGCGCCGAATCCACAAAAATCCTGAAATGAAAATCGCCGATTTCTTCCTGCAGTTCCAGAATCATGTCCTTCAGAATATCTTTCAGAATCTCATGATAGTCCTGTCCGTAAGCATATTTTGAAATCCTGAAATTATCAGTACCCGAAATTTCTCTGCCGGGAAAATAATTATAGGAAAATGAAATAACCGATTTTGCTCCCGGAACCAAAAGCCGCGGATCAAGTCTTTTATCAAAATAATTTTCCATGTACTGCATTTCGCCATGGTAGTTTTTTTTAAGAAAATTCTCAAGAGGTTTCGCATCCTCTTCCAGAAAATCGGCTTTGGAAATACCGCAACCCTGAAAACCGAATTTCCGTGCTTTCTGCCTGATGAGTTCTGAATATTTCTGCGGGTCTTGTATCATGGGTTGTGATGCAAAACTAACATTTTTTTATACTTTTGTTTGATACAAAACCAATCATTAACAAAAAATCAAAAAATATGTCATTACAGGAAGTATTAGAATCAGGAAACTATGCGCTGATCGACGTTCGTGAACCAATGGAACTTATGATGGACGGTGAAATTGATGGCGCCCAGAACATTCCTCTCGGAGAAATTGAAAACCGTCAGGATGAAATTTTAAGCATTGAAAAACCGGTTGTACTGTTCTGCAGAAGCGGAAACCGCAGCGGAAAGGCGTTGGATTACCTTACTTCCCAAGGCCTGAAAGAAGGTTACAACGGCGGCGGCTGGGCTGAACTGAAACACCATCTTGACAATATGTAAAATACAAACCTCTTCAGCAGAGGTTTTTTTGGCAAAAAAATAAAGATGGATAGAATATTAAAACTGTTAATTGTAGTTTTCGTGCTCTTTTCCTGTGAAAAACAATTTAAAAAGGAAGAGAAAAACAACGCTCCAAAAGTCGAACAGGTTTCGGTTATAAAGGCGGAATCAGATCCGGAACCAGAATTTCAGGAAACCGAAGAAACACTGTTCAAATCATTACTCCCAACAACTTACCGCGATTGGGATAACAAAAATGAAGTGGATCAGCTAACTCCAAACTGGATTGCTGTGAATGAAATTGATGGCCAATATTTTCTTCAGCGCTCAGATTTTAAAGTTGAACGCGGATTTTCTGAATGCGTAGGCGACTCCACCAAAACCATTATTCCAAATGATAAAACACTTATTTTTCTTGAAAGTAATGCACTGAAACCCGGTAAAATAAATACAATTGCGATAACCAGAAAAAAAATCTGGCCAAACGAAAAGTACACCTTTGTATTTAACAGTGTTTCATATACTTTACGGGCAACGGGCGATGTTAAAAAGACCGAAAATGTATATACTGATGACGGATTAGAAGTATTTAAGGTGGTAGAAAATTACCGTCTTTATCTTTATGAAAACGGAATGAACGAACAGCCCGTCCTTCATGAAAGTGGTTTCAATGACACGTTTGTAGAATTAAAACTGATCGGCGATATTGACCGCGACGGGAAGCCCGATTTAATTTTCCGTGCTGACCGAGATTACGAGGAGAACCGAATGCTGATTTTTCTTTCAGGTTCAGCTTTGAAAGACAAAATAATCAAAAAAGCGACCGAAGCAGTCGTTCAGTTTGACTGTTAAAAATATCAGAATTTAGAAAAATCAGCAGCCTCAAACTCCATCAGCAGATTTTCAAAAACTTTTTCTACCGGTAAAATTTCATCAATTAGCGCGGAAACCTGACCAATTTCGAGTTCGCCTTCCTCAAGATCGCCCTCGAACATGCCTTTCTTTGCGCGCGCGCGGCCAAGCGTTTCCTTTAACGCTTCAGCATTACGGCCCGTTTCATAAAGCCGGTCAACATCATAGAAAAACTTGTTTTTAACAAGACGTACGGGTGCCAGTTCCTTAAGTGTCAGCTGTGTGTCGCCTTCATTCAGCGAAACAATTTTTTCTTTCCATTTTTCATGAGAACTGGCTTCTACTGTTGCGGCAAAACGGGAACCAATCTGTACGCCGTCTGCACCAAGAATCATGGCAGCTTTCATCTGAGCGCCGGTTGCAATTCCGCCTGCAGCAATCAATGGTTTTGAAATATGCTTCCGAACGTTGGGAATCAGTACTAAAGTGGTTGTTTCATCGCGGCCGTTGTGCCCGCCAGCTTCAAAGCCTTCTGCTACAATAGCATCAACGCCGGCATCTTCACATTTCATGGCAAATTTTGTTGATGAAACAACATGGCCAACCGTTAAACCTTCTTTCTGAAGGGTTTCGGTATAGGTTTTAGGATTTCCGGCGGAAGTAAAAACTGTTTTTACACCTTCTTCCAGTATAATCTGAATTACTTCATCCAGATTGGGATAAAGCATCGGAGCATTCACCCCAAAAGGTTTATCGGTCGCTGCTTTGCATTTCTGAATGTTCTCGCGCAAAATATCGGGATACATGCTTCCCGCTCCGATAAGTCCGAGGCCGCCGCTATTGGAAACTGCGGAAGCCAGGCGCCATCCGGAATGCCAGATCATTCCGCCCTGAATAACCGGATATTTAATATTAAAAAGACTCGTGATTCTGTTTTGGTTTTCGTGCATATATTTCAGTTTTTTTGCTGATCCGAAATCGATGAAATTACTCATTCTGTAAAAATAAAAAATCCTTCAGAAATTCTGAAGGATCGTTGTTTATTTTGTCATTGTTTCTTTATCCCAATTCTTGGTAAAAGCACAGTCTTTATAACGGCTGTCCAGTGATATGAATACATTAGGAATTCTTCCTTTCACCCATTTTTCAACAATTTCGTTTCTTTTCTTATTGAGCGCCATCTGTTTGATACGGTCGTAATCTGTTTCAATCGACAGCTGGTGAGCAGGAATAATATCGTCTATCCTGATCAGGCGGACTACTTTTTTACGCTGCATTTCGTCTTCGAAAACCTCTGTGTAATCTCCTTTGTTCAGTCCGGCAATCTGGTAAGAAACGTTTGCCGGCAGATTCATCTTCTCGATTCTGCTGGAACCGTCTTCGCCCGGAATTACGCCACCATTAAACTTAGTGCCTTTATCATCAGAATATCTGAACGCGGCCTCTTTAAAGGTTAATTCACCATCTGTAATCTGCTTTCTGATGTCTTCGAGCTGTTTTTTTGCAGAAGCAATTTCCTCGTCAGTCGGTTGCGCCACCAAAAGAATATGGCGTGCATCATAAAGCTTTCCTGTTTTTTTCACGAGCTGAATAAGGTGATAACCGAACTCCGATTCTACCGGCTCAGAAATTTCGCCTTCCTGAAGATTAAGAGCTGTTGCTTCGAAAGCTTTCACCATTTTACCGCGGGCAATTTTGGTGTAAAGTCCGCCGTTAGCTGCCGATCCCGGATCTTCAGAATAAATACGGGCCTGACTTTCAAAACTTTCGCCGGCAAGGATATCTGCTTTTATTTTGTTCAGCTTATCAATCATTTCCTGCTTGTGGGCATCCGTAAGCTTTGGAAAAATACTGATCTGGGCAAGGGAAACTTCATCCTTTACTTCCGGAAGCTGCATCTGGTACTGATTGAAGAAATCGGTAACTTCATTGGGCGTTACATCGGCCTTTTCTGTAATTCTTCCGTATTTCGCCTGTGCATAATACTGTTCTGTGTCCATCTTCTCGATGACGTTCTTCATCTCATAAGCGGTTCTGAACTTGTAAGCGGCAAGCATGGTTTTTTCATCCGGAAACTGCGATAGTATCTGATTGTATTTTGCATCTGCATTTTCTTTGATGAATGCCGTACGGTTCTCGATAAGTGTATCGCGTTTTGCTTCGTATATCAGCAGTTTGTTGTTCACAATACTTTCGAAAATCTGGCATTTGTCCGACACATTCATACCCTGTTGTGCAGCATAATTCATCTGTTCCTGAATATCAGATTCAAGAACGATTTCGTCACCAATTACCGCAGCAATACCATCCACCAGCTGTCCTTTCTGCAGCTGTGCGTTTACAGGAACCGCGAAAAAGGCGAAAATCATCCCCAGAAACAGAGCGAATTTTACAGTTTTGATCATAAATTTATTTTAAAAACGGTGCAAATTTAGAATTCTAAACGAATCTTGCTAAATATTTTCTTATAATTATTTCTTAAAATTGAGTCTTAAGCTTCCACTTCGTAAGCAGTAAGTTCCTTGAACTGTCGGATTCTTGCAATCATTTCACCTTCTGTAATTTCTTCCAGACGCTGTGTTCCGAATTTTTCCACGGTAAATGAAGCCAAAGCAGAACCGTAAATAAGTGCAGATTTCATTGTTTCAAAATCGAAATCGCCCTTTTTCGCCAGATAAGCCGCAAAACCTCCAGCAAAAGTATCGCCGGCACCGGTAGGATCAAATACTTCTTCAAGCGGAAGTGCAGGAAGCGCAAAAATACGGTCGTCATGGAAAAGCAGAGCGCCGTGTTCCCCTTTTTTGATGATAACATATTCAGGGCCCATTTTATGGATTTTCTTCGCTGCTCTTACCAATGCATATTCTCCGGAAAGCTGCCGTGCCTCTTCGTCATTAATGGTGATAACATCGGTTTTGGCAATCATTTCTTTCAATGTATCCATTGCGGTATCCATCCAGAAATTCATTGTATCCAGGACGACCATTTTCGGACGGTTGTTCATTTTTTCAAGTACAGAAAGCTGAACGCCAGGGTGAAGATTCCCCAACAGCAGAACTTCTGCATCCTGCATGGATTCAGGAATTTTCGGATCAAAAGATTCAAGAACGTTTACTTCCGTAACCAATGTATCTCGGGAATTCAGGTCGTTATGGTATCTGCCGCTCCAGAAAAATGTTTTCCCGCCCGGAACGATTTCCAGTCCGTCGATATTTACTTCTCTCTGTCTGAACTTGTCCAGATATTCCTGCGGAAAATCACCGCCAACTACGGAAACGATACCTGTGTCTACACCTAAAATAGATGAAGCCAAACTGATGTAAGTGGCGGCACCGCCCAAAATTTTATCTGTTCTTCCGAAAGGAGTTTCAATAGCATCAAAAGCTACACTTCCTACAACTAATAGTTTCATATTATTTCTGAATTAATATTTTATTAAAATTATTTCCACTCAAATGTATCAATTAAACGAAGCAGATCTTTTTTCACATAATCTACCGCCGGCGCCAGCGAATCCGGTTTCGGGCGGGAATTGAAGTAAAGATATGCTGAAACGAAATTTTTTGTACTGTCGGTAATATAAAACTGCAGATTGGATGCAGACTGACCTTTCAGTTCATAAAAATTTCCGTACACCTGTTTTTCGGGATATGTAAAGGATTGGGTATCGATGGAACTTGCCTTTACGGTGTGTTCGTAAACCATTTTCTCAGACTCTCTTATGTGCAGCGGAAGATCATTGTTTATCGGAAAATAAGTAATGAACACCTTTGCTTTCATCTCCGGATAGGTAAGATAAAACCAGCACGGTTTCTTGTCGGAAGGCTCAATTTTCGCAAAATCAGAATATTCGAAAGTATATCTGCAGTCGTTGCTGAATTTCTGATATTTAGGAGCGGGATATTCCAGACGCAGTTCTCCGGAAGGTTTCGGAACCGGATCTTTTCCGCACGAAACGAGAAAAACCACTGAAAGAATGAGAATGAGATTTTTAAACATCATGCAAAAATAGCTAATTTAAACGGAAGTACGAAGCCTGAATTTCAAACAATTATCATCTGTTTTTCTTAAAAACGCCATCCATAAATTCCTCAAGCGGCTTAGGAAAAGATTTCGCAGTTGATGTATCGAAATCCACGGCAGTAAAGCCATAATCTTCGGCAAAATTCTCGAAATCCTGTTTATTCTGAACGTTAACTGTATGAATGATGATTTCAAGATTTTTGTGCGTGAGTTTATGCTTTACGGTTACCGTTCTGTTAATCAGCTGTTCAAATTTTTGCGGAATTTCGTTTGGAAATTCATATAGTTTTTTCCAAATGAAGTCATCTTTACGCTGTCTGATGAGAAAACTGTCTTCAAACTGAACAAAAAAATATTCCAGTTTAAGATCACTGACTACGGTTTTCTTCAGCTTAACGGGAAACTGCGTAACGCATCCTGTCTGGAAAGCCGTACAGTCGGTCTTTACGGGGCATTCGTGACAGAGCGGATTCTTGGGCTTACAGATTTCAGAACCGAGATCCATCATCGCCTGATTGAAACTGCCCGCTTCATTGTCCGGCATTAAATGCAGCGCAAGTTCAGAAAAGTAGCTAAAAGCAGAAGGTTTTGAAATGTCAAAATCATCCGCAAAAATCCGGCTTAAAACCCTGTAAAAATTGCCGTCCACCGCCGGAATCTGTTTTCCGAAACAGATGCTTGACACGGCTGCTGCCGTGTACTTTCCAATTCCTTTCAGTTTCAGTATATCATCATAATCTTCAGGAAAGATTCCATGAAATTCCTGCTGAATCTGCTTTGCCGCTTTGTGAATATTAATAGCCCGGGAATAATAACCCAACCCTTTCCAGCTGTGCAGAACGTCGTCTTCATCGGCATTTGCGAGTGTTTCCACATCGGGAAAACGCTCTATAAATTTTGTATAATGGCCAAGCCCCTGCTGAATATGCGTTTGCTGAAAAACAATTTCGCAAATCCAGATACGGTAAGGATCTTTGGTTTTCCGGAACGGAAGGTCGCGACCGTGCCACTGATACCAGCTCAGGATTTTCTTACCAATGTGAAGAAAATCAGGGTTTTGTTTGTTGCGTGTCAAAAAATAGTTTTATATTTGCACACCAAAATTATAAATAAAATCAGGAAATGACAAAGGCAGAATTGGTAAATACCATCTCCAATAAACTGGGGACTGAAAAGGGTGAAACACAGAAAGTTGTAGAGGCGTTCATGCACGAAATCAGAAGCTCCCTATATAAAGGTGACAATGTATACTTAAGAGGATTTGGGTCATTCATCATCAAGACCAGAGCAGCAAAAACGGGAAGAAACATCTCCAAAAACACTGCAATTGAAATCCCTGCACACAATATTCCGGCATTTAAGCCATCAAAAACGTTCACAGAAAAGGTAAAAACCAAAGTATCTGTAAAATAATTTACTGAATTATTAACAAGCTATAAAATTTTAACATTATGCCAAGCGGAAAGAAAAGAAAAAGACACAAGGTAGCAACGCACAAGAGAAAGAAAAGAAGAAGAGCGAACAGACATAAGAAAAAATAATCTCCTGCGGGATTTTTACAATATATATATAGTTGGTGGTTTTGGAAATATCTTATTTCACCAGCTATATTTTTGTTTTACTAATTAATTGCAATGAAGAAAGAACTGATTATATCACATGAAGATGAGCGCACAAAAATTGCCCTGCTGGAAGACGGCCGTCTCTTCGAACTGCATGAAGAAGAAGACAAATCCGACTTTGTTGTAGGCGACTTATTTATCGGTAAAGTAAAAAAACTGGCTCCCAACCTTAATGCAGCTTTTGTAAACATCGGTTACGAAAAAGACGCTTTTCTGCATTACCAGGATTTGGGACCCGAATTTCTTTCGTACAAGAAATTTCTGAAGGACACCGTTTCCAGGAAACAGCAAACTTCCTCACTGAAAAATTTTGAAGTACAGAAAACCATTGACAAGAACGGAACGGTAGACCGTGTAATCTCCAAAGACGACACTGTACTGCTGCAGATCACCAAAGAACCTATCTCTACGAAAGGCCCGAGAATATCCACCCAGGTTTCTCTTACAGGCCGTTTTCTGGTGCTTATACCGTTCGACAACAAGATTTCTGTTTCCAAAAAAATTAAAACACAGGAAGAAAAAGACCGCTTAAAAACGCTTATAGAAAGCATCAAGCCGGAGGGTTTCGGAGTTATCATCCGAACTGTTGCTGAAGAGAAAAAAGTAGCGGAACTGCACAACGATATGAACCAGCTGGTTCAGAAATGGGAAACTGCCTTTAAGAACATTCAGAAAAACAAGCTTCCGTCCAAAGTTCTGAGCGAAGAAGACAAGGCCTCGGCCATTTTAAGGGACAACTTTAACCAAGATTTCGTAAACATCATCTGCGACGACGAACAGATGGTGAGCGATATGAAAAATTATCTGGAAATTATTGCCCCGGAAAGAAAAAACATTGTTCAGCATTATGATTCACATATTCCTTTAATGGAATATTATAACGTAGAAAAACAGCTGAAACAGAGCTTTGGAAAGCACGTAAACATTCCAGGATCCAAAGGAGCTTATCTTGTGGTGGAACACACTGAAGCACTGCACGTTGTGGATGTAAATTCCGGACCGAACCTTTCATCCGGAGCAAGCAACAGAGAACACGCCCTGAATGTAAACAAGATGGCAGCCACAGAAATTGCGCGCCAACTGCGTCTTCGCGACATGGGAGGAATCATTGTTGTGGATTTTATCGACATGACAAATCCTGAACACCGGAAAGACCTGTACGAACATCTTAAGGAAGAAATGAAACGCGACAAATCGCGTCACAAAATTTTACCGCCAAGTAAATTTGGGCTCATCCAGATTACAAGACAGAGAAACCGCCCCGAAATGCAGATCGAAACCAAGGAAGAAAACCCGAATAAAGACGGAGAAATCCTTGCCCCGATTGTTGTGGTGGAAAGAATGGGAGAAGCCATCCGTAACCTTATGCAGAAGGAAAAAGGGAAACTGTATCTGCACGTTCACCCTTTTGTGGAGGCGTTTCTTACCAAAGGAATCAACAGCATACAGATGAAATGGTTCCTGAAATACAAAAAATGGGTTACCATTATCCCACGAGACAGTTTTAAATATCTGGAATTCAGACTGCTGAATTCGAAGAAAGAAGAACTGATGGTATATTCTAATTAAAACTTAACGGCCTCTGATGATTCGGAGGCCTTTTTTATATTAGCGCCCAGTTCCTTTTTTAACTTCAGTTTAATACAGTATTTAAAGATGATTCCGTAAATTTGGTACATGCCAACCTTCGGAAAAGATTTACTTCAAAAAATAAAAAATGCTGAATTATGGGGAGAAAACGCCCATAAAATTTATTCTCCGCCTTACCGCCCGCTCTTTACTTACGAACAGATTCTGAAAAGAAATCCGCGGTTTGCCGCTGTAAATATTTTACTATACCTGAAGGATGACCGTTGGTTTTTTCCTTTAATGCTGCGGACCACAAACGAAAACGACAAACACAGCGGACAGATTTCGCTTCCGGGCGGAAGCCGCGACGATGGTGACCGAAATTTTGCTGAAACAGCCATCCGTGAGACTTCAGAAGAAATGGGAATTGAAAAGCATTATGTAAGAATGATCAGGCCGATGTCGCCGATTTACATTCCGCCAAGCAATTTTTACGTTCATCCGTTTATTTCATACACCCGAAAAAACCCGCAGTTCATCCTGCAGGAATCAGAAGCTGAAGAACTTATAGAATTCCCGATAGAATCCATACTTTCGCTTTCCGCAGAGCCTGAAATGATGGTACTTCCCTCTTCCCGCGGCGTGGAAGTTCCGGTAATTAACTTCAACGGATATTTTATTTGGGGAGCAACATCAATGATCCTGAGCGAATTCCGCCAGTTACTGAAAAATATGTAAATTTGCAGATTATGTTAATTCAATAATGGCTAAGAAGAATATCTTCACCGATGCGTTTGGAAACCTCTATGTTCTGAAGCGTCTGGTGATTTTCATCGTCGGGATAGTGTCGTACAGAAGATTTAACGGTTTTAACAAATTGAAAATCACGGGAACCGAGCATTTAGCAGATCTTCCGTCTTCCAATGTCCTTTTCGTATCCAACCACCAAACCTATTTTGCAGATGTTGCTGCAATGTATCACGTTTTCTGCGCGGTAAACAACGGTTATCACAACACTATCAAGAATCCTATTTATCTGCTGAATCCGAAAGTGGATTTCTATTATGTTGCCGCAGAAGAAACCATCAACAAAGGTATTCTGGCAAGGATTTTCAAGATGGCCGGAGCAATTTCGGTAAAAAGAACGTGGAGAGCAGGCGGTAAAAATGTGAACAGAATGGTCGACTTAAAGGAAGTAGACAATATCATGAAAGCGCTGGACAACGGCTGGGTCATCACTTTCCCGCAGGGAACCACTGCCGCGTTTGCCCAGGGAAGACGCGGAACAGCAAAACTGGTGAAAAATCAGCGTCCGATTGTGATTCCGATTAAAATAAATGGCTTCCGAAGAGCGTTTGATAAGAAAGGACTTAAAATTAAAGTAACCGGTGTAAAGCCAACGCTTGAGTTTAAAGCGCCTCTGGACATTGATTATGACAATGATAAAGCTCCGGATATTCTTCATAAAATTATGACTGCCATTGAACAGACGGAGGAATTCAACCTTCTGCATGATTATGATGAAGAACTGAAAATGAAAAAACAGAACCCTGAGTCAGTAGCTGCTGAAACAGGTTCGGAAAAAATTGCTGAAAACGAAGCCAATTAAGAAATGAAAAAATTACTCGTATTATTCGTTGCGGTATTGCTTGTATCGTGCAACAGCCAGAAAAAGTTTACAGATTTTGATATCAGTTACGCCCGCAGCGGCGGATATGCTCCGATTTATGAAAATTTCCTGATTAAAGGGAATTCCGCGCATTATTCTTTTGAAGGACAGGGAAAAAACTTCAAAAAAGATGTTACAATTACTAATGAAGAACTTTCAAGAATACAGTCAGCTCTGAAGACGAATAACTTCCGCTTTATTGAAGCCGATCATCTGAAGATTTACGATAATATCACGACCACGATTAATGTAAAAAACGGCGAAGAATCTGCGGTGAAAAACGACGGAAGCGGAATTATGCCGAAAGATCAGAAAAAGTGGGAAAACGTTACGAAAGTTTTCAGAAGTATTATTGATTCCAAGATTTCCAATTCCCAAGAAAAGTAAAGTTGAATTTTTCAGAACTGGCTTCCAAAGCATCAGATAAAACGCGTATTCTAATCGTTTCGAAAAACGCTGAACTGCTGAAAATTTTTCAGCAAATTGCAGAACTGAATTCGGTTTCCATTAATGTAATCAGAAATAATAATGATGAAGTTTTGCAGGCCGATTTTGTAGCTGCACAAACTTCCGATGATGTTGTTGGAGCAGAATTTCATCCTACCATTGTTCTTATTGCTGCCGATTCTTCAGAGATTACAACACCTGCACTTTTTGAAAAAATTACCGGCGGCGGAATCCTCATTTATCCCGAAAATCTTGCACTTCCTAGCACTGAAAACTATTTCAGACGAATTACTTTTTCTGAACCGGAAATTACCGAAACACCCGATGGATTTGCGCTCGAAACCGAAATGGGAAGCATTCCCATTCAGATCAGTTCTGAAGAAACCATACAAGAAATTCCGGGATTACTGCTTCTTTGTCATCAGGTAGGCATTATGGATGATGAATTTTACGATGCACTTCTAAATCTTGAAACAAGCAATTAAATTAGTATTTTCACATTATGAAATCGGGAAACATCTTTAAGAAAATCGCTTTAACGGTTACGCTTTTTATTTCAGCGACAATGCTTTACGCGCAGAAAACCGACATTGAAAACCGAAAATGGTATCTGGACAGCGATAAATCCGGCCGCGATTTCATTACACTGATGTCCGACGGAAAATACCAGTCGGAATTAAAAAACAAAACCGAAAACGGCGAGTGGATGTACGATCATAACGCAAAAACCATCGAACTGAAATCCAGAAAGACCTCAAAAATTTACAGAGTGGAAAAAATAGGATTTGCAGAACTGATTCTGGTTTCACCTCAAAATGAAAAGCAGCGCTTCATTATTAAAACTGAAATGTAGAACTTTTCTTTTTTCACTTAAAACATAAACCCTTTCAGGATTTTAGCGCTGAAAGGGTTTTTTGTTTTCCTAAATAATTGTAAATTTACGAAAATCAAAAAAAGACAATGAGATACATCCAAAGCGGAAATATTCCACAGAAAAGGCATACGGTTTTTAAATCTCCGGAAGATAAATTCTACTACGAACAACTCTTCGGAACCGAAGGTTTTCACGGTATTTCTTCGCTTTTGTACCACATTCACCGCCCTACGCAAATCATCAGCATCGGAAAACCAAAAGATGTTGCTCCGAAAATTGCTGTGGACCGAAATGTAACACCAAGAATGTTTAAAGGTAAAGATGTAACTCCGGAAGACGATTTCATGGATTCTCGGAAAATTCTTCTGCTGAACAACGACCTGAAAATGGGAATAGCAAAGCCAAGAAAATCCATGGATTATTTTTATAAAAACGGCGAATGCGACGAAATGCTTTTCATTCATGAAGGCAGCGGAACACTGAAAACTTTTGTCGGAAATCTGAAATTTTCGGTGGGTGATT
>JAEXBA010000034.1 GCA_023457935.1 Bacteroidota bacterium | reverse complement strand
TTTAGGGTGGTTTTAGCAGAGGGGCTCACCTGTTCCCATTCCGAACACAGAAGTTAAGCCCTCTAGCGCCGATGGTACTGCTAACGCGGGAGAGTAGGTCGCCGCCAGTTTTTTTTAAATCCTTCATTCGAAAGAGTGAAGGATTTTTTTGTTTTATACCTAGGGAACTCCTATGAGTTTATGCTATCTTCACACAAAAGTAACCAACCTTTGATCCTTAATTATGAAAACGAGAATCTTATTTTTACTTTTTGCCTTCTTTTCTTTGTCGTCCTGTATTTCTGACGAAGAGCGTGAAAGGCAGGTGAACTCTGCCTATCAGGGGAAATGGTTCGGAACTTTCAGCGGTGATTTTAACGGAAGTATAGCTTTTACGGTAGACAAGTCCGGAACTATGGACGGTGAAACCACTGTTGTCCCGGGAAACTCAAAGGAAACGATTAAAGGATATGTAAATCAGAGCGGGAAGTTTGATATGAATTCTCCGAGTAACCTTCAGTTTTCGGGTTATCTGATCAATTCCGGAAGTAACGGACAGTGGACGAAAGGAAACATGAAAGGAGTATACACCTTTCAAAAGCACTAACTCATTGCGTGGACAAAAGCTGTTTCCTTGTAAGAAAAACGAAACAGTCTTTCTAGCCGCGATGGAAGCGACATCCTTTTGTGATGAGCAGCGCGAAGAGCAAAAGATACAGCGGACAGCGGGACCGAATTTTCTATAGACTAAGAAACCTTCAAGCTCCTGAAAACAAAAAGCGATTCTGAGAACCGCTTTTTATTTATGAATGCTTTTTACTGAAAGAATCGCCAGTAGTTGGAGTCGTACGTTTTTGAAAACTCCTTCATGCAGCGCGAAGTATGGATTTTAACTCTAACTTTGGTTATACCGTTTTCCTTTGTAAAAGGAAACTGCGGAACTTTCTCCGTAGATGTTAAAACTTCTCCGTTGGCCATTGTAGCCGTCCATGAATAGCGGTAATTGTCGTTTGTAACGTTTGGAAAGAAGGAAACAATCTGATCTGCGTATTTCACTTCCTTATAATTGTTCACTTCAATATCGCAGCCACTGTTTTTAGGTGTTTCTTCGACAGCCGCAGTAGAAGCAGCGACTGGCAGCGTTCCGTTTCCGTCTACAATATCAATGTTCTTGCTGCACTGCATAAAGCCCTGCGGAGTAAGAACAGAAAGTGAAATTACCTGTCTTCCGCCTGTATTGGCTTTTATTTTTACATTATTCTGCTTGTTGTCGCCGATTACGGAGATATTGCCACCCACGCCTACCCAAAGGTGACAGTCTTTACACTGTGCAAGATCTGCACTTACGGAGTAGGTTTCTTCATCCAATACTTTCAGCGATGATTTACCGCTGATACTGCACTGCGCAAAAGCAAGAATTCCTGCGAAAAAGGCAGCGACAGTCATTAATTTTTTCATCGTGTATTTGATTTTTAATTTGTGTTAACTTACACCTGGATAACGCCCAGATTGAATTTTTCTGTAATGGGACTGTGATTTGCCGCTTCAATTCCCATGGAAATCCACTTTCTTGTATCCACAGGGTTGATAATAGCGTCTGTCCATAATCTTGCTGCGGAATACGTAGCTTCAGTCTGTTTCTGATATCTTTTGGAAATGGTATCCAGAATTTCCTGATGCTCTTCTTCGCTGATTTCTTTGCCCTGTTTTTTAAGTGTTGCTTCCTGAATCTGAGCCAGTACTTTTGCGGCCTGAGCTCCACCCATTACTGCAAGTTCCGCCCAAGGCCATGCAACAATCAGTCTTGGATCATAAGCTTTTCCACACATGGCGTAATTTCCGGCACCGAATGAATTTCCGGTAATAATGGTGAATTTCGGAACTACAGAGTTGGAAACTGCATTTACCATTTTTGCGCCGTCCTTAATAATTCCGCCGTGTTCTGATTTTGAGCCCACCATAAATCCGGTAACATCCTGAAGAAAAATCAAAGGTATTTTTCTTTGATTACAGTTGGCGATAAACCGTGTTGCCTTATCAGCCGAATCGGAATAAATTACACCGCCAAACTGCATTTCGCCCTTACCGCTTTTCACTAGTTTTCTCTGATTAGCGACAATTCCGACACTCCAGCCGTCAATTCTTGCAGTTGCGCAGATGATGGTTTTACCGTAATCAGGCTTGTATTCTTCATATTCCGAGTTGTCCACCAGACATTTTATAATTTCCAAAGTGTCGTACTGTTCCGCTCTGGAAACCGGGATGATTCCGAAAATATTTTCGATGTTTTCTTTTGGAGGAGCACTTTCAGTACGGTCGAATCCGGCTTTTTCATAATCGCCGATGGATTTCATGATATTTTTTATTCTGTCGAGTGCGTCTTTATCATCTTTGGCTTTATAATCTGTTACGCCCGATATTTCACAGTGGGTTGTAGCACCGCCCAGCGTTTCGTTGTCAATATTTTCTCCAATTGCGGCTTTCACAAGATAGCTTCCGGCAAGGAAAATAGATCCTGTTTTGTCCACAATCATTGCTTCATCGCTCATAATCGGCAGATAAGCACCACCGGCAACGCAGCTTCCCATCACTGCAGAAATCTGAATGATTCCCATGGAGGACATCTTTGCATTGTTGCGGAAAATTCTACCGAAATGCTCTTTGTCAGGAAATATCTCATCCTGCATCGGCAGATAAACTCCGGCAGAATCCACAAGATAGATAATCGGCAGACGGTTTTCCATCGCGATTTCCTGCGCGCGCAGATTTTTCTTTCCCGTAATCGGAAACCATGCACCGGCTTTTACTGAGGCATCATTCGCTACAACCAGACACTGTTTTCCGGAAACATAACCCATTTTTACTACAACGCCACCACTTGGACAGCCGCCGTGTTCTTCATACATTTCGTATCCGGCAAAAGCACCTATTTCAATGGAATCTGAATTTTTGTCAAGAAGATAATCAATTCTTTCCCTGGCCGTCATTTTTCCTTCATCGCGCAGCTTCTGCAGACGCTTTTCACCGCCGCCTTTCTTTACCTGGGAAAGCAGTCGGTTCAGTTCTGAAAGTTTTAATTTGTTCTGGTCTTCTCTCTTGTTAAATTCTAAATCCATATGTTAAAAATGTCAATAAATATAGTACTTTTTTGCTGAAATAGCATCAGCAGGCTTTTGGTTTAAAAATGAGTGAAAATGAGCAGAATATTTTAGTAAAATTTAACATAATATTTTATTTTTATTTACAATTTATAATGTATTTTTACGTTAGTAAACTGTCGGGCGATTATTCATGTTTGTCCGGCAAAAAGTTCCTAGTTTATTTTTTTAATAGTTTATTATTTGAAGGCCCCGGAAGTTGTAAAAATTTCCGGGGTTTTCAATTGCGTTTTATTTGTACAGTTCAGTATAAATTCCACCGAAAAGCCTAATTTTGCAGGATTGTATCGGTATGAACAAACCTGCTATTTTCAGACTTCATTTCATTGTTTTCCTGTGGGGATTCACAGCAATTCTCGGAAAACTGATTTCAGTTCCGGCGCAGCCGCTGGTTTTTTACCGAATGCTGTTTGCAGCAGTTTTTCTGTATATCTTTATCCGTTTTGTTCAGCGTAAATCTCTTAAGGTTAACCGTAAAACGGGTCTTCAGCTCGTGGCCATTGGTGGCGTAATGGCGCTTCACTGGCTCTGTTTTTTTCATTCGATTAAGGTTTCTAACGTGTCGATTGCGCTGAGCTGTCTCTCTCTTTCTACGCTTTTTGCGGCGTTTCTGGAACCTCTTGTTTTCAACCGGAAAATTGATGTTGCTGAAGTTCTGATCGGTATTGTGATTGTTATCTGTATTGCCGTGATTTTCAATATTGAATTTCATTATAAGGAAGGGATTTTCTACGGAATTCTTACGGCGCTTTTTGGAACTGTTTTTTCTGTTTTCAACGGCAAACTGTACGGAAAGACCTCTTCCGGAAATATTATTTTTTACGAAATTTTTGGTGGATGGTTGCTGATTTCGGTCTTCTTTCTCCTCAGCGGCCAGATTTCGGAATTCGGTTCAGTAAATATCAGAGATCTGCTTCTGCTGATCCTGCTTGCCGGAATTTTCACTGCCTATCCGATGCTGGAAAGTGTGAGTCTTATGAAATGGGTTTCACCTTTTACTTTGATTCTCACTGTAAATTTAGAACCGGTGTACGGAATTATCCTTGCTTTTTTTATCTTTGGTGAATCGGAGCAGATGAGTCCGGTTTTTTATATCGCTTCCTTTATTATGATTCTGGCTATTGTACTGAACGGAATTCTGAAATCCAGAAAGCGAAAAGCCATACAAAACAGTAATTAAATGAAAAAAATATTTTTTCTGTTTATTATATTCAGTACTGCAGTGCAGGCACAGATTGTAAGAAAATATTCAAACGAATTCCTTAATATCGGAGCCGGCGCGCGAGGTCTTGGAATGGGTGGCGCTGTAATTTCGAGCCAGAATGATGTGTATTCCCCAATGTGGAATCCGGCCGGTTTGCTCGGCATTGACAAAGACTGGCAGGCTGCAGCAATGCATGCTGAATATTTTGAGAGCATCGCGAAATACGATTATATCGCTTTTGCAAAACCTTTACTGAACAGCGACGGTGTTTTTGCTGTATCCATCGTCCGTCTGGGCGTAGACAATATTTTGAACACCACTCAGATGATTGATCCTGAAGGAAATATCGATTATGATAAAATCACCAAATTTTCTCAGGCCGATTACGCGGCGTTGGTTTCGTACGCTTTTCATCCGGGCGGCGACCACAGAATCGATGCCGGTGTAACAGCCAAACTAGTTTACCGGAATGTGGGGAAATTTGCCAATGCTTTCGGTTTCGGATTTGATGTCGGAGCCATTTATCATGCAGACAGCGGCTGGAATTACGGTGCGATGGTCCGTGATATCACAACAACAGTCAACTTCTGGAATGTTGACCAGAAAGAACTTTCCACGGTTGTGAACGGTGAAGAATTCAACCCTGCACCAGCCGACAAAATGGAATTAACGATGCCAAAACTGAACGCAGGTGTAAGCAAAAATTTTGAGCTTACACAGCGCCTTGGTTTACTTCCGGAAGCAGGAATCAATGTAGAGTTTGCGAAAACTGCCGCGTTGGTTTCCACCGATTTTGCCAGTATTACGCCTTATGCGGGAGCAGAACTTGCGTACGATGATCTGATTTTCGTCAGACTCGGTGTAAACCGTTTTCAAACGATTACAGACATTGAAAATCTGAAAAGAAAAGTGTCCTTCCAGCCGAGCGCAGGTATCGGAATCAAATACCGCGGACTGACGCTTGATTATGCAATTTCCAATTCAGGGTTAGGCGGATCAAATTATTTCTCGAATTTCTTTTCTCTGAAGTTCGACATGGGTCAGTTCAACGCAAACTAAGTTTTTATGAACCGGAATTGAAATAATTCCAAACCAGTTTTCCTTTTGATTTTCCGAGAATTTCTTCCAGCGTTTCCTGCGAAGATTCCTTGATTCTTTTCACGGATTTCAGTTTGGAAAATAACATTTCCATGGATTTTGGTCCAACTCCCGGAATATCTTCAAGCTCAGATTTTATGGTTGAATTTTTTCTTCTGGTGCGGTGATGTTTCACGCCAAAACGGTGCGCTTCGTCACGCACACGCTGAAGAATTTTCAGTGTTTCTGATTTTTTGTCCAGATAGAGCGGAATCGGATCTTCCGGAAAGAAAATTTCTTCCAGTCGCTTTGCAATTCCGACAATGGTGATTTTTCCGTAAAGACCGAGAAGTTTCAGACTTTTCACAGCTGAAGAAAGCTGACCTTTTCCACCGTCAATGAGAATCAGTTGCGGAAGATTTTCACCTTCGTCCAAAAGTCTTTTATAGCGTCGGTAAATCACTTCTTCCATTGTTGCGAAATCATTTGCGCCTTCCACTGTTTTCGGATGAAAGATTCTGTAATCGTTTTTTGAAGGTTTCCCGTCTTTGAAAACGACACACGCCGAAACCGGATTTGTTCCCTGAATATTGGAGTTGTCGAACCCTTCAATATGACGCGGTTCTACCGGCATTCGCAAAAGTTTCTGCATTTCGGCCATAATTCGGTTCGTGTGACGGTCCGGATCAACAATCTGAATCTGTTTGAGCTTTTCCAGACGGTATTCTTTCGCATTTTTCTCAGAAAGTTCCACAATGCGTTTTTTGTCGCCGACTTTCGGAACAATAAGTTTTACATTCGGAATTTCGACTGACAGATGAAATGGAAGCAGTATTTCTTTTGAATCTGAACCGAATTTCTGACGGATTTCAATCAGCGCTTCTTCGAGGATTTCCTCATCGGTTTCCTCCAGGATTTTTTTGATTTCTGTAGTGAAACTCTGTATAATATTTCCGTTTCTGATCTTGAAAAAATTCACATACGCAGCAGTTTCGTCGCTGGTCATTCCGAAAACATCAACATCATCTATATTCGGGTTTACAACAGTGTGTTTCGACTGATAATCTTCCAGAAGATCAATCCGTTCCTTAATCATCTGTGCATTCTCAAACTGAAGATTTTCAGCAAATTTCGTCATCTGATTAATCAGATATTCTTTTGCTTTGCGGAAATCTCCCTTGATAATTCCGCGGATGGCATCTATCTTTTCATCATAGTCTTCCTTGCTTTCCAAACCTTCACACGGACCTTCGCAGTTTTTAATATGATATTCAAGACAGACTTTATATTTCCCTTCCTCAATTTTTTCCGGAGCAAGATTCAGATTACAGGTTCTGAGTTTGTAAATATGTTTAATGGTATCCAATAAAACCTTTGCAGGGCGTACTTTTGCGTACGGACCGTAATATTCTGAGCCGTCTTTTATTTTAGTTCTAGTCAGAAAAATCCTTGGAAAATTTTCGTTTTTAATGCAGATCCACGGATAGGTTTTGTCATCCTTCATCATCACGTTATAAAACGGCTGATGTTCTTTGATGAGATTATTCTCAAGCAGAAGAGCGTCGTATTCACTTGGAACAATCGTAGTTTCAAGACGGTGGATTTTCCCAACCATTATTCTGGTTCGGTATCCGGAAAGATTTTTATTGAAATAGGTGAGAACCCTGTTTTTGAGATTTTTGGCTTTTCCAACATACAGAAGCTGTCCGTTTTTGTCGTAATAACGGTAAACTCCGGGATCAGTCGGTAATGTTTTAAGCTGCAGCTGCAAATCAGGATTCATCAGACAAAAATACAGAAAGCTAAAAAAAGAAACCGCTCAAAAAACAACCTGTTTTATTTAGTTTGGTATTTTTTTATGCTTATTACAAAGTTTTTTGGGAAACAGAGTTTTTAGATCGGAATTTTAAAATATTATGTTTTTTAGATGCATAACAGGTTCGATAGTAAGGAAAATGACATTTCTCATACATTTTGGCATTAACTTGGAAAGGTTTTGGATATCTAATAAATAAATCCAAAAGATCAATTCAAATGAAAAATGTAATTACAAAACTTTTCTCTTTGGCAGCAGTAATGATGATTTCTTTATTCTCCGTTGCATTTGCGCAGAACATTACCGGAAAATCTGTGAAAATTACCGTTGGCGGTACATCGACACTTCATGCCTGGACAATGACTTCAAGTTCAGCAAATTTCAGCGGTACTGTGAGCGGCAACAGCATTACAAATGCAAAATTCAGCACAACTGCGAAAACTCTTAAAAGTGAGAAAGGCAAAATGATGGATAATAAAGCTTACGATGCGCTGAAAGCAGATAAGAATCCTACCATCAGTTTTTCTGCTACATCTCTTGCAGTTGGAAAAGGTACAACAACAGGCCGTTTAACCATTGCCGGTGTTACTAAAAATGTAAGTTTTCCTGTAACTGTTACGAAAAAAGGCGAAGTATATGAAATCAGCGGTGTTGCAAAACTCAGAATGTCGGATTTCGGTATGAAACCGCCAACATTTATGGGCGCTGTGAAAACCGGAAACGATGTAACGGTGAGCGTTAACATTGTTGCCTCTAAATAATCAGAAAAATATTCTGCAAGCCACCTCAATTGAGGTGGTTTTTTATTTGTGTTTAAAGCCGTAAATTGTGCAAAAATTTTTTCATGAAAATTTACGGTATCGACCACTTTACGATAGAGGATGTTCTGGAAATAGCCAGAAATCCCAAACATGCCAAACTGGATAAAAAAGCGAAGGATCAGATTCTTCAGTCGCAGCAGAATGTGCAGCAGATTGTTGAATCGGACAGAACGGTTTACGGAATCAACACCGGTTTCGGGCCACTTTGTGATGTGAAAATTTCTGAAGAGGAAACAGCGCAGCTTCAGCATAACCTGATTATTTCCCATGCAGTCGGCGTTGGAAAACCTATTGACAGGGAACTTTCCAAAATTATGATTATTGCTAAAATTCATGCACTGTCGAAAGGATTTTCTGGAGTTTCGCTTGAAGTGATTGAGCGTCTGATTCTGATGCTGGAGAAAGATATTATTCCGGTCGTTCCGGAGCAGGGAAGTGTCGGAGCTTCAGGAGATTTGGCGCCGCTTTCCCATCTTGTTTTACCGCTGCTCGGACTTGGAAAAGTTTGGGAAAACGGTGAACAGGTAGAAACAATGACCGTTCTGAACAAATATAACCTTGAACCTTTGAAACTTGGTCCAAAAGGCGGACTCGGTTTGATTAACGGAACGCAGTTCATTCTGGCTCATGCGGTTAAAGGTCTTGAAAAAATGGGCTACCTTCTTGATTTGGCGGATCTTACAGCGGCGATGTCATTGGAAGCGTACCGCGGTTCAGCGAGTCCGTTTAAGAAAGAACTGCATGAAATCCGTCCGTTTTCAGGTAGCAAGAAAGTGGCCGCAAGAATGCTGAAGTTTCTGAAAAATTCCCAGAATCTGCATGAACATGAATTCTGCGACCGCGTTCAGGATCCGTATTCCATCCGTTGTGTTCCGCAGGTTCACGGCGCATCCAGAAATGCATACGAACATCTTAAAAATTTGGCTGAAACAGAACTGAATTCCGTTACAGACAATCCAATTGTTTTAAGCGCAGAAGAATCGATTTCCGGCGGGAATTTCCACGGACAGTTATTGGCCTTGCCTTTGGATTACGCCACTTTAGCTGCAGCGGAACTCGGAAACATCTCAGACAGAAGAAGTTATCTGCTTCTCGAAGGAAAATTCGGTTTGCCGAGATTGCTTACGGAAAGTTCCGGACTGAACTCAGGATTTATGATTCCGCAATATACGGCTGCAGCACTGGTCACAGAGAATAAAACACTTTGTTTTCCTGCTTCGGCAGATTCCATTCCGACAAGCTTAGGACAGGAAGACCATGTTTCGATGGGAAGTATTTCGGGAAGAAAATTCAATCAGGTTCTGGACAATCTGGTGAATATTTTTGCAGTCGAATTGATGTTTGCTGCTCAAGGTTTGGAATTCCGCAGACCTGCAAAATGTTCAAAAATTATAGAAGAAAATTATGATATGATCCGTTCAGTGGTTCCGAAACTGGAAGATGACAGAGAAATTGGAAAAGACATGCACGCAATTGCAGAGCTGATCAGAGAGAAAAAACTTATTGTAAACTAAAAAATTTTTAGGCCAATAACATTAAAACCCTGCAATTTGCGGGGTTTTCATTTTCAATTTTCAACTTTCCATTTTCAACTGATTCGAACGCTTGTCATGCTCAAACTTCCGCCAATCAGTTCATCATTGAACAGAGAAAGGTTTTCAGATTTTTCTTTTAAACCTAAGCTGTAAATAAGCGGCAGATAATGATCCGGCGATGGAACCGCATATTGCAGAGAAGTTCCCATTTTTTGATAATCAATAAGGTTTTGGAAATTTCCGTCGAGAAGCCAGTTGTTGGTTTTCTCGCGGGCTTCAATTGCCCAATCCCAACCGGCTCCAACAGTGTTGATGTTTTTCCAGTCAATCATTCTAAGATTATGCACAATATTTCCGCTTCCGATAATCAGAATGCCTTTTTCTCTCAGTTTTGAAAGTTTCTGAGCCAGTTCAAAATGGTACTGTGGCGGTTTCCGGTAATCAATACTCATCTGAATTACAGGAATATCCGCTTCCGGATACATATGCCGGATTACGCTCCACGCACCGTGATCCAGTCCCCAACTGTGATCTTCGCCTACTTCAACCGGAGAAAGAAGTTCTACTGTTTCATGCGCCAGGTCGGGATTTCCAGGAGCGGGATATTCAACATCGAAAAGTTCCTTCGGAAAACCATAAAAATCATGAATGGTTTTCGGCAAATCCATTGCTGTTACAAAAGTTCCTTCTGTAAACCAGTGTGCGGAAACGCATAAAATGGCGTTCGGTTTTGGGATTTTCTTTGCGATATCACGAAAACCCTGAACAAACTGATTTTCCTCGATGGCATTCATCGGCGAACCGTGCCCAAGAAAAAGAACAGGCATCTTTTCGGTACTCGGAAAACCATCTGAAATATTTTGAAGATTGTTTAAATTCATATTTTTAGATAAAAGAGAAAAGAACAAAGAGCAAAGACAGAAAACGCACTTTCACTCTTTATTCTTTCTTCTTTCTTCTGTTCTTACGCTTTTACGAACTGAAGTTCACCTGCGATTTTCACGTCGTCACTTACCATAACACCGCCTGCTTCAAGCGCAGCATTCCAGTTAAGTCCGAAGTCACTTCTTTTGATTTTTCCTTCAAAAGAGAAACCTGCTTTTGTATTTCCCCATGGATCTACGTTTACACCGCCGAATTCTACATCAAGATTGATTGGTTTCGTTACACCGTTGATAGTAATATCACCGGAAACATCATCATTCAGGGAATTGGTTTTGAAAGTAATCAGAGGATTCTGTTCTGCATTGAAGAAATCTGCACTTTTAAGGTGAGCGTCTCTGTCTGCACTTTTTGTGTTGATGGAATCGGTCTTGATTTCCGCTGAAGCTGTGACATTTTTGAAAGTATCGTCTTCGCTTTCAAGATCTACGTTGAAATCGGTGAATTCACCTTTTACGTTAGAAATCATCATGTGTCTTACTTTAAAAGTAATTTCACTGTGAGCCGGGTCTAAATTCCATTTTGTTGCCATAATATTCTGTTTTTTAGTTGTTGATTAATTTTAACACTGCAAAGATATGACGGTGAAAAAACGCTGACATTGATTTATGATAAGAAAACCGGTTTGTCAGAAATTTCGGAAAAATGCAGATTTACTGAAAGTTACCATTTTTTTATTAATTGTGTTACAACAAAAAACTACTTTTGCACCGGAAAATGCTATGAAATATATCTTTACTGTTTTTTCTTTTCTATTATGCGTATTGAGTTTTGCACAGCAGGACACGCTCGCTGCTAAGAATGAAAAATTTGATTTTAAATACCGCAAGCTTTATGCTCCCGCCGGAATGATGGTTGGCGGACTGCTAACTGATCTCGGAAAGAGTGAAAGTATCGAGAACGAAATTGTTGAAGAAAGAAACGAGCATCTATTTGGCTTCACCAATCATATTGATGATTACGCGCAGTTTGCACCATTTGTTGCTGCTTACGCTTTCGAGTGGGCCGGAATGCAACCCAGAACCGACTGGAAGAACCGAACCGCGATCATGATAAAAGGCCAGATCCTGAACCTCGGAACTGTGATTCTTCTGAAGAAATCCATTAACGAAACCCGCCCGGACGGCTCACATTATTCGTTTCCATCGGGTCATACCGCCAATGTATTTGCCGGCGCCACTCTGGTTTCCATTGAGTACGGCAAAAACCACAAATGGGTTCCGTATGCTGCGTATGGTGTTGCATCGGGCGTTGGCGTGATGCGGATGGTGAACAACAAACATTATATTTCCGATGTGCTTTTCGGAGCCGGACTTGGCATTCTGAGTATGAAAATCGCCTACTGGACACATCAGTACAAATGGAACCGCCCGAAGACGGAAGAGGATCCATTTTCCGCAGTATATGCAACCGGAAAGCAGATACATTAACAATTCTTTAACAGAAAAAATTTATTTCTTACATTTGGTCTTCAAATCTGAGAAATGAAACTGTATAAAATCTCTTTATTATTCCTGCTTGCCGGAACTTTCGTATCAGCGCAGAATCAGAAGTTTACCATGGCAGAAGCCGTGAACGGACTGCGCAGCAATCTGGCTGTAAAAAATATTTCAGGATTCAACTGGACAGAGGACGGGAAATCCTATATTCAGACTGTTAGAAACGGTTATCTGATTACCGATATCAAATCCGGAAAGACCGATACACTTGTTTCGCTGTATCAAATCAATAAAAATCTTGCGGCCGACAAAAAAATGAAAAGTCTGTCGGGCGTACGGTTCAGAAATGCCTCAAAAGGATACTTTTCTCAGCAAAACCAGTATTTCTGGCTTGAAAAATCCGGAAACAGCTGGAATGTACGTTCTTCTTCGCAAGCAGAACGCGAAGCCCAAAACGTAACACTTCTTTCCGATAATGAGACTTTTGTGTATACAGTGAAGAACAATCTTTTCATCAGTAAAGAAGGGAAAGTTACCGCGATTACAAACGATGAAAACGAAAATATCGTTAACGGGCAGTCGGTTCACCGTCAGGAATTCGGAATTGACGGGGGAATTTTTGTTGCACCGAATAATTCAAAGATTGCTTTCTACAGAATGGATCAGACGATGGTTACGGATTATCCGGTGATTGACTGGAGTGTGACGCCAGCAGAAAATCAGAACATCAAATATCCGATGGCCGGAGCAAAATCACATGAAGTGACGCTTGGTGTTTACGATGTGAAATCCAATACCAAGAAATTCCTGAGTATTGAAGGCGATAAAGAACAGTATTTAACGGCAATTACCTGGAGCCCTGATTCAAAATATATTTTTGTCGGAGTTTTGAACAGAGGTCAGAATCACCTGAAAATGAATCAGTATGACGCTGCGACCGGAAGTTTTGTGAAAACGCTGTTTGAGGAAAAATCTGATAAATATGTAGAACCGCAGCATCCGCTGACCTTCTTCCCAAACTCAACAACGGATTTCTTCTGGCAAAGTCAGAGAACCGGTTACAACCATCTGTTTCATTACAATCTGGACAAAGGCCTGGTTTCTCAGATTACGAAAGGTGACTGGTTGGTAACGGATATTCTCGGATTCAATGAAAAAAAGAAGGAAATCTACTATTCCTCTACACAGGAAAGCCCGATGGAAAGACATCTTTACCGCGTTAACTGGAATAATTTCAAAGTTCAGAAACTTACATCCGCGCCGGGAATGCACACCGGAATTTTAAGCAAAGACGGCAATCAGCTGTACGATGTATATTCCAATGCTTCAACACCAAGAATGGTCAACCTGATCAACACGCAGAATCTGAAGGTGAAAAATATTCTGACGGCAGAAAATCCATTAAAGAAATATAACCGTCCTGAAATCAAAAAAGTAAACCTGAAAGCCGACGACGGAACACCGCTTTACGGAAAACTCATTTTACCGACTGATTTTGATGCAACAAAAAAATATCCGGTGATTGTTTATCTCTACAACGGGCCGCATCTGCAATTGGTTACCGATTCTTTCCCTGCATCCGGAAATCTTTGGTATGAATATATGGCTCAGAACGGTTATGTGGTTTTTACGATGGACGGAAGAGGTTCCAGCAACCGCGGAATGAAGTTTGAGCAGGCGGTTTTCAGAAATCTGGGAACAACTGAAATGAAAGATCAGCTGAAAGGTGTGGAGTATCTTAAAACACTGCCTTTTGTGGATTCAAAAAGAATGGGTGTTCACGGATGGAGTTTTGGCGGTTTTATGACGACAAGTTTAATGCTGAAATATCCTGAAGTCTTCAAAGTGGGCGTTGCTGGCGGACCCGTAATCGACTGGAATATGTATGAAATTATGTACACCGAACGCTATATGGATTCACCGCAGGAAAACCCTGAAGGTTACGCGCAGGCCAATCTTCTGGATAAAGTTCAGAACCTGAAAGGAAAATTACTGATGATTCATGGTGCGCAGGATGATGTTGTGGTTTGGCAGCATTCGGTAAAATTCCTGAAAGCAGCTGTGGACAACGGAATTCAAATGGATTATTATGTTTATCCGGGACATGCTCACAATGTTTTAGGAAAAGACAGGGTTCATCTTATGCAGAAAGTGACGGACTATTTCGATGAGTATCTGAAGAAATAATTTAGCTTAATAAAAAAACGTCTGATTTTTCAGACGTTTTTTCGTTTACTTTATAAAACCTTTATTCTTCAAAAGCGGCTTTATATCCGGATCTTTTCCTGTGAAATCTTTAAATGCCTGATTCAGGTCTACAGAATTCCCTACAGAAAGAATGTATTCTCTGAACCGGTCGCCGTTTGCCCTCGTCATTCCGCCATTCTTAGAGATGTAATCCCACGCAGCAGCATTCAGAACATCGCTCCACATATAAGCATAATATCCAGCCGAATAACCGCCGCCCCAAATGTGTGCAAAATAAGGCGAATGGTATCTTGGCGGAACAGCTTCAAGGGTGAATCCGTATTTGTTCAGAACATTTTTCTCAAATTCCAGTGTAGGTTTCAGCTGGCTTTCATCGGTAACCGAATGCCAATTCATATCAAGAGTTGCTGCGGAAACCAGTTCTGTGGTTGAATAACCCTGATTGAAAGTTGACGCTTTTTTGATTTTATCAACAAGACTCTGAGGCATTGGCTGTTTGGTTTGATAATGAAGCGCATAATTTTTCAGAACAGCCGGTTCCAATGCAAAAAATTCGTTGATCTGCGAGGGAAATTCAACAAAATCTCTCGGAGTATTGGTTCCAGAAATCGATACGAAATCCTGATCTGCAAAAAGTCCGTGCAGCGTATGTCCGAATTCATGGAACATCGTGGTCACATCGTCATAAGAAATTAAAGAAGGTTTTCCTTCCGCCGGTTTCTGATAGTTGAATACATTCACAATCACCGGTTTTGTACCGTTTCTGTGCGACTGTTCCACGAAATTGCTCATCCATGCGCCACCGTTTTTGTTATCTCGTGTGTAAAAATCCAGATAATAAATCGCCAGCGATTTTCCGTCGCGGTCAAAAACTTCATATGCCACTACATCAGGATGATAAACCGGGAGATCGGATCTTTTTTTGAAAGTTATTCCGTAGAATTTTTCGGCAGCGAAGAAAACACCTTTTTCCAGAACGGTATTTACCTCAAAGTAAGGTTTAATCTGGTTTTCATCAAGGTCATACTTTGCTTTTCTCACCTGTTCAGAATAGTAATTCCAGTCCCATGGCTGAACAGTAAACCCGCCTTTCTGCTTATCAATTAAATCCTGAATTTCGTCAGCTTCACGTTTCGCCGTTTCCACCGCTGGAGTTGCAAGCTGCGCAAGTAAATTCATTGCTTTGTCCGGAGTTTTGGCCATCTGGTCCTGAAGTTTCCATTCAGCAAAAGAGTTTTTACCCAAAAGTTTCGCTTTCTGAAGTCTTAATCTTGCCTGTTTTTCCACTATTGAACGCGTGTCGTCGGCATTTCCTTTTTCTGCCCGGAACCACGAAGCTTTGAACAGTTTTTCTCTTGTTGCGCGGTTTTTAAGATTCTGAAGCAGTGGCTGCTGAGTGGTATTCAGCAAAGTAAGAAGATATTTTCCGTCATGTCCGGCCGCTTTTGCATCAGCTGCCGCTGCCGCGATTTCATCTGCGGAAAGACCGTCCAGTTCTTTTACGTCACTGATGATGACTCCGCCGTTTTTGCGGGCATCCAGCAGTTTGTTGGAAAACTGTGTGGAAAGTGTTGCCAGCTCTGCGTTCACTTTTTTTACTTCTTCTTTTTGCGCATCAGAAAGATCGGCGCCGGCAATTTCAAATTTCTGAAGATAATATTCTGTCAGTCTCTTACTTTCTTTATCAAGATTTGAGGTGTCTATCGCTTTGAAACGCTGATAAAGCTTGTCATTCAGGAAAATCATGTCGTTCTGTGCAGCAAATTTCGGGGCAAATTCCTCATCAAGCTTCTGTAATGTAGGGTTGGTGTTCGATCCTGTAAGATTTGAAAATACGATTGCAGCTCTTTGCAGTACTTCACCGGATTTTTCCAGTGCCCAAACTGTGTTTTCAAAAGTCGGTGCTTCTGTCTGGTTAGCAATGTTCTGTATTTCAACCTGCTGAACTTTCAGTCCGTAATCCAGCGCAGGTTTAAAGTGTTCATCTTTAATTTTGTCGAATTCCGGTGCCTGATACTGCAGGCTGCTCTTCTTCATAAAAGGATTGGACGCCAGACTGGCATCTACAGCAGGCATTTCCTGCGTTGGCTTCTGTGTTGTCGTGTTCATAGTGGTAGTGCAAGCCGTTGTCAGGGCAAGCGATGAAAATAAAAATATACTTGCTATATTTTTCATTGAGAATAATTTTTATTGAATTGATTAAAGATACAGACTTTTTATTAAATTTGGTTTCAACAAATAAAACACTACTATGAAATTTTCTCGCTTTTACATGATACCACTTGCTGCAATGATGCTGTCCTGCAGTAAATCTGTCGAAATTCTTCCCGGAGTTCTGTCGAAAAACAAACAGCCGAAAGGAGCTGTAATTACTAAAAACTTCAATGGTGATTTTGATGAAATTAAAGTTGCTACGGGAATTTCTGCTGAACTGATTAAGTCGACCGAGGAAAAAGTTGTAATTGCAGCGCCTTCAGATGTTATTGAAGATGTTTTGGTAGAAAACGAAGATGGAAAACTGTACATTCGGGTAAAGCCAGGTTTCCAGTACAGAACAGATAAAATAAAAGCCAAAATTTTCACGAGGGATTTTTCAGTTCTTGATGCTTCATCAGGCGCAAAAATAACAACTCAGGAAAAGTTTACTCAGGATAAAACTTCGATTAAAGCGTCGAGCGCAGCAGAAATCTCGGGTAACTTTGAGGCCAACGAACTCAGTCTTGATGCCAGCAGTGCGGGAAACTTTTCCGGTAAAGTGTGGGCGGTTGATCTTAAAGCTGATGTAAGCTCAGGAAGCAGCATTGATATTTCTGGAAAAGCAAAGAATGCGGATATCAGTACCAGTTCCGGCTCCAGTTTTTCCGGCGATAATGTAGTTGCAGAAAGTGCGAAAGCAGACGCTTCAAGCGGAAGCTCTATAGCAATTGGCGTAAGTCATAAACTTGATGCTGAAGCAAGCTCCGGCAGTTCTGTAGATGTTAAAAAGGCCGGTGTCTTGGCTGACATCAGAAAAGAAGAAAACAGCGGCGGAAGTATTTCTGTAAACTAGTCTTTTTCAGTTTCTTCATCTTCTGTATCGCTCGCGTAATCAGCATTTTCTATCGATAAGCTGTCGTAGGCAAGCAAATCGGCTTCCCGCTGAAGAACTTCACGGGTACTGAAAGTGATATGGTCCAGATCCTGTTCCTTTGCCAGTTTGCGGACGGCAGCTTTGTCGATCATCACAAATCTTTTCGCCAGTCTTCTTGCCGAATATTTTCGCATTCCGGTGGCGTGCAGTACATCCACTGCCATATCTACGGCAGTTCCCAGCGTTTCACGGTAAATATTGTCGACATCGTGATTAAGGTAGTAATAGGCGTCGAGACGGTTTTTGGCTCTTACAAATATTTTTAGCTGCGGAAAATGTTCTTTGGCGAGTTCCACAATAAATTTGTTGTCTTCCGGATCGTCCAGACAAACCACGAGGATCTCGGCTTCTTCGGCTCCTGCCGTTCTCAGAATCTGAATTCTCCTGGCGTCACCGTAATACACCTTAAAACCGTAACTCCTCAAAAGCCGTACTCTGTCCGAATCGTGATCCAGTACGGTCGCACTCACTTTGTTTGCTCTCAGCAGCCGGCCTACAGTACTTCCGAAATGCCCGAAACCGACAATAATAATTTTTTTTGCCTGATGGTTTTCCGGTAACTGAAGGTCATCCGGTTCACTGGTTTTTACATTGAATCTCGGATCGATAACTCTTTCATTGATGATGAGTAAAATAGGCGTAATGCACATTGTAATTGCGGTTACAGCCATCATCTGGTCAATAAGTTCCGCATCAATAAGATAGAGCTTTGCCGAATAGTTGAGCAGGACAAAAGCAAATTCACCAACCTGTGAAAGTGCAAATGCATACATGAAATTCTGATCGTTACTCAGCTTGAAAAATTTTCCGATTCCGAACAGAACCGCAAACTTCACGGCCAGTACCACTACTGCCAGTGAGAAGATGAACATCGGATCATTCTGAATGACATAGAAGTTTACAGAAGCTCCGACACTCACAAAAAATACGGCCAGCAAAAGACCTTTGAACGGGTCAACCTGTGCTTCCAGTTCATGCCGGAATTCGCTGTTGGCGAGCATCACACCCGCGATAAATGCTCCAAGTGCCGGGCTGAGTCCGACAGTGATCATCAGTTCTGACACTCCGATTACCAGAAAAAGGGAAGATGCGGTAAGCAGCTCACTCATGTTGGATTTTGATACGAAACGCAGGAACGGCACAAATACGAATCTGCCCAGAAAAATAAGCGCAGCAACTCCGAAAAGGATGGAGAACGGTTGCAGCCAGTCGGGTAAACGCTGGATCAGCAGTGTGAAAGCCGTCTCTTCTTCAGGTGGATTGTAGCGCGCTATAATTGGAAGTAAAGCCAAAATCGGAATTACCGCAATGTCCTGAAAAAGAAGTGTGGAAAACGAAGATTCCCCTGCAGCGGTACGGAAAAGATTCTTTTCCTGTAAGGTCTGCAGTACAATCGCGGTGGATGACATGGCAAAACAGATGGCCACCGTAAGCGCCTGATCAGTCCGGAAATTTGGATAGAATGCGTAAAATACCAGAAACAGAATTAAAATGGTGAGCAGCATCTGACTCAGGCCAAGTCCAAGGATTTTTTTCCGCATCGCCCAGAACTTCTTCGGCTCCAGTTCAAGACCTACCAAAAAAAGCAGCATTACAACACCAAATTCGGTGGTGTGCATGATGTTATCGGTTTCCTTGCCGACAAGCTTCAGAACAAACGGACCGATGATAATTCCACCGATAATATAACCGATTACTGAACTCAGGCCGATACGCTTCACAAGCGGAGCCATAATAATGGCGGCGCCCAGAAAGATCAGAATGGTCATTGCTACACCTCCTTCCATTTTATTCTTCTTTCAAAATTTCCTGAAACTGCTGTTTATGCAGAATGATTTCTTTTTTGCTGAGTTTTTCAACATTATAGATACAGAGCAGATGTTTAATGTCAATCTTGTTCTGCTTCAGCACCACAATAAGTCCCGAAATCATTTCTTCGAGTGTATAGCCGTATTTGCCTTCTTTGGTAAAGTTGCTTTCAATACCGTTGGTGGTAACCAAAATTGTTGCCTCCATGCCTGCCAAAGGATTTTCTTCACCTTTCCTGCGCCATTTCAGATCAAACACTTCATCAATCCAAAGCTTAAGCAGTGGTGGGATTCCAAAAAATATCAGCGGAAAATGAAAAACAATCCTTTCATAACTTGCGATTCTTTTTCGCTCCCGGAAAGCTGCGATATGAAAATCGGGATATTCTTCATAAAGGTCGCGAAAAGTATAATGCTGATGTCTTACATAAAAATTGATAAGCTCCAGGTTGGATTTAGAATGCTCCAAATACGGATGAGCAAAAAGAACCAGTGTATTTTTCAATTTTTAGGGGGATTTCCTCAAAAATAGCGATTTGATTTTGTTTCTGAAAGTCATGAAGAAAAAAAATCAGCCATAAAGCATGGCTGATTCTTATCTTTTGTATGAAATTATATTTTATTACCAGCTTCCGGACGCTCCGCCGCCGCCGAATCCGCCGCCACCGCCGCCGCCGAATCCTCCAAAACCGCCGCCACCGCCGCCGAATCCGCCACCGCCAAAACCACCTCCGCCAAAAGAGCCTGGGAATGGGAAAAAGCCGCCCGGATAATTTCTGCGTCCGCGTCTGGAAATAATAACGTCGTCGTCATCGTCGTCGTAATTTCCGCCGCCGCGGTTATTGTTGCGGAAGAGAAAACTCAGAATGATGAAAATAAAAAAGGCAATCAGCAGAATCTGGAAAAGACTCATGCCTTCACCATCATCATTGCCGGTTTGCACGATAGGTTTGAATTTGCCGTTCAGGGCATCCATAATTCCGGAAGTTCCGCGGTTGATGCCGTCATAATACTGTCCGTTCTTGAAATATGGCGTTACAAGATAATCCAGAATCTGTCCGGCAACTGAAGCGGTAAGGTACTGTTCTGCATCACGGCCCTGCTGAATCGACATCGTTCTGTCGTCTTTAGCAATCAGGAAAACAACACCGTTTTTTGATTCCTTGTTGCGGAGTCCCCACTTTTCGCCGATTTGCCATGCTGCGAAGTTAACGTCTTCACCGTTGGTTGTCGGGATGATTACTACTTCAATCTGAACGGAAGTGGAATCACGGAATTTGATGAGTTTTTGATTCAGCATCTCTTTTTCCGTCTGATTCAGGGTATTGGTTTCATCGTACACCGGATAAAGCACTGCCGGTTTTTCGGGTACTTTAAACTGTGCAGAAACCAGGATTCCTGCAATCAGCAGAAAAAAGGAAAGGATATTCTTAAGAGAAGCTAATCTCATTCGGTAGTTCGTTTGGATTTTCTCCCTCTATCGGGAAATATTTTTTGAGTTCGATTCCGGTTTCCAGTACGGCACTTTTCAGACCTTCGTAAAACCTTCCTTTTGAAAATTCTGATGTTACATAATCGTGCATACGGTCCCAGAACTGCTGATGAACTTTTTTATGAATGCCTTCATCACCGATAATTGTAAGATAACGCTGCTCCAAATTTACATGAAAAAGCACAGCGTTGCGCTCAGCAGTTTTATCCATACACAGCGATTTGAATACATCAAAAGCCATTTCGGCATTATGATGATCGGTATTGGAATCCACATGAATGCGGATTTCGCCGGTAGAATGGTCTTCTGCTGTTTGAATGGCTTCCACAAGGGAAGCCATTTGTTTTTCAGTGAGGAAGTTACTCATATTAGTTACTGAAGACGTCCGGTGCTTTTTCAGCTCCTGCAGCCGCTTTAAAGTATGGTTTTTCCTTAAAGTTGGTGAAGTTGGCCAAAATGTTATTCGGGAAAGTCTTGATTGTTGTGTTATAATCCTGTGCTGCTTCGTTGAAGTTTACGGTTTCTGCACGGATGCTGTTCTCAATCGCGGTATATTCTCTCTGGAAATTGATGTACTGCTGATCAGCTTTCAGATTCGGGTAGTTTTCCACAACGGCCATTAATCTGCTAAGGGCACCGCTTAATTCGCCCTGTGCTGCCTGGAATTTAGCCATGTCAGCTTCGGTCATGTTTGTTGGGTCAATGTTTACGGAAGTCGCTTTTGAACGCGCTTCAATAACACCGGTTAAAGTTTCCTGCTCGAATTTGGAATAGGATTTTACCGTTCTTTCAAGGTTAGGAATCAGGTTTGCACGCTTCTGATAAACGGTTTCTACGTTAGACCATTTGGTGTTGACGTTCTGTTCTTTTCCTACAAAATTGTTGTAACCGTTTTTCCCCCAGAAAAATAGGATAGCACCGATTACGAGAAGAGCAATTCCGATAGTGCCGGCGCTCATACAACCTTTGTTTCTCATAGTTTATTTAATTTAATGTTTTAAAAAGTTCGCCTACCAAATATACAAATTATGTGCTAATTTTGTGAAAATTTCAATTTAATGACAACAATTGTGGTGGCGATGGGAAGAAACCGTGAAATTGGTGCTGATAACCAGCTTCTTTGGCATCTTCCGAAAGATTTGAAACATTTTAAGGAAATAACTTCCGGTCATCCTGTGATCATGGGAAGAAAAACATATGAAAGTATCGGAAAACCGCTTCCAAACCGCACCAATATTGTCATCAGCAGAAAAACAGACTGGTTTGAAGAAGGCATTCTGATTGTCGGAAGCATTAAGGAAGCGCTTAAATTTGCTAAAAAAATTGACGAAGATATTTTCATTATCGGTGGCGGAAATATTTATCAACAGACGATTGATCTTGCTGATAAACTTGAAGTAACGGTTGTTGACGCAGAATTAAAGGCAGACACATTCTTCCCGGAAATTAATGCCAAAAACTGGCAGAAAACGGATGAAATCTGCCACGAAAGAGATGACAAAAACAGCTATGATTTCTGTTTTCAGACATACCTTCGGAAAACGGACATCTAAAGTCTGAACTCTGGCATCCGAAATCTAATATCTAATAGTTATCTTTGCACCACTAAAATTTAGAGATGAACAAATACATAAAAATGGTACTTGCAGCAATATTAATCGGACTGGGAATTTACATGATGTTTTTCACGAGAGAACTCGGCTGGGGAATCGTCGTATTTCTCCTGGCTGCTTTTCCGATTCTTCTGTTCTTTAAAAACGAATATATTTTACTGGCGTTCTGGTTTTTAAGAAAGCAAAATATGCCTAAAGCGGCAAACTGGCTGGCAAAAATCACGAATTTTGAGTCGCAGCTTCACCGTTCACAATATGGTTACTATCATTATTTAACCGGTTTGACATTCGCTCAGGACAGTCCGAAAAAAGTGGAACCGTACATGAAAAAAGCGCTTGAATATGGCTTAAATATGAAACAGGACCGCGCGATGGCCACTTTAAATCTTGCTGCTTCAGCAATTTCTGCGGGAAGAAGAGCGGAAGGACAGAAGTTACTGGAAGAAGCCAAAAAACTTGATTCTGCCGGAATGATGACGGAGCAGATCAAAATGATGAAGGAACAGCTGAAAATGCCGTCAATGCAGAAACACATGCACAATCCTCATATGAGACAGCGGGGAAAATTCTTCTAGAACTGTCATTTCATAAAAACAGAAAATCCGAAAATTGCTTTCGGATTTTTTTGTTTGCTATTCTGAATCAGTAGCGGTTTCTTCTTCGCTGGTTTCAGAAGTTCCGAAGAAGGAAAAACTGATGTTTCCGTACTTTCTCGTCATTTCCAGTGCCGGATGTTCCAGTTTCAGGCGGCTTTGATGTTCCAGAACGAAAAGTCCGTTCGGCTTCAGGTATTTGTTGTTCAGAACCAGGGAAATCAGTTCTTCATATTTTTTCAGTTCGGTTTCATTAAACGGCGCATCGGCCACAATAATGTCAAACTGTTTTTTGTTACGCTGCTTCTTCAGCCAGTCGTAAACGTCGGCGCGCTGAACATTAATCTGAATCGACATGTCCAGTTCCGCCGCAATGGAATTAATAAAACCGGTATGTTTCGGGTTCATTTCAACCGCGGTTACATCCGGACATTCGCGTGAGGCAAATTCCAGCGAAATGGAACCGATTCCTGCAAAAAGATCCAGAACAGAACAGAATTCCAGATCGTAACGGTTTTCAAGAATGCTGAAAAGGGCTTCTTTTGCAAAATCAGTCGTCGGGCGGACATCAAAATTTTTCGGTGCGCTGATTTTTTTGGCTTTCCATTTTCCGGAGATTATTCTGTACATGTTTTTTTAGCTTAAGATGAAATTTTTGTTCGGAATATTGTCGAACAGAATTTTAAGATGCTTCACGAACTTTCGGAGTTCCGATATAAAGGTTTCATTTTCAGTGGTTTCGCCATAAACGAAAAAACGGGTTTCATTCAGGCCGAAACCTATTTTACTCAGCGTAAACATAATGAAATAAAGAAAATCCACTTCCGAATTAACGTCAAGATTGTTGTATAAAACTACTTTTTTATTCTGCAGCGCCACAAATTCACATTGGTTATGATACAGATTGATGTGAATTTCTTTTCCGCCTTTCAGACTGATGGAATTCAAGAACTTTTCGCCAGAGAAATTAAAGTTTGAAGGAACGGTTTTCTCCTTTATTTTTCTGTAGAATTCTTTCGGAAGCGTATAATAAAACTGTACGCCCGATTTTTTGTTCACCGAAAGCATCAGTTCTTCTTCATCGCGGTTAATCTGAGAATTCAGTGCGATGAGGTCGTAACCGTGATCGTGGCTCGAAAAACCGTCCGGCGCCAAAGCAAAATGATTGATTGCGGAAGTTACCGCAATTTCTTTTACCGAATCTTTCGAAAGGATTTCATCAAGCTTTTTAGAGATGGAATGCGTGGCAGATTCTTCATTCAGAAAAAAAGAATTTTCCTCCTGCACCGATCTGTTTTTCAAAAGCTGATACTGAAGTCCGTCCTTGGTGAAAAGTAGTTGTAGTTTCATAGAATGCGGCAAATTTATTAAATATTTTTTTGGCTTCTGCGCGGCTGACAGGGAAGCTTTATTTGCAAACGCTCAAAAGTGTATCTTTATCAAAAATATTCAGAATGAAAAATCTGCTGTTCCTTTTCATGTTTTTGATGGCTGTTCCGGTTTTCGGACAGAAGAAAATAAAAAATCAGGTTGTTGATGCGGGCTGTGTTATGTGTAAGTTTGACAAAAAAAGTGATAAAGGCTGTGCAATGGCGGTGAAACTGAACGGAAAAGTGTACAATGTTGAAGGTGTAGATGAGAAAAAATTCGGTGAAGCACACGCGCACGACGGTTACTGTATGGTGATGAAAAAAGCAATGGTTTCGGGAGAAATCCGCAACGGAAAATTCTACGCGAAAGAATTTGCTTACGTGAAGAACAGAAAATAGCTTTATTTGAAATATACGGATACTGCGCTGCTTTGGTGGTGCAGTATTTCTTTGTTGTGAAAATCGATTCCGGTTTGGCTTTCAAGAACATCGTAAACCATTCTCTGAAGCGTTCCGTCGCCAATTCCGTGGATGATTTCAAGTTTTTTCAGGTTGTTTTTTCGGCAGTATTCCAGTTTTTCGAGCAATTTTTCTTTCTGAATAAACAGACGTTCAAAAGAATCATAATCGCCCGGATTTTTCACGAGTTTTTCAAAATGCAGATCCAGAATCTGAAGGTTGGAACCGTGTTTTTTTGAAACCGGTTTTGCCGCTTCTTTTTTCGTTTTTATTTCTACATTTTCGTACAGACTGTGGTTCTGAACAACGAGTTTTTCAACCGAATACTGGTGTGTAAAACCATGTTCATCGCGGAAAACAATTCTGTTACCATGAACGGAAGTCACCGTTCCGCTTAAATCTTCATCCAGTACAGAAACCTTATCACCTATTTTCATCGCGGGCCCAATTCAATAATTTCAAGATCTTTTATTTCTTCTCCGTCAACGGTAAAGCGCATCATCGTTCGCATCTTATGCCATCCGCTTTTTCCGCAGGCGCCAGGATTCAGATGCAGGAGTTGGTTTTTATCGTCAAACATGGCTTTCAGAATGTGTGAATGTCCTGAAATAAAAAGTTTCGGTTCCTTCTCGGCAATTTCTTTTTTTGCGAGCGGCGTATATTTTCCGGGATAACCGCCGATGTGAATCATCAGAACTTCCACTTGTTCACAGAGAAAACGGTTAACTTCAGGAAATTCCGACCGAATTTTGGCATTGTCGATATTGCCGTAAACTCCATTCAGCGGTTTAATTTTTTCGAGTTCTTCAATTACTTCCATGCTTCCGAAATCACCGCAGTGCCAGATTTCATCGGCATTTTTGGCGTACTCTAAAATACGGTCATCAATATAGGAATGGGAATCGGAAAGTAGAAGAATTCTGGTCATTTACTGTTCTGCTATTTTGATGGCTTTCTGATATATTTTCTGAATGCTGTTTTTCTCTTCCTTTTCCATCAGTTCCTTTACAACCGGTAGAAGTTTTATTTTGTGATCTGCGATATTCAGAATTTCACCCAAAGCAAAAGCCGCGCTCCAGCGGACAACAGTTCCTTCATGCGAAGCGTTTTCAATGAGTTTTTCAATGGCTGGATTTAGTTTTTCAGGAAAAAATTTTGCGGTGTTTCCGATTACTTTAGCCGATTCCCATTTAATTCTGGGCGCTTTTGCGGAAAGATTTTCTGTTACGAATTCGAAAGCTTTTGTATCAGGAAGATTCGGCCTGGTTTGTGTCGTAAATTCCAAAGCTTCAATGCAGCTTGCTTTAACTGGATCTTTCTGAGAAGAAGCGAAATCAAGCAGTTCACTTATTTCAACTTCACCGTTAAGAACGGCATTGCTCAGCGTTTCCGTTTTTTCTTTGGGTTTGGTTGTTTTATCAGCGAAAAGCGCTTTTAGATCCATTATTGCTAATTTTTTCAAAGTTAATCAATTCGCTATCTTTGGGAAAATTTAAATAAATGAAACAGAAATTTTCTCTTCTTTTGCTTGCCTGTTCGATATTTTCTTTTGCTCAGGTTGAAGAAAAGAAGCTGGATGAACTTATTCAGAATACTATAAAAACATTTGACGTTCCCGGTATGTCGGTCGGAATCATCAAAGACGGACAAACCATTTATTCCAAAGGTTTCGGTGTGGCTTCGCTTACTTCAAAAAAGAAAATGGATGATGAAACGCTGGTCGGAATCGCTTCCAACTCGAAAGGATTCACCGCAACCGCGCTTGCGATTCTTGCCGATGAAGGGAAACTGAACTGGGACGATAAAGTAACCAAATTTATTCCGGAATTCCAGATGTACGATCCGTATGTAACGCAGGAAATCACTGTTAAAGATTTAATTACACACCGCGCCGGACTGGGACTCGGACAGGGCGATCTGATGTTTTTTCCGGAAGGCGGAACACTTTCCTTGAAAGATGTCGTTCATAATGTGCGCTATCTGAAGCCTGAACATTCCTTCAGAAACACCATGGATTACAACAATATCATGTTTATAGTTGCCGGTGAAGTGATTACCAGAATTTCCGGGAAAAGCTGGGCTGAGTTCATCGAAGAGAGAATTATGCAGCCGGTCGGGATGAATTCCAGTTTCGGAAGTTACAACCGCGCAAAAGCAAAAGACGTTTCCAATATTATTGATGCGCACGCTCCGGTTGACGGAAAAGCTGTTCAGGTTCCGCACGACTGGAATGAAACGGCAAATGCAGCTGGCGGAATTGTTTCCAACATCAAAGATATGACGGTTTGGGCAGAATTCCTTTTAAACGGATTCACGACAAAAAGCGGAAAAAAACTGGTTTCCGATAAACAGATTCAGCAGTTATGGCAGATTCAGCAGCCGGTTCCGATGGCTTTGAAAAATTCTTACGATACGCAGAATTATGGCTATGGTTTGGGATGGTTCATCAGCGATGTGAAAGGCCACAAACAGGTTCAGCATACGGGCGGACTGATTGGAACGGTTACGCAGTTTACCCTAATTCCGGATATGAAACTTGGAATCGTGGTTCTTACAAATCAGCAGAGCGGAGCAGCATTCAACGCAATTACCAATACTGTGAAAGATTCTTATCTTGGGATTTCCGACCGTAACTGGCTGAAAAACTACAGCGAAAGAATGGCAAAAATGAATGCTGAATTCGAAAAAGGCAAAAAAGAAGTCTTCGCAAAACAGGCAGCGTTTGCAAAAAATAAAAACCTTCAGGCAAAACCGGAACAGTTTGTAGGAACCTACAGCGATCCGTGGTTTGGTGATGTGGAAATAACGCCGTCCGGAAAAGGTTACCATATTGCTTCCAAAACTTCGCCGCGTCTTAAAGGTAATCTGTTGCCGTATACGAACAATGTTTTCATTGCAAAATGGGACGACAGGAGTTACGATGCCGATGCATTTGTGATTTTCACCTATGATGAAACCGGAAAAGCGCAGAGCGCCAAAATGAAGCCGATTTCGGATATCACGGATTTCAGTTTTGATTTTGAGGATCTGGATTTGAAGCGGAAATAACATTGATCGCAACAAAATAGAAATCAGACATTTTTTGTCTGATTTTTTATTCTAATTTTTTTCTTTTTTGATTTTAATGAAATTTTTAAACATCATTTTTCCTTGTTCCGGATCTGCAAATTGATGGCCTGCAATTGTGGAGTTCACCAAAACATAATCTTTGTTATTAAGAGAAAATATGATTTTTTTTAATTCATCATCAATTGATGACAAACCTATTTTTTCGCGGTTTGAATCCAGTTCCTTCACAGTGGCGACAGCTCTTTGGTCTCGGTTTTCTTTCCTGAACGACGGATGTAAATAGCAACAATCCGATTCATATTGTTTATTTTTCAGTGCTTCAAAAGGGTTGTCCTTATTTGCGGTTAAAGTTATTAGCTCATGCACTGTAAATAATTCAGATTTGTATCGAGTACTGTTGTTGTTGAGATCAATCAGGATTCCTGCATTTTCCGGATTGATTTTACCTTCATTAACGGCTTTCAGGATTTCATTGGTAAAATTCACCCGTTGTGGCGATATTGTATTGGACGCCAGCTGATGCCAGATAATTAAGTAAAAATTGTGGAAAAAATGATTGTCTGCACTTTTTAAACCAAGCTCATATTCGTTGGGAAATCCTTTTTCCTGAATAAGTTTCAGCAATTTGATTGAAGCAATACTGTCGCTGGTCGTGATTTCCTTTTTATATTTGGTGTAATTTCCGCCTGACATATTTCTGTATTTCTGATCGATAACTACCAAAGAATCCAGTTTTTTGCGATAATCATAATCGATCTTATTCTTACAGGATTTTGATTTATTTCGGTAGGAGTCAAATTCAGCGGGAAATGATACATCTTCGAATGGAAACTCCATGCATTTTAAACTGCGGTATTGTTGGGAAGCATGTTTCCAGTCTTTTATTCCAAAAGCGGTCTTCATGCTGTTGTACATGTCTTTGGCGTGTGGCTCTTTAAATGTTTTAAAAGCTTTTTTGTAAAGAACATTTGCTTCAGACAGATTGTTTTCGGTAATCTTCAGTTCTGCTTCATTAACCAGTGAAAAATACTCTATCAGCTTTTTATTGGTTAATCCGTTGGTTTGCGCCAAAGCAAGCTGGGAAAAAAGCAAAACTACTATTAATTTCAGTTTCATCATTGATATTATTTTAAAGTTCTAAGATCCTTCTGTATGCTTTCCAGTTCCGGCTGCAGATTTCTTTTTTTGAAATAGGTTTTCAGGTCGGAAAGCCGTTCTTTATTATCGTATTTAATGACCGACTGCAGTTTTTTCTGACAGTCTGAGCAAAGTCTTGCCGGATGAATATCTGTTTCCGACATATTGTTGGTGCCGTTCATCACGCAGTAAGCATGCTGACAGTGCCCGATTCCGAACATATGGCCAATTTCGTGTGAACTGATTTTCAGCAACCGCAAAAGACTCTTATTAAAGTTTTCATTGTTTAAATTTCCGTTATGAAAGCGGTAAATGGATGTTACGCCGCAACCGTCTTCGTACGAAGCAAGCCCGAAAACAAAATCCCATTCCTCTCTTGGATAAATATCTTTGGAAGTAATACCCATAACGGCAATCTGGTCTTCATTATTGTCCTTTTTCATGATTCTGTTCAGAATGAATCCTGCATGCCACTGTTCGTGTTCACCTTTCAGAAGCCGTTTCTTAATTCTGGGAAGAATGTCGGGATTTGCAGTTGGAAGAATCTCGGTTTCCAGCTGAAAAAATGCTTCCAGATAATCGCGGCAGAATTTCAGTTCTGCTTCCTCAAACTTGGTGAATTCTCCAATCGGACGAAGATATATAATGTTTTTTCCGTCGGTAGGGACAAGACGTTTCGATTTCTGAAAATCTGCGAAAGACTGTGCCTTTTCCGGATGCGCATACCGCCACTCGCCAATTACCGGAGCTTCCATCGGAATGTCGTTCGCAGCAACAGCGCTAAAGTAATCACTGGAATTTTTCGTGCATCCTGAAAAAACAGCTGCCGCTAAAAATGTCAGGAAAAATAGTCTGAAATGCAGAGTTTATATTTTCTTAGGTTCGTAGAAGAAAATAAGGCGTTTATCTGCTCCGTCAAATTCTGCCCAGGAATTACAGTCGGCCTCAAATCCGGCAACACCGCACGTGGGAAAATGATATGCACCGTCGGACATATAATTGGCAAAGTTGGAAATACCGTTGTTATGCGAAAACATCGCCACCGATTCTTTACTGTCGTCCAAACCGTAAATTACCGAAAGGAAATTGTTTTCGGAAGCGTTATACAGCTTCGGATCTGTTTCAATATCAATATGATACGCATGATTGAAAATCTTACAGGTATTGAGTGTCCGAAGTGCCGGACTGGAAACAAATTGCTGAATTTCCACACCGTTTTCCTTCAGAAACTTCGACATGTTGACAGCATCTTCCAGGCCTTTGTCGGCAAGCGGACGGTCGAAATCATCAGTATCTTCAGGCCAGTCGCTCTTGGCGTGGCGAACCAGAATCAGCTGTTTCATATTTTTTTGATTTTTAATGAAAACTAAAATTATAAATTATTTTTCAATTTTTTCGAATCAAAGAATGAAATCGTGAAAATGATTTTTGCCAAATTTTGTAAATTTGCACATTTATGGGACAAATTCTGGCCATTGATTATGGAAAAGCACGCTGCGGAATAGCAGTAACAGATGACATGCAGATTATTGCCAGCGGCCTGGAAACCGTTCCTACAGCAAATATCATCAGTTTTCTGAATCAATATTTTTCCCTTAATAAAGTAGATGAAATTGTGGTGGGACTGCCAGTGGACCTCAGAGGGAACATTTCCGAAGTGGAAACCGATATACAGCAGTTCATCAGAAATTTTGAAACAGAATTTCCGGGAATGAATGTTGCACGCTACGATGAACGTTTTACATCGAAAATTGCTTCGTATTTCATTTCGCAAAGCGGAAAAAGCAAAAAAGAAAGACAGCAGAAAGGCCTGATTGATAAAGTGAGTGCAACACTTATTTTGCAGAACTATTTAGAACAGAAACAACGATGATATTACCAATACGCGCTTTCGGCGATCCGGTTTTAAGAAAGCACTGCCACGACATCACACCGGATTATCCGGATTTGAAGGAACTGATTGACAATATGTTTGAAACCATGTATGGCGCAAACGGAATCGGCCTTGCAGCGCCGCAGATCGGTCTGGATATCAGACTTTTCACAGTTGATGTCCGCCCATTGGCTGAAGATGAAGATTATGAAGATATTGCTGATGAACTGAAGGATTTCAAGAAAGTATTCATCAATGCGAAAATTCTGGAGGAAAGCGGTGAAGAGTGGAAGTTCAATGAAGGTTGCCTCTCCATTCCTGATGTGCGTGAAGACGTGAAAAGAAAGGAAACCATTGTAATTGAATATCTGGATGAAAATTTCGTTAAACATACCGACACTTTTTCGGATATTCGCGCCAGAGTAATTCAGCATGAATATGATCACATCGACGGAATTTTATTCACTGATCATCTTTCCGCCCTGAAGAAAAAACTCGTAAAAGGAAAACTCGTGAAAATCTCCAACGGCGACGTGAATGTGAGCTACAAGATGAGGTTTCCGAAATAAAAACTGTAAAAAAGATAGTATAGAAAATAGCGTCCGCAAGCGGGCCAAATGAAAAAAGAACTGTTATGACGTTAGAAAAAATCATTTCGATTTCCGGAAAACCGGGACTGTTTAAACTGGTTTCTCAGCTGAGAAACGGGTTCATCATTGAAGATGTAATCTCCAAGAAAAAAGTAAGCATCGGAAACTCTTCACAGGTGAGTCTTCTTGATAATATTGCCATGTTCACCTTCGATAAGGAAGTTCCTCTTTTTGAGGTTTTTGAAAATGTAGCGAAAGCCAATAAATACGGTGAAACCATTTCCCATAAATCTTCAGACACTGAACTGAAAGAATTTATGGAAACAGCGCTTCCGAATTATGATACCGACCGTGTTTATGTTTCGGATATGAAAAAACTGGCTCAATGGTACAACATCCTTCATAAAGCGGGTTACATTACGGAGGAAAGCTTTGTAAAGCCTGAAGCGCCTGCAGAAGAAGAGGTGAAGGAAGAAAAAGCAGAGAAGAAAACTGCCGCGAAGAAAGAAGCCGCTCCAAAAGCTGAAAAAGCAGTTGCTCCGAAAGCTAAAGCGTCTACTTCCGCTGCAAAATCAGCTCCGAAAAGCACACATAGAAAACAGGGATAATTTTGCCTGAATTCTTTGGAAAATAAACCGCCGCGGCCGAAGGCCGCGGCGGTTCCCGTTTAATTAAGTTTAGCATTTATAAAACAACATGCTTCATTTCAATGGCTTTACCGAAGAATTTCTTGGAGATTTTCTCAAAATTTTTGGTAATATCGGAAAGGTAAAACTCATACGTCGGTTTTGAGTCTTCATTCAGCAGATGATGTTTTTCCAGAATGTGTTTCAGCTGGTTGGCAACAATATTCGGTGAATCAATTACACGAACGCGGTTTCCGTAATACTGTTTGATTTCATCAAGCAGAATAGGATAGTGCGTACAGCCCAGAATCAGCGTTTCAATATTCTTTAATTTGCTGTTGCTGAGGTAATTATAAATGATAGAATGTGTAATCGGATGATTTTTGAAACCTTCTTCAATCGCCGGAACCAGAAGCGGAGTGGCAAGTTCATCCACTTTAATGAATTTATTGTGCTTTCGGATACTTTTCCGGTAAAGACCGGAATTTACAGTCGCTTTCGTGGCAATTACACCCACATTGTTGTGGATTTCATAGGCAACCTTTTCGGCAACCGGATTGATCACATCGATAACCGGCACTTTGTGGTCAACCAGCTCCAGAACTTCTTTCAGGGCATTTGCAGTGGCAGAATTACAGGCAATGACGATCGCTTTGCAGTTTTTATCCAGCAGAAACTGCGTAATTTTCGTGACGTAACCAATAATGGCTTCACGCGATTTTTCACCGTAGGGAAGGTGTTTGGTATCGCCGAAGTAAATCATGCTTTCGTTCGGAAGAATTCTCTTGATTTCCTTAGCAACGGTTAATCCGCCCACTCCGGAATCAAAAACACCAATTGGCTGGCTGGCCGAAAGATGCGAATAGTCTGGTTTTTTTGCCAAAATTAAAAGCTTTGCTGCAAATTTAATTCTTTTCTGAAATCTCTGTGTTTTTTTGATGAAAAAACAGCGTCAAACCTGGAAAAGATCAGAAGCGATACCGTCTGCTTTGAACCAGTATTTTTCCGGAATAATCAAATGATTCTGCTCAACCTGAAGTATTCCGTCCTTTATTTTTTGTCTGGAATCCTCTTCAAACTGTTCAAGAATTTCAGAACTGAATTCAGATCTCAGTTTGCTTAAATCCACACCGTCAGAAGTGCGCAGTCCAATCATGATCATTTCATTAAAACGGTCTTTTTCGGTGAGGATTTCTGTCTCCAAAGCTGATTTTCCGGCTTCAATAAGCTGAAGATATTTTGCGTTGTTGGCAAGATTCCAGCTCCGTTTCTGAAAACCGTCATACGAATGTGCGGAAGGCCCGATTCCGAGATAAGGTTCATACTTCCAGTAGGCAGAATTGTGTTTCGATCTGAAATCCGGTTTTGCAAAATTGGAGATTTCGTAATGCTCAAATCCATGCTCTTTCAGAAATGCAGACATGTAATGAAATTCTTCATCCTGAAGTGATTCGCTCGGCGCATCCAATTTCTTCTTCAAAACCCAGTTTTCAAGTGCTGTTTTCGGTTCAACGGTTAGCGCATACGAAG